>NZ_JBITMP010000010.1:0-323713 GCF_044466425.1 Nonomuraea sp. NPDC049400
GCCGGCGGGGCGACGACCGCGCCCGCGACCGGCGCCTCTTTTGTCGTGCTGGCGGGCCTGGCCGGCCTCGGCCTGATCCCGGCGTCCCTGCTGCCCTCGCGTCCAGTCCACAGCACCGCAGCTACGGCGGCCACCGCGACGGATAAGGAATGACAACCGAACCTGGCCGTCACATGCCGTAGCGAACGTGAGCTGACCAGACCGACCGAGCAGCTCGGTCACACCCAGCTGCCCCGTACCGAGGTCCAAGCTAGTCACCTGTTCCTGGACGGAAGGGTGCAGCTCTCATCTGTCGAGGCGGAGCCGGCCCTCCTCGTCCAGTTGCGGCTCGTGGGCGCCGGTGAGCTGGTCCCACATGTCCACTGCCTGGGCGATGGGGGACTGCATGGTGCCGCCGAGGACGCCGCGCAGCAGGCTGGTGTAGAGGGCGGTTCCCGGGATCGCGGTGGAAGCCTGCGTCACGGCCGCGCCGTTGACCGACGTCAGCGCCCGTCCGCCGACTCCGCTCGGTACGCCCTCGATGGTGAGCGCGGTGCCTTCCAGGTAAGCCTTCGCGGCGCCGATCGTGCCCTGACGGTAGATCTGCGAGGTGAGGTGCGAGCCGATGTAGGACAGCGCCACCGTGGTGAAGCCGGGGCGGAGCAAGCGGCGGGCGGCCAGGGCGTCCACCCACCGGGCCCAGTCCTCGCCGCCCATGACCTTGATCGTGTCGGCCTTCTCGGCGTCGGTGGCCGGGTCGATCCAGAAGCAGCCTGCTTCCCGAGGGCTTTCGCGCCGACGACCGTACCTGGCTGATCGTCCTGCTGGAGGGCAGCGCGCGCACCAAGGCTCGATCGGAGTCAACGCTCTATGCCTACTTCGGACGAGTCCGACCCCACTCCTGGCTTGGTCAAAAACCCGGAACCAGCTGCGGGAGGTCACGGAGAACGACGTCTCCCAGGTGTTGGACGCGTTGACCGGCCACCAGCGCGCTGGCACTTTCACCGCGTTGCGGTCACTGTTTCAGTTCGCCAAGCGCCACCGCCTGATCTTCGCCGATCCGACCCGCCGTTTGAGCGTCGGCCGCGCGCCGGGGCGCGTGTTGCAGCCCATGACGGACGCCGAGATCGCCAAAGTCAAGAAGGTGGCGGTGACGTCAGAGCAACGGCTGATCGTCGCCTTGGCCGCCGTCCATGCCATGCGCGCGAGCGCCATTCGCCAGCTGACCCTTGACGACATCGACCTGCCCAGGCGGCAGATCCGGATCCGCGGTCATCACAAGAAGCTGTCCGAGTTCGCGCACCGCGCCCTCGTCGACTGGTTGCATGATCGCCACCGCCAGTGGCCGCATACGCCCAACCGCCATGTCCTGATCTCGTGGAAGTCCGCAGCCGGCACCGAGCCCGTCAGCGACTCCTACCTGACCTGGCGTCTGCTGCTTCTCGGCGTCCAACCTGAGCAGATCCGCGGTGACCGTGTTCTCCAGGAAGCACTCGCAGTCAACGCGGATCCGTTGCATCTGGAGCTGGTCTTCCACCTCAGTTCGCAGACCGCCATCGACTATGCGGACATCGCCCGAAGCCTGCTGGAGCGTCCTATCGAGGCCATGTTGAGCCGAACCCCACCTGATCTTGATCATGAGCTGTCGAAACCCCGTGGGTTCCGTCGTGTCCGTTCCGCTCGAAAGCCGCAGTCTTCGGAGCCGTGAGCAGCGGATGGCAAGGTAGGTCCGAACGGTGCTGACGTGAGTTGTTCGGACCTACCTTGCGTTTTCGGTGGCGACGGCTCGCTTGCCGGGGGCAGCCGTCTCAGGCGAGCCCGGCGTGAAAGGACGACTGCCTTGGCTCCGACAGTCCAGCTGGTCCGGACGTCGCGTCGCTTCTTCGATCCGCCCGGCAGGGATCAGGCCGTCGAGGACGTCGACGACGAACTGGGACGCGGGGCATGGCTTCGACCTCGTCTCGTGAGTCGTCGTTCAGCACCGTGTGCGTATCAGGTGACGGATGCTCAGCGATGGCTGGGCCCGCCGGTCAGCCGATGCCTTCGATGATGCGGAAGTCGCGCTCGAAGCCGTCGGGGAGGGCCACCAGCGCCTTCTGGTATGCCTCGCTCTCGTATGCCGCGACGGCCTGTTCAAAGCTGTCGAACTCGATCAGAACGACGCGTTGCGTGATTCCGGCCTCGTGGGCGACGACTCGACCGCCACGGGACGGGATCCGGGACAGGACGCGCCCGCCCCCAGCCTGGACAGCCGGACCGGCCAGCTTGTCGTAGGCAGTCAGCGCCTCAGGATCGGAAATGGCGGGGTAGACACTGACCCAGTAGCCCTTAGCCATGGAAACCTCCTGTGTTGGGCCGGACACGTCCGACTTCGAATTGACACTCAGATCGATCGATCCCGGCAACGGGTACTGCGGTCAGTTGAATCGTCATATGCGCAGGTTAGGGCTTGATGTGCGGGCGAGGGAAAGACCGGTACGGGATAGACTCAGAACGGATCGTTATCAATCGGCAGGGAGAGCACGTGGCGCCGGATACGGTGAGCCTGCGGTACTTCCTGGTGCTGGCGCAGGAGTTGAACTTCACCCGCGCGGCCGCACGGATCGGTATCGCACAGCCCGCACTCAGCGCCCGGATGCGCCGATTGGAGGCGGAACTCGGCACGGCCCTGCTGGTCCGCAACACGCGTAGCGTCGAATTGACCACGGCCGGTGCGGCTTTGGCGGAGTCCGCGCCGCCCGCGCTGGCGGCGCTGGACCGGGCATGGGACACCGCCCGGAGCGCGGCGGCCGGTGAACTGGGCACGCTGCGCATCGGATACAGCCTCAGCGCCGGGGCCGAGACGGCACCGGCCCTGGTGGACAGGCTGATTCGCGGCAACAGCGGACTCGAGGTCGGCGCGGTCCCGATGGCGACACCGGAGATCTCCCCCGCGGTCGCCGACGGCCGCATCGATGCCGGGATCACCCGCGGTGAACAGCCGGGCCGTGGCGTGCGCCGGTTCCTGCTGCGGCGTATGCGCGTCGGGGTCCAGTTGGCGCAGCACCATCCGCTGGCCGAACACCCGGAGATCGAGATCGCCGACGCGGCCGCGTATCCGCTGCGACTCCCGGACCGTGCGGCCAACCCCGTGATCCACGATCAGCTGTCCGCACTGTTCCGAGACATCCGACCACACCCCCGATTCCACACGCCCGCAGTCTCTTTCGACATGTCTCAGCGCGACCTGCGCGACGGGGTCACCCTCGCCCCGGCCGGAGAAGCCGCGGTCACGGCACAACCGGCCGGTCTCACCTGGCGACCGCTGCGGGGCGCGCCCGGCCTGACGATCCACCTGGTCCTCCCACGCGAGCAGTCGCCGCTACACCGCCGCATCCGTGCCGTCGCCAAAGCCCTGGCGCACGAGCTGCACTGGCTGCCGGACTGACGCGCAAGAGGTCAAGCGAGACGGACGCCTGCGGTGGCGAGGCCGAAGACCTTGCGCCCGGCGGACTTCGCGGTGATGACGACGACGGTCTTGCTGAATGTCCGACACGACCCTCGCTACGCCGGCGGATCAGCATCCGATGATGGCCCCGGGTCCGGTCCGAGTCGTACACCGCGCGGCGACGCGAACTCGAAGTCATCAACCGGCCGCACGACTCCACCCGGCACCACGGACAATCCAGCCACACGCGGCATCCTGGATCAACAGCAGGCACTACATCCCGGAATTCGGCCAGGCGACCTGGGACGAGCTGAACCTGAGCAGCGGAGGGCCCGGGCGCCCACCATTACAGACCAAGTACATTCTCGGCTTGTGGAGACCGCTGATGAAGACCGGTTACCCGCACCAGCGAGGGTCGCCTGGGCTCGGCCCTCGGTGATCAGCTGAACGGACAGATCACCACTGCTGGCGTCGCAAGGCTCTCCGCCAAAGGCCGATTTCGATGAGCAGTTCGCGATCAATGGCGGCAACGGCAAGTACCGGACCGCCCGCAGCCAGGAGCGGGTCGTCCGGGAACCGTCGACCAGGCGAAGGTCAGCTCGGCGGTCATCAGGCGCGGTCCCGCTCTCTGAGAGCCTGCTGACAAAGGGATTTGCTGTTGTTGTCCGAGGACCCCCAGAGTCTGGTCATGTGGATCGTTGACCGTAAAGGAGAGCGGGCTCCCAGAAGATCACAGAGGATGAGCTGATGAGCCCGCACCGCTGCCCGGCCGGCGGGCACTCTTCCCATGTACACGTACCGAGCCCGGCACCGTTCGGGGTGACGTTCCAGCCGTCCCGGTAGGCACGGCAGGCCTTCACCCGTGCTCTTCTCACGTGCCCGGGCCGACCGGACGGCATGGTACGTTTGAAAACTTTGTTTCGTATCGAAAGGAACGTCATGGACGCGCTCTCCCTGCATGCCCGGTTTCTCGGCGATGCGCTTCCTCGGATGCAGCAAGATCCGAGGGTGGCCGGTGTTGCCGTCGCGGGGTCGATCGCGAAGGGACGCCCCGATAGCTACTCCGATGTAGATCTCATCGTGGTCATCGACGACGAGGCGTTCGACTCGGTCATGAAGGAGCGTCTTGAGCTGATCGGCTCGTGGGCCGCCCTGGTGGCCGGGTTCACCGGGGAGCATGTCGGCGAACCCCGACTGATCATCACGATTGTCGGGCCGCCCCTCCTTCACGTCGACTTCAAGTTCGTGCGAGCCTCCGACTTCGCCGAGCGTGTTGAGGACCCGCACATTCTGTGGGACCGAGACGGTGCCCTGGCTGCCCTTTTGGCGAAGCATCCGCTGGCGGACCCGTCGCTCGACCTCCAGTGGATCGAGGACCGATTCTGGGTCTGGGTGCACTACGGCGCGACGAAACTCGGCCGCGGTGAGCTGTTCGAGGTCATCGGCTTCCTCAGCTACCTGCGAGAGGCCGTGCTGGGTCCTCTGGCCGCTCGGCGGGTGGATGCGCCACCGCGCGGCGTCCGCCACCTCGAGTTCATCGCACCGGATGAGGCGCGCGCCCTTCAGGCAACCCTCTGCGGTTACGACCGGCACGACGCCGGTCAGGCTCTGCTCGCCTGCGTCACGCTCTACCGCCAGTGGCTCAACGACACCGAAGCGCTGATCGAACCCCGTCGCCACGCCGAAAAGCTCGCCGTGGAGTACCTCCACGACGTCATCGATCAGGCGAGCTGACCAAGCCGTCCGGCAGGAGACGTCGGAGGCGCCGCTGCTGACGCCGCTCCTGTCAGATGAGGTGTTGTCTATGCATCTCGGCGACCAGGAGCCCGTGGTTGTCTGCTTACACGCCCACGTCCGTGGGCGCCAGCGGTTGTGCTTCACCGGGGTGCCGGTGTCATGGCCGAAAGCCGTCGTATCCGTCGGATCTGACCGATACCGAGTGGACGGTGCTGGAAGTCGAGGCGCGAGCGGTGATGGCCGAGTTGGTCGCGCCCACGGGCAGGCCGATGGTCCATGGCCTGCGGGCCATGCTGGACGCGATCAACTACGTGACCAGGTACGGGATCGAGTGGCGGGCCCTGCCGGTCGACTTCCCCTCACACGAGGCGGTGTACGCCTTCTTCCTGCGCTGGTCCCGGCGAGGCCTGCCCGAACGGCTCGCCGGGCGCTTACGCGGCCATCTGCGGGTCATGGCCGGACGTGGCGAGCTGCCCACGGCCGGGTGTATCGACTCCCAGACGGTCAAGGCGGCTGAGACCGTCGGGGCTACGGCCTGCGGTTTTGACGCAGGCAAGAAACTGAAGGGACAGAAGCGGCATATCGCGGTCGACACGCTCGGGCTGCTGTTGTGCGTGATCGTCACCGCTGCGTCGGTTCAAGACCGTGACGGCGCGTACCCGCTGCTGGCCCGGCTGCGGGAGAAGTTCTCCACCATCGCGCTGGTGTGGGCGGACGGCAGCTACGCCGGACGCCTGCTCGCCTGGGCGCGCTACGTGCTCCACCTGACCGTCACGGTCGTCAAGCGCTCTGATGACCTGCGCGGTTTCGTCGTGTTGCCGCGTAGGTGGGTGGCAGAGCGAACATTCGCCTGGCTAGCTCGTTACCGCCGGCTCGTCAGGATCTACGAACGCAAGCCCGAACACCACGAATTCATGATCTGGTGGGCCACCGTGTACCAGATGACCCGCCGCCTGACCCGCAACCTGGCAGGGCAACCGCCCCATAGCCGATGGGGCGACCCACCACCCCTTCCAGAGCTGTCCAGTCCCGACCGGCGCGGCAAGGTCCTGGAACTCCTGGCCGTCCAGCCCTGGCGGGCTTGGAGAGGGGCCGAGCTGGCCGTCATCCTCGGGATCGAGAACGTCAACAGCTTCCGCGTCCAGCTGTCCCAATGGTCCCACGAGGGTTACATCAACAAGATCGGACCAGCCCTCTACGGCCCCATGCCCACAAGCACTTAAGCCTTCGTCAGCAGGCTCTGAGAGAGCGGCGGCCACCGTTCGGGCTCCGGCAGGTCGAACAGGGGCAACTCGTCAGCCATCCTCACCGACCGGGTCGGCCCGGTGGTAGGCGGCCAAGTCACGGGACGCAGCCCGTCCCCGCGCCGACACGTCGGGGCCGGCGCGGCGGCCCAGGCGCGCACTCCGCTGCCGTCGGCCTCGGTCCGGCGCTATTCGCACGCCCGCACCGGTAGGGGTGGACACCGGCTCGGTTTGCCTGAGCGGGAGGGCCGCATGCGACACGCGTATGTGGCCCTCCCGCCGCGACTCGCCCGCCCGGTCTGGGGCTCGACTCGCCTCGACGGGCCTTTGAGGAGTGCCTAGATGACGTCGATGACTGCGGTGACCTTGCCCAGCGCCGTCGTCCCGACGATGACCACCTCACCGGGCGTGTCGGTTGCTCCGTCCGGCAGCGCCTGCCAGTGAACGGGGATTGTGGTGATGGCGTTGTTTGCGGTGGTGAGCTTACGGATGGAGGAGGGGAGCGCTGGAGTCCTACCTACCCGGGTGGTGATGTAGACGGTGTCTTCAAGGACGTGCCTGGCCTGGCTCGCGTTGAACACGTTGATCGACGCGTGCGGCTCCCAGGTGTTGGGCAACTCGGGAACGGCCCGGAACATCGGCTGATAGCCCGCCGGCTCCCAGACCAGCACGCCGGTGCCCTGGTTGTCGACCACGTCATTGGCGGCCTGGAAGACCCGCTGGATAGCGTCTGCCTGGCCCTGGACGGTGCGGGGGAAGGGCGAGTTGGGCAATGGCGAGCCGTCGCCGCCGGACGCGGGGTAGGCGGTCTCGGCGATGTCGATTTCGTAGTCGGGGTAGGTCGTCGCGATCGTGTGCAGGTTGGCATCCAATGCGTCAGGCGATCCGTGCCACTCCGGATAGTATGAGATCGCGAGTACGTCAGGGTTCTGGCCTTTTGCCTTGACCCGGGTGAGGAACTGGCTCCAGAACTCCATGGTCTTGGCGAGCCGCCCGGCGTCGACGATCACATGGATCTCCACCTTGGTCTTCGGCGACGTATCGCGCACGGCCTTGATCCCGGCCGCGGCCAACGTGGTGAACCGGTCCCACGCCTCGTTGTAAAGCCGTTGCTCGACTGGGTCGGTCGATTGCCAGTAGCGCCACAGCAGGCCGCCGCCGGGCTTCGACTGGTAGATGTCGGCCTGGTTGACGAAGTACGGCGGGTTGGTCGTGCCGATGAGGGCCGCCTCGCTGCCGTACATGAAGCCGTTGATGATCTCATTTCCGACGGCGACCTTGTCCGGCGTGGTGCCCTGCTTGATCAGCCGGCGGAGGTAGCCGCCGGTGAAGTCGTACACCGCCTGCGTCAGATCGTCGAACTCCAGCTCGGCCCAGGCGCGCGGTTTCGGTTGCTTGGCCGGGTCCGCCCAGGAGTCCGCGTAGTGGAAGTCGATGCCGAGGCCCATGCTCCGCTCCTTGATCCACCGTGCTGACTGCAGCGAGCGTTCCGGCCCCTGGCGCGGGATCGGCGTCGGTTCGCCGGTGCTTTCGTCCCTCGGCTCGTTGAAGATCCGCAGCCGGACGTACTCCATGCCGCGGTCCTTGGCCACGTCAAGTAGGTGCGGTCCGGCGCCCCGGTCGGCGGCCAGGGGGTTGACCCAGTATTCCCGGGTCTGGACGTCGTCCACCCAGGACAGGTCGGCGCCGAGGATGAGATCGTCGCGCAGGTAGTTGAAGACCTGCAGCTCGCTCACCCCGACCTTGGGGTGGCCTGACGCACCGGTGACCGTAAGCCGGACGAAGCGTGTTCCCGGCCGGGTGAACAGGTGCACCGCTCCCCGTGACGCGGCTTGGTCGCGGAACCTGTCGGCGATCGTGGTCCAGCGGCGACCGTCGGATGAGGTCTCGATGACGTACCGGTACACCACGCCACGGTCGGCGAAGATCACCTTGACCTTCCGCAGGTTGTCGTAGGTGCCGCCAAGGTCGACGGTCAGCCGCTGTCGGGCGCTGGGGCCGTCCGCGTACCAGGACGTCGCCGGGTCTCCGTCAGTGGCTAACCGAGCGGTGGACGAGCCGCTGCTTGCCGTCGCGGAGGCCCAGAACTTGGCGGCGATGTTGCTCTCGATCGGCTTGATGTCCGCGGTGCCGAAGATGGCGTGCGCCGGCGCGGGCGCTAAGGACATCCCCGCCGCCACCGCAAGCGCGGTGAGTACCGCGGTGGCGCGGGCCCGGTATCTGTCGCTCATGTTTGCTCCCTAGGCGTGCGGATACGAATGGGCAAAGTAGTTGGTGGCGGTCAGCTCTGGGATCTGCGCGAAGGTGTCCGCCGTTCCGGGCGCTGCATGTCTGCGGAGGCGAATCTCCGAACCGCGGCAAGGGTTTCGTCGGCGACCGTCCCCAGAGAGTCCGAGTCCATCCGGTGTATCGCGACGGCCGCCAATTCTCTTCTGGACTATCGCATCCAACCGCCGAGAAACAGTCAGGGGAGGGACTGCGATGTTGGGTTCACAGACCCGCCTTCCACATGGGTTAGACGCGGCGCCGGGTGAAGCGTTGGTTGGGGCTGCCGTTGTAGGTGTATTGGGCGATGCGGGCACCGTCGGCGGTGGAGTGTTCCCAGACGTCCATGGCCAGGCCGGACTCCCGGTTGACGAGGCTGATCACGTCACCGCCGTGGTCGACCACGCGCCACTGCTGGCCGGTGGCGCCGGTGTCGGCCTGTTGGATGACGTCCGCGCCGGTCGCGGTGCCCGTTGGCTGGAGGAACAGGCCGCTGTGCCGGGCCTTGACGCGGACGTGGCCGTCGCCGGAGTCCACAAACTCGAACTGCTGGTTGGGGCGACTGTTGATGGTCCACTGGATGAGCCGTGCGCCGGCGGTGGTGGAGGACTCGTTGATGTCGGCGGCCTTGCCGCTGTGCTGGGCCACCAGGGTGTAGGTGGCCGGGCCGCCGGGCGAGTCACCCAGCTGGGCTTCCCACCTGGTGTTGGACCCGGCAGCGTCGGAGGGGAGGCGGTCCCGTGCGGCGGTGTCACCGTACATGGTCCAGCGGGCCCAGTCGACGACGGTGTTCGGGAAGCGGTTGTCGCTCCAGAAGCTGGTGTGGCTGCCGCCGACGAAGGTGAGGAACGCCTTGGGCCAGGTCATCTCCGTGTACGCCTGCCGGGCCGAGGAGTACGACGTGGTCGAGTCGCGGTCACCGTGGACGAACAGGACTTTGGCCGAGACCGAGCTGGCGGGGTTGCCCATGTCTATGCAGGACTGCGGGTTGGCGGAGATGATCCGGCTGTCGGGCCAGGCGGTCAGCAGGCCGTGGGTGGTCATGCCGCCCAGGGAGTGGCCTGACACTCCGACGCCGATGCTGGTGTTGATGTGTCCGGCCAGCGGTCCGCTCGAGTTGAGGGCGAGGGTCTGGGTGAGGATCTGCGAGACGTCCTTGGAGGTGTTGCCGTTGTTGACGTCGTTGAAGTTGTGGTTGAAATGCGGGGCGGGGACGATGAAGCCCGCCGCGGCCAGGGCCCGGATGATGAACAGCGAGTTCTGCGGGCTGCTGCCGTAGCCGTGGGTGAAGTTGTAGACGGGGAAGGCACCGTTGGCGACCGGGGCGTTCGTGACCGGGTTGCCGCCGGGGGTGCCGGTGGCGGGATAGTAGACGTAGGTGGTGCACGGGCGGCTGCCGCGGGTCCAGTCATACCGGCGAACGCCGACCGCGAACGGCGTGGTCGGCGCCGTGTCCAGCGGCCCGACGCCGGCGAGCGCCTGCCCCGCGCCAAGCAGGGACAGGCCGAGGCCCGCCGCTCCGGCCGCGCTCACGCTGAGGAATGTCCGCCGTTGCATGGTCATGGATGACTCCTTGGGTGTAGGGACGGCTGTGGCGATGGGGAGTTCGGTTGGGTCCGTTGCCGGGTGCGTCCAGTCGGCGGCAGGTCGGCTGGACGCGCGGCGCGAAAGCGGGTGCGGGTGCTCCTGCCAACCGCGAGGGGCGGCAGGAGCGTTGTGCGCGTTGTCAGGGGAGCCAGCGGGTGTTGGGGTTGAGGCGGCCGTTCTGGTCGAAGACGGCCTGGTTCTCCCAGGCGTTGCCGGAGCTGTTGATGTCGGCCGGGTTCCAGCCGTTGCCGGGCACGGCGTACCAGGTGGGCTCCCAGTAGAAGATCCCACTCGCACCGGCGTTGCGGGCGGTGTTCTGCACGGCGGCGAAGTTGGCCTGCTGTCCGGCGGGCGTCGCCGGGTAGCCGGAGCACGGCTGGGAGGAGGTGATGATGTTCCCGGTGTGGTCGGAGTTGGCCGTGGTGAACGGGTAGGCGGTCTCGGCGAGGATGACCGGCTTGCCGTACCGTGACCGCATGTCGGAGACCACGGCGGCCATGGTCGACAGGCTGCCGTGCCAGTAGCAGTAGTAGGACAGGGCGGTGATGTCCCACTGCACGCCCTGGGCCCGGATGCCGTCGTAGAACCAGCGGGCGCCGCTCTCCACTCGCGCCGTGTGGATGATCACCTGCGTGCTGCTGTTGCAAGCCTTGGTCGCGTTGTAACCGGCCTTGAGTAACAGGCCCAGGTTGGTGAAGTTGTTGTTGGTCACCTGGCCGTCGGGCCACAGCATGCCGGTGTTGATCTCGTTGCCGATCTGCACGCTGTCCGGCGTGGTGCCCTGCGCCTTCAGGCTGGTGCACACCTCGTAGGTGTAGTCGTAGACGTCCGTCTGCAGCTGGCTGATCCCGTGGTTCGCCCACGCCGCCGGTTTGGTCTGGGCGCCGGGGTCGGCCCAGGTGTCGGAGTAGTGGAAGTCGATCATCAGCTTCAGGCCCTTGGCTTTCACCGTGCGTGCGTACTGCAGGACCTTGTCCTTGTTGTTGTAGCCGCTGCGCGGGTTGTTCCAGATCCGCAGCCGGACGTAGTTCACACCGGCGCTCTTGAGGATGTCCAGCGGGTCACCCTGGGTGCCGTTGGCGTAGTAGTACCTGGCGCCCAGGTGAGCGGCCCGCTGCAGCGTCGACACGTCAGCGCCCTGCATGATCGTGCTGTTCCCGTCGTCCGTCGTGACGTCGAGGTAATCGATGTTCGCGAGCCCGCCGGCGGTGGTCGCGGCGAGCCGCACGGTGTTGCTCCCCGCGTTCAGCTGCACCGGCAGGCTCTTGGTCACCCAAACGTTCCATGCGCCGGTGCCCTCGAAACCGAACCCGGGCTGCACCACCGACCCGTTGACGCTGACGTCCGCAGGCCGGTTCGCGGTGGTGCCGTTGGCGTACCGGAAGCCCAAGGCAGCGGTGCCGGCGACCGGCATGTTCACCGTGAACTGGACAGCGCTGCCGACGGCGTTGGGCGTGTCACAGAAACCGCTGCCGGAGTGGCCGGAGTGGTTCGAGGCGACGACGCCACTGCATACGGCGGGTGCGGACTCCACCTCGTACCGGGTCGTCGCGGCATGCGCGCCGGTCGCGAACGCGGCGGGCGCGCTGGACAGGGCCGTCGCCATCGCCGTGACAACTGAGATCTTCGACAACCATTTCATGAGACTCCTGGGGGGTGAGTCGAGTGTTACCTCAGGTACGCGGAGAGGGCGAGTTGCTGGTCGCGTACCGCCTTGGTGACCAGGCCCGCGATCTGGCGTGCACCCGCCGCCTCGAAGTGGGTGTGGTCGTTGGCGAAGAACGCGCCGACAGGGCCGGAGGAGTAGTCGCCGTTGAACGGGCAGAAGCGCAGGCTGTTGTAGAGGGTGTAGCTCAGTTTGTGGAGGTCGATGACCGGGGTGCCGGTGGCCGTGCTGACGTCGAAGGTCTCGGTCACGAAGCCGCGGTTGGGCGTCGCGGTGCTTCCGCTGCACGTCAGGGCGGCTGCCGGGGTGACCAGGACGGGGTGTGCGCCGCGCTGCTGGGCGGCGCGGACCATGGCGGTGAGTAGTTCGCGGTAGCGGGTGGTGCCGACGTGGCGTGGGCAGGTAGAGGAGCTGTCGTTGATGCCGAACTGGATGACCAGGTAGTCACCGGCTTTCATCCCGGTGGAGGCGTTGAGCATCGCCTGCCAGCGGGCGGCGTAGGCGGTGGAGCTGAGCACGCATTCCCCGGCGGAGTTCTTGGTGCTGGTGACGGCGGACTCGTACAGCCAGGTCTGGACGCTGCGGCCACCCACGGCGTTGTTGACCACGGTGGCGTCGGTGGTGAGGTAGTTGCCGAGCTCCCGGCCCCAGCCGACGACGTTGCTGCCGGAGTTGCTGGCGACGGTGGAGTCTCCGGCCAGCCAGACCGTGATCTTGCCGGAGGTGGGCGCGTCGACCTCCAGGTAGTCGAGGTTGGCCAGGCCGTTGGCGGTGGTCGGGTTCAGCCGGATGGTGTTGTCGCCCACGTTCAGCGATACGGTCAGCGTCTTGGTGACCCAGGTGGTCCAGGCGCCGGTGGGGTCGAACGCGCTTGCGGCATGTGCGACCGCGCCGTTGACCAGCACGTCCGCGGGACGGCCCGCGGTCCCGCCGTTGGCGTACCGGATGTTGACGGTGGCTGCGCCGGCGGCGGGCGCGGTCACGGTGAACTGCGCGGCCGCACCTGCCGCGTTGTTGGCGTTGCAGAATCCGCTGCCGGAGAACCCGGTGTGGTTGGACTCGATGACACCGTCGCACGTGGCCGGCGCGCTCTCCGCCTCATAGCGGGTCGCCGCCGCGGCGGCTCCCGCGGCCATGACGACACCCGCGGCGGCGGCCACCGTCAACGCGACAGCGGCGGACAGCCTTCTGCGTAAGGACATGGGTAACTCCAAAAGGTGAGTCGGGTCTGGTCATCGCAGCAGGTACGGCACCGGCACAGGCGGGTCAGCTGAGTGCGCATCCGGCGTCGTTGAGGGCGAAGGATGCCGGGGCGGTGTTGACGCCGTTCCATAGGCTGGTGAAGCCCACAGCCGCGGAGGCACCCGGGGCAAGAGCTGGGTTCTCCGAGGGATTGGTGCTCTGGAAACCGCCGTCCCATTGGTTGATGATCTTGTACTGCACGGCGCAGGAGTCGGACGTGCCGCTCGACGTCGACGTGGGGCTCGGCGCGAGGTGGGCGGCCACGATTGGCGCCAGCTTCGCCGCGATCGCACGGTGCCCGATGTCGTTGGGGTGAACGGCGTCGGATAAGCCATCCGGAGGCACCCAACCGTCGGTGTTGACGAAGAAGACGTTGCGATCGCCGGCATTGTTGACCGTCTGCACCGCGGCCTGGGTCTCCGGGACATACCGCCCGCGGAAGGTCTTCAGGGCCAGGATCGCGGCCTTCGGGTACTTGCCGCGGATCGTGCGCAGCAGCCCGACGTAGCTGCTCTGGAACTGGGCCGTGGACACCCCGTGGCCGACATCGTTGGTGCCCAGATTGATCACGACCACGTCCGCCTGGTACCGGGTGAAGTCGTGGTCGACCGCCCCGTCGACGGCGCTCACCTTCACGAACCGGCGGTCCAGGCCGACGCAGCCGTCTGCGGTGCTCACCAGGCAGGCGCCGCCCTGGGCGACCTGCATGTGGTCCAGCCCCAACTGCTCCCCGACCAGCCACCCGTACGCGGTGAGCGCGTTCTTCGAGCTGGTGGTGCCGACGGTGATGGAGTCCCCGACGAACTCGACCATGCCGCGGGCCGGCTCGGTGGGCAGAGTGTGCGCACCTGGGTCGAACACCAGCCCCTGGAAGACCGCGTCTCCACGATAGGAGCCGGCCACCACACGGTAGGACACGCGCAGGCTGTGGTTGCCCGCCGCCAGCGGTGTCGGGGTCAGGTTCACCGCGCCCGACATGTTTTGCAGGTAGACGTCGGGGCCGCCGTCGATGCTGTAGTAGAGGTCGATGGTGTTGCGCTGCTTCAGCTTGACGGTGGTGCCGGTGAAGGCCGTCTTGAGGTAGGCGCCGGCCCAGCCCGGGACGTAGGCGGTGCCGTTGCGGGTGTCCCAGCGGCCGACGAATCGGATGTTCGGATCGGTGGGCGAGCCGTCCCCGGCGCCCGTCGTGACCTCGACATAATCGATGTTCGGCAGTCCGCCGGGGGTGGTCGCGGCGAGCCGTACGGTGGTGGTTCCCGCATTCAGCTGCACGGGCAGGCTCTTGGTCGCCCAGACGTTCCAGACGCCGGTGCCCTCGAAGCCGAGCCCGGACTGCACCGTCGTTCCGTTGACGCTGATGTCCGCCGGCTGGTTCGTCGTGGTGCCGTTGGCGTAGCGGATGGCCAGGGTGGCCGTGCCCGCGGTCGGTGCGCTGACAGTGAACTGCACGGTGCTGCCCACGGTGTTGGGGGTATCGCAGAAGCCGCTACCGGAGTAGCCGGAGTGGTTGGAGGCGATGGCGCCGCTGCACACGGCGGGTGCGGACTCCGCCTCGTACCGGGTCGTCGCGGCGTGCGCGCCTGTCGCGAACGCGATGGGAGCGCCGGCCAGTGCCGTCGTCATCGCCGTGAGTATTGAGATCTTCGGCAGCCATTTCATCGAGGCTCCTGGGGGTGCGGGCCGGCTGCGGACAACTCGCCGTCGGCGCAGGTCACGGTCTGGCGGCCCGGTGGTGCCGGGCCGCCAGACCGCTGGGCGGTCAGCGGACGTAGATGTCGGGTTGGGGCGGGTTGCTCATGCCGTTGCCGAGGAAGAAGCTCGGGTGCGGCGGCTGGTTGTAGGCGGTGTTCTGCCAGGCGATGGCGACGCGGTACTGGGCGTCGTGCATCAGCGTGTAGATCCGCCGGTCGGTCTGCGCTGTGGTGGCGTAGAGGCGCAGCGCGGCGTTGTCGTCCCGGGGCAGGATGATCTCTTCGCGCCAGTCGCCGAACAGGTCGCCGGACAGCGACGGGGTGGCCTTGGTGCCGTTGATCGAGTGCGCTCCGGAGGCGGTGAGCAGGCGGGTGTCGCCGCCTGTGCCGTACTTGTCGACGTGGTTGCCGTCCAGCAGCTCGCGCACCGGATCGCCGTCCCACCAGGCCAAGAAGTTGTAGCTGCTGGGGTTGCGCCCGACGTTGCCGCCGGAGGCGTTGAAGAGGCTGCCCAGGCCGGTGCCTGATCCCCAGAACTCGCCGCCGGCGTTACCGGCGTGGATGTCGGCGGCCACGCCGCGGGCCGGGCCCTCGCAGTTGCAGGTGTTGTTCTTCTGCATGATGATCGAGCCGTTGTTCGCGTCGCGCAGCGTGGCGGAGGCGCCGGAGCTCTGCTCGTGGATCATCCAGATCTCCTTGCCGGTACGGCTGGGCACGAAGTCGCCGACGTGCAGGGCGTCGCCGTGGGCGTAGAAGCTGGTGGTGTAGCGGCCGGTGCCGCCTGCGTTGATGGTCATGCCGCCGTAGATGACCTCGTCGGTGCCGTTGCCGTCGACGTCGGCGATGGACAGCGAGTGCGCGCCGCGACCCGTCCACTGGTTGCCGGCGCTGCTGGAGTCGAACTTCCAGCGCCGGACCAGCCGGCCGTCGCGGAAGTCCCAGGCCGCGATCGCGCTCTTGGCGTAGTAGCCGCGGCCCATGATGAGGCTGGGCCGCTGGCCGTCCAGGTAGGCGGTGCCGGCCAGGAATCGGTCGCCGCGGTTGCCGTAGTTGTCGCCCCAGTCGTTGATGTTGCCGCGGGCCGGATCGAAGTTCACCGTGGACATGGCGGCGCCGGTGAGCCCGTTGAACATGGTCAGATACTCCGGCCCGGTGATGATGTAGCCGTCGGCGTTGCGATGCAGGGCGCTGCCGTTGCCGATCACTTGCCCGGTGCCGGAGACGGTACCGTCACCGGTCTTGACCGCCAGCTCCGCCCGGCCGTCGCCGTCGTAGTCGTAGACCTGGAACTGCGTGTAGTGCGCGCCGGCCCGGATGTTGCGGCCCAGGTCGATGCGCCACAGCCGCTGACCGTTGAGCCGGTAGGCGTCGATGTAGACGTTGCTGGTGACCCCGGACTGGGAGTTGTCCTTCTGGTCGCTCGGGTCCCACTTGAGGAAGATCTCGTACTGGCCGTCACCGTCGGCGTCGCCGACGCTCGCGTCCCCGGCAGTGTAGGTGCTTCCCGGCCGGGAGATCGGCACGTCCAGGTAATTGCCGCCGGTGAAGCGGAGCGACGGCTCGGACGCGGCCTGCTCCACCCCGTTGACGACCGCGCGGACGGTGTAGGAGGCGTCGGATGGCGCACCGTTGTCCAGGTAGTTGGTGGCGCCGGTGAGAGGCGAGGAGTTCAACTTGGTCGAGCCCCGGTAGAGGTTGAAGGCGGTGTCCGGGCTCTCGGTGCCCAGCAGCCGCCAGGAAACCAGGTTGCCGCTGCCCGAGCGCACGCTGATCAGGCCACGGTTGAGGTCCTCCATCTGCCGCCCGGTCGGGTTCGATCCGCCCTGGTCCAGCTCGAGGTAGTCGATGTTGGGCAGGCCGTCGGCGGTGGTCGGGTTCAGGCGGATGGTGTTGTCGCCGGCGTTCAGCGATACGGTCAGCGTCTTGGTCAGCCAGGTGGTCCAGGCGCCGGTGGGGTCGAAGGCAGCGCCCGCGTGGGCCACCGTGCCGTTGATCAGCACGTCGGCGGGACGGCCCGCGGTCCCGCCGTTGGCGTAGCGGATGGCGATGGTGGCCGTGCCGGCCGCGGGTGCGGTCACGGTGAACTGCGCCGCCGCGCCGGCGGCGTTGTTGCCGTTGCAGAATCCGCTGCCGGAGTAGCCGGCGTGGTTGGACTCGATGGCACCGTCGCACGTGGCCGGTGCGCTCTCGGCCTCGTAGCGGGTCGCCGCCGCGGCGGCCCCCGCGGCCATGACGACCCCTGAGGCGGCCACCGTCAACGCGACGCCTGCGGACAACAATGCGATGCGTAAGTGCATGATTCGAACTCCCGAAGGTAGGCCGGATGGCTATCGCAGGTAGGGGACTGGAGGCAGGTTCAGCTCACGCATGCGCTGCAGGACGAGCTTGGCCATCTCGTTCGCGCCGTGCGTGGAGAAGTGCGTGTTGTCATTCAGCTCGGTCAGGTAGAGCACGGCCGAGCCGTTCGGGCCGAGTCCCTCCACGAGCGCCTCGCTCGCGGCGGTCAGGTCGATCAGCGGCGTGTTCTGCGCAGCCGCCACCTGCCGCATCGTCGCCGGGAGGTTCACGCCCACGCTGTTGACGTGCAGCGCCGTCGAGGTCAGCGTGCTGTCGGCGGCGAACAGCCGCCGCACGGGAGGCGTGACGAGCACCGGCGTCCCGCCCTGCGACCGCACCTGGGTCACCAGGCTGGTCAGGTTCGAGGCGAACGCCGAGGCCGTTGTGGACCGTCGGCTCCCAGTAGAAGACCCCGATCGCGCCCGCGTTACGAGCAGTGCTCTGCACCGCCGCGAACTGCGCGCCCTGCCCCTGCCAGGTCATCCGGTACCCCGAGCAGCCCGAGGCCACCACGTTGCGCGTGGAGTCGGCGTTGTCGGCGGTGAAGGGGTAAGCGGTCTCGGCGATGACCACGTCCTTGCCGTACCGGGCCCGCATGTCGGCGATGACCGTGGACAGGTTGGACGTCGTGCCGTGCCACATGCAGTAGTACGACAGGGCGGTGATGTCCCAGGACACGCCCTTGGCCCGGATCCCGTCGTAGAACCTGCGGGCGGAGGACAGGCTCTCGGCCAATGCCGTGTGGATGATGACCTGGGTGCCGGGGTTGCAGGCCTTGGTGGCGTTGTAACCGGCTTTGAGCAGGAGGCTCAAATTCGTGAAGTCGTTGTTGACCACCCTGCCGTCGTCCCACAGCATGCCGGTGTTGATCTCGTTGCCGATCTGCACGCTGTCCGGGACGGTGCCCTGCGCCTTGAGGCTGGTGCACACGTCGTAGGTGTAGCTGTAGACGTCGGTCTGCAACTGGCTGATGCCGTGGCCGGACCAGGCGGCCGGCTTGTACTGCTTGCCGGGGTCGGCCCACGTGTCGGAGTAGTGGAAGTCGACCATCAGCTGCAAACCCTTGGCCTTGACGGCCCTGGCCTGCTGCAGCACCTTGGCCTTGTTGCTGTAACCGCTGATCGGGTTGTTCCAGACCCGCAGTCGGGCGTAGTTGACGCCGACCCCCTTGAGGATGTCGAGCGGATCTCGCTGCGCACCGCTGGCGTCGTGGTACTTCGCGCCCAGGTCGAGCGCGCGTTGTAAGGAAGAGACATCGGCGCCGAGCATGCTGAGCGATGCGGTGGCGGCCTGTGCAGATTGCCCGGGGGGACGGTAGCGGCGGCGCATAGGGCCAACGCCACCAAGATCCTCTTCATGAGATCCTCCGATGGTCAGGACAGAGATCAGAAACGGGATCACGGCAGCTGTCGATCGTGCGCAGGGCCGGGACCGGCGGCTGCGGCCGATGGTGGACGGGCATGACGAACAGACCCGCCGGCGCAAGCGTCCTGGGGCACGAGCGGGTGATCAGTCCGCTCAAGCCGCCCTGGTGTCGCTGCGCCGGGAGCAGGTGTCGACGGTCGCAGTCAGGCAGATGTCGTGTCGTCGCAAGATGTGCGACGAGGCGTTACGGGGATCGGGTGCGAAGCCGCAGGCAGAGTGGGGGGTGAGGCCACGCGTCCTCCTCACAGGCTTGATGAGGATCTGTGAACGTGCACAGTAATGCAGAACCAGCCTTGCCGAAAGAGCCCGCTTGACATCCGAGGTACAAGCCCAGTGCATAAGCACGCCATCCCGATCGATGTCAAAAACGCCGCCATCTGCGCTGTGAACGCTCCCAGAACGTTCCCGCGCTCTCCTGGGGTGGTCTGAAAGTTTCACACGCCGAGAAGATCTCGATGCGGGCCTGAGCCAAAGGCTGCGGGAAGTGCTGACCAGTGCCGCACCGCTGCCGTGGGGGAAGCCGTACACGCGAGCGGCAAAGAGACCTTGACGGGCCGATGTTTACGCTCCTACTCTCGCAGTCGTTATATCGATTCAATCACTCCGACGCCCCCTAGGACCTTCTCGTGCACCCCGCCCGCTTAGCGCTCTCAGTCGTGGCCGCCCTCGTGTGCGTTCTCCCGGCCTCGCCCGTCGCCGCCCAACCCCGCATCAAGATGGAGCGCCTCGACCGTGGCCTCGTCGCCGCATCGACACCGGGCGGCATCTTTCTGAGCTGGCGTTTCCTGGGCTCGGAGGTGACCGGAGCCGGGCCGGCCGGCATGGTCGGCACCGACTTTCGCGTCTACCGAGACGGCCACCCGATCGCCACCGTCACCGACAGCACGAACTACCTCGACCCTGCCGGTACGGCCGCCTCCCAGTACAGTGTCGCGCCGATCGGAGGCAAGCGGAGCGCTCCCGCCCGTCCATGGGATGAATCGTTTTACGATGTGCGGCTCCGCAAGCCCGCCGACGGCGTCACCCCGGCAGGCGAGGCCTACACCTACGCAGCCAACGACATGAGCGTCGGCGACGTGGACGGCGACGGCCGCTACGAGCTGGTGGTCAAGTGGGAGCCCTCCAACGCCAAGGACGTCTCCCAGCGCGGCTACACCGGCCCCACCTACCTCGACACCTACACCCTCGACGGCACGCTGCTGTGGCGGCTGGACCTGGGCGTCAACATCAGGTCGGGCGCGCACTACACCCAGTTCCTGGTCTACGACTTCGACGGCGACGGCCGTTCGGAGATGATGCTGAAGACCGCCCCGGGCACCAAGGTCATCCGCTACGACGCCGACGGCAACATCCGGAGCGAGCGGTTCGTCACCATGCCGGAGCCCGGCTACTCGCACACCGACGACTACCGTCTGAGCGCCGCGGGCTACTTCGACCACGTCGTGGACATGTTCATGAAGTGGCACGAGCACCCCGAGGTGGTCGCCGGGCGCTGGCCCGCCACGCTGGAGCAGGCCTTCGGCCTCGCGCCCGCGCACAGCTACCCGCTCTCCCGCGAGGCCGCGACGCAGCTGGCCACCCACTTCGTCGATGTCTACGCCCCCGCCCGCAGCGGCAACAACCGCCTGCGGGAGTTCGCCGGCTTCGTCATCAAGGGCCCCGAATACCTGTCGGTCTTTGACGGCGCCACCGGCCGGGAGCTGCAGACCATCGACTACAAACCCGGCCGGGGAGACGACGGCCTCATGTGGGGCGACTACGCGATGGCCCGCATCGAGCCCGGCAACCGCGTCGACCGCTTCTTGTCCTCGGTGGCCTACCTCGACGGCAAGCGCCCATCAGCGATCTTCGCCCGCGGCTACTACACCCGCACCACCCTGGTCGCCTACGACTGGAACGGCCGCAAGCTCAAGCAGCGCTGGTTCGTCGACAGCGGCCACGCCCCGATGGCCAACCCCTTCAACGCCTCCCCGCACGGCCTCGACGGCAGCAACCCCGCCTACGCCACCCTGACCACGCAGGGCTTCCACTCGATGAGCGTCGCCGACGTCGACAGCGACGGCAAGCAGGAGGTCGTCTACGGCGCGGCCACCATCGACGACGACGGCAGCCTGCTCTACTCCTCCTTCGACGTCGCCCCGCCGGAGAGCAACGTCCCCGGCCAGAGCGCCCGGCTCGGCCACGGCGACGCCATGCACGTCGGCGACCTCGACGCCGACCGGCCCGGCCTGGAGATCTGGACCGTCCACGAAGGCGGGGCCTGGGCGCCGTACGGCTGGGCCATGCGCGACGCCGCCACCGGCCAGGTCCTGTTCGGCGGCTACAGCGGCCGCGACACCGGCCGAGGCATGGTCGGTGACATCGACCCCGCGATCCGCGGCCTGGAGGCGTGGTCGTCGATGCCGCCCAATCAGGAGATCCAGGCGGGCCTGTGGTCGGCGCGGGGCGAGCACCTGGGCCGGGTCACTCCCGGCACCAACCAGAGCATCCGCTGGGCCGCGGACATGACCACCCAGCTGGTCAACGGCACCGCCACCACGACGCTCCAGACGCCGACGATCGACGACTGGAAGCGTGGCACGCTGCTGACCGCCACCGGCACCCTGACCAACAACTGGACCAAGGGCAACCCTGGCCTTGTCGCCGACATTCTGGGCGACTGGCGCGAGGAGCTGGTGGTGCGCACCGCCGACAGTACCGCCGCCCGTATCTACCTCAGCACCGAGGTGACCAACCGCAAGCTCTACACCCTCATGCACGACCCGCAGTACCGGGTCGAGGTGGCCAGGCAGCAGACGGGCTACAACCAGCCCGCCTACCCCAGCTTCTACCTCGGCTCCGACCTCGACTGGGCCAAGGTCCCGGTACCGAAGATCCGATGACCCGCTGCTGAGATGCCGGGGCGTTCGACTGTGGACTGCTCCCTCATAACGTAGAGACCGAACCGGGAGAGGTTGGTCGTGGCAGCCGCGCGGAGCTGGAGGACGAAGCGTGACGTCCTCCAGCGTTCCGTGGTCTTGTGGGTGAAGGAGGCGATGGGCAGGTGAGCGTGGCGGCCTTCATCTGCCCTGGTAATGGGCCGGGTTGGTGACCTGCGGGGATCTTTCCTGCGGGGCGCTGACCTGGCCTTTCGGCGATTGGTGGCGTGGGGTGCGACGGCCTTGAGCGGGTGTCTTGCGGACTGTGTGCGGACTGAGGGGCTGCTGACTGGTTCGCTCTGGAACTGCGGAGGCGTCCCACTCCGTCATCTCCGTGCAGGCGCCGTCGTCACCGGTGAGGACCGCCACCGGCACCCGGAGGGCCGTCGCGGTGGCATGGGCCAGGCCGATCTCGCCCACCGGCCGTCCAGCCAGATGTCCTCGTCTCATGATCCATGAAGCTGTGACTCAGTACGCCGAGCGCGCCGGCCCGCGAGTGGTAGCCGACGCAGATCACCGCGTCGTGCTCGGGGACGAGTCCTTCGCGCATGCCCATCTGCTTGGGCTTGCCGCGAATGAGGCGGGCAGCCGGGTGCAGAGCGTCCGGCAGCAGGTTGCGCATGGGGCCGTCCGCGCTCGTAGTCCCGTCCACCGGGTTGGACATCCTGCGCATCCACGAGTCCCGTGACGCCTTCCATGTCCGCGGTGATGTAGATCTGCACTCTGCGTACTCCTCAAGCTTGACCGCTTAGAAGACGCCTGTCGTTCCTCCCACGGTTCCTCCGCCGAGTAACTGAGGAGGCCCACAAGCTCAGACGTCGCGCATCCGTGCGTGGAGGTGACCATCGAGGGGGAAATCCGGCGGTGCTGCCGTCAAGAGCGCGCTCAACTCGTACCTGCACTTCTGCGCGACGCGGCAGGATGCCGTGTTGTCCACCTGGTGCAGGAGTTCGAGACGCTCCAGCCCGTCGTCCGCGAAGGCGGTGAAGGCCCAGTCCGTCAGCGCCAGCAGCGCCCTGGGTGCCACTCCCCGGCCGCGGGCGTGTGCTGCGGTCCAGTAGCCGACCTCTGCCGACGGAGAACCGGGAGTCGGACGTTTGAGGACTACATGGCCCACCAACCGTTCACCATCCCCGGAAGCTCGCGGCTCCACGACGGCGAGCCCGAAACGTTCCCCTGCCTCCCATCCTTCCTGCTGTTCCCGAACCCAGCGTGCCGCGCCGTCCGCGTCGGCAACAGTCGCACTGGTCCAGCGGCGCAGGGCACCGTCCCGGTACAGCTCGACCAGGTCGTCGGCATCCGCCGGATTCCAGGGCCGCAGGAGAAGAGCGGGAGCCGAGGCTGTAGCGCTTGCCCGCAGCCGTACGGTGATCGTGTCCATGACCGGAGCGTACGTGGCTGCGTCGATGTCCGATGCCGTTCCCTGCCCAGCGCCGACGGGGCGGGGGCATCGCGTCACCGAGCTGCTCGCAGGCGAAGTGCGGTGACCGACCAGTCGAGCGCCGGTGTCAGGCTTTCCGGGGCCGGCCAGCCGTTGATCAGGTCGAGCAGGCGGAAGTACCGGTCCCGGCGCGGATCATTCGCGACGGTCAGGCGCTGCAGCAGCCATCGATGCAATTCGCTGTCGTCGGATCGTCCGAGGATGCGGGCGCAGTCTGCGGTGAGCGCTGCGACGACCTGGTCGGACTGGGGCGATTCCGGGGTGATGCCGGATGCGGCAGCCGTTCTCGCGTGGTCTCGCGCAACCGCGACAACGTCCGGGCGCGGCCGCCGGGAGCTGCTGTCGGACAGGTCGGCCGAGTGGTTCTCGGCCCCGCGCCGCACACTGGCGCGGAAGCCCGGGTCCAGAGACAGTTCCGCCAACTCCACCCACGCCTCAAGCTGTTCTTCTGTCGGATTGCCGGGGAGCTCGGGCATCATGGAGCGTCGGACTCCGGCGGGTCTCCTAGAAGACCGAAGTGGCGGCGTGGATGGGGTGATCTTCCACTCGGATCGCGGATGGGCCGGGGCCGGAGGCGCGCTCGGCAACGGAGCCGCTGAGTCGCGGTTTGAGATTTCACCGGTGCTCGGGCGGAACGGCGCCCTGGGTCTCGCCGGCGAGGGCGCCGTTCCCGGCGTGGCTGGGTGCTTCGGGCGTCAGATCAGCGGAAGGCGGCGTACTCCTGTCATGGTCGGCGTGGGCATGAAGTCCACGGGGTGGTCGGGGTCGGTGCGCAGGGGGTTGAACCGGTCGAGCAGGATGTTCAGGGCGACGCGTCCCTCCAGGCGGGCCAGCGGGGCGCCCAGGCAGAAGTGGATGCCGCGGCCGAAGGCGAGATGCGGGTTGGGGTCGCGGCCGGGGTCGAAGACGTCGGGGTTGGGGAACTGCCGGGGATCCCTGTTGGCTTGCCCGAGCCAGGCCATGACCAGCTGATCGGCCGGGATCGTCACGCCGCCGAGTTCGACTTCGCGGGTGGTGGCGCGGCCGAGGGCGGCGAACGGGGTGAACAGGCGCAGGGACTCCTCGATGACCTCCGGGATCGAGGCGCGGTCGGCCCGTACCTTGTCCTGCTGCTCGGGGAAGGCGTCCAGGCACAGCACCGTGTTGCCGAGCAGCATCGTCGTGGTGATGTGGCCGGCGAGCAGCAGGACGATCGCGAAGTTGACCACCTGCTCGTCGGGAAGGCGTTCGCCGTCCACCTCGGCCTCGACCAGCCTGGTGAGCAGGTCGGCGCGTGGTTGCCGTTTGCGTTCCGCGGCGTGGGCGGCGAGGTAGCCGGACATCTCCTTCCACGGTTTCAGCGTGGCCTGCAGCTCGGCGCTCTGTTCTTCGGCGGGCTCGGCGAGTGAGACCTTGGCGTCGCGCTGGAACAGCGCGTCGGCCCACTGCTTGAACAGGGCGCGATCACTGCTGGGCACGCCCAGCAGTTCGGCGATGACGATGACCGGGAGGGGATAGGCCAGATCGGTCACCAGCTCCAGCCGGCCGCGATCTTGTGCTGCGTCGAGCAGTTCGTGGGTGAGGGCGGCGATCCTCGGCTCGAGATCCGCGACGACCTTGCGGGTGAAGGCGCTGCTGACCAGCTTGCGCAGCTTGCCGTGCTCCGGCGGGTCGATCTGGGTGATGAAGCCGTCCAGCGAGAAGTCCTCCTTGGGCGGTTTCAGGCCCTCGGGGACCACGCGCATGGTGTCGGAGGAGAACGTCGCGGGATCGCTCAGGATCTCGTGCAGTTCGGGGTAGCCGTAGACGTTCCACATCCCGGCGCGGGCGTCGTACTCGACCGGCGGGCCCGATCGCGGTCCGTGCAGCCAGAAGTGCTGTTCGGGGATGTTGTACCGCTTGACGATGTCGGTCATCGTCTCTCCCTTGGTCGTGGGCCTGTTGTCGTTGTACGTGAGGCGTTGAGCGAAGGGCGGTGATCCTGGCGTGCGTTCAGGGGAAACGATCGGTCAGCCGCTGCAGCAGGCGGCGCTCCAGTCGTCGAGCTGTCTGGCCCGCAGGTAGAGGGTGCCCAGAAGCGTCCAGGTCACCCCTTCGTCGGTGATGTCGCTGAAGTCCACCTTTCCCGCGTTCATCCACCGCCCCCGTCATCGTCGGCCGGCTTCTCGCGATAGTCCTGCCAGCGCTGGAGGAGCCTTTCCCCGTCGAGTGCGGTGAAGGCGAAGAACTCCCGGGTGTCCTCCAGCCGCGCCCGCTGCTCGGGCCGGTCGTCGCCGACGACCGACAGCCCGAAGTCCAACGTCTCGACGGCCGGCTGGAGTGCGGCCAGCTGGACCCGCATCACCTGCTCCCATCCGCCGTGGATCACCTGGTAATGGTGCTCGCGGCGCGACGTGGGGACGCGCTCGATCATCGATACCGCCTCCAGCTGCCTGGCGATGGTGCTGATCGCGGTCTTGCTCACGCCGAGCTGTGCCGCCAGCTCGGCGAGGGACTGATGCGGCGGGTCGCAGATCAGCAGCCACGCATACAGCCGGCCCATCGTCCGTGTCCCGCCGAACCGCTCCATGACCAGCCCCATCCGGTCGACGAACTCGCTCTCCCGGGGATCCATCTATGCCAACTCCGACAGCATCGTAAAGTACGTACTTTACGAAGTGTACGTCCGCCCCGAGCCTCGAGCAATGCCCGGTGAAATCGGCCTTGCCGGCACTCGATGACCGGCGGGGGAGGGGTCAGGCGGTGAGGTCGGCTTCGATGTGGGTGACGGCGGTCATGGCGCCGTAGGCGAGCAGGTAGACGGTGCAGTGGTCGCTGAGACGCCGGTCGGTGGCGCGCCAGGTGGTGACGTGCTCGTCGGTGATGGCCTCGGGTGCCAGGCCGGCGAGGATCGCGATGCGCGCTCCCGTACATTCGTCCTGCGAGAGGCCGGAGAGGGACCGCTCCAGCCAGTCGCCGGCGGGCAGGCGGCGGCCCCGGTGCTCGGCGATCACCCCCGCGACCACACTCGCGGCCGCGGGGCTGAGCAGGCCGCTGCCCTGCGCGGCGGTGGCGGCGAGTGCGGCGTACGCGGTGCCGATCGGGCCGCCGGCCGCCCACGCCGGGGGCTCGGCGGCGGGCAGGCCGTCGAGCAGGGGAAGGGTGGCGCCGGGGCGCAGGTCCTGGTCGAGGGGGCGCAGGACGGGCGCGCCGTCGAACGGTGGTTCGTCGTCGGGGTCCAGGGTGCCCGGGGTCAGCCCGGCGGGCAGCATGGCGGCGGCCACGCGGTCGACGAAGTGCGTGAACAGGAGCGTGCCGAGGTGTTCCGCGGCCGCCTCGCCGGAGAACGGCGGCTTCAGCGGCTCTCGGGCGGCGACACCGGTGGAGGCGGCCCAGTCCAGCAACGCCGCGAGGGCGGGGTCGGACGGCGCCTCGCCCCGCCTGATGGTGTCGGCCAGCTGCGGCTGCCCGAGCAGCCGCAGCATCGACAGGAACGCCTCGATGTCGTAGTCGAGCCCGTTGGCCTGGGCCGCGCCCAGCGCGACGACGGCTTTCTCCAGCGCAGGGACGTCGCCGGCCAGCTGTGCCTCGCGCATCAGCGACCAGCCGGCGGCCATGAGCTCGGGGGCGGGCGACATCATCATCACGGCCGGGCCGATGCTGCTGAACTCGGCGTTGACCTGCGCGTACACCTCGGCCAGCGGGCCTCGGGCGCGGTGCGGGGGGACAGGCGTGATGTGGCGGATGAGGGCGGCGGACGACATGAGGCGGTGCCTTTCTGCGGGAGTGACGGTGGGCTCTGCGGGGGGTGATGGTGGTTCTCGATCGTCGCCGTGCGGGGGTGGTGGTGTCGTCGTCCCGTCGATGGGTCTGCGCGATACTCCCCCGGGGGTATCGGGCCGTGCGGGTACGGCGCGCGGAGTAGTGGGCGGCGGCGATGTCGGTGCCGGACCGGCCACCGGCGAGTGAAGCTCCCTCGGCATCGGACCACGGTTGTACGACCGCGGTATTCCGGCGCCCCCGCGAATGGGGACGGTGGTCCGATGTGGCGCGGGCACCGCCTGCGGCACCGTCGATCGGGTGATCGACGTCAAAGCGCCCCGTCTGCGCCGCGCCCTGCTCGCCGCGTTCGTCTCCGTCTCGGTGGCGGCGCCGGTGACGGGCGCGGCACGCCCCGCCGCGGTCCCCGCGCCAGTCCCCGCCTCTCTCGCACCGCTGCGGGCCGCGACCTCCGAGGTCCTGGCCGCGCGGTACGCCGCGAGCCGGGACGCCATCCGGGCCGCCCGGCGGATGGCCGCGGACCACGGTGACCTGCGGCGGGCCGCGACGCTGCACGCCATGACCGATCCCGGACGCCGGTTCCTGTCCTTCGACGGCCGCGACGGGGGCCGTGCCGTCGAGGTCTTCGGCGATCTTCCGGCGGCCGAGCGGATCGTGGTGCTGGTCCCCGGCAGCGACACCAGCCTCGACAGGTACGGGCTCCTGCGCGGCGGCGCGCTGAGGCTGTGGCAGGCGCTCGGCGACCGGTCCGCGGTCGTCGCCTGGCTCGGCTACCGCACGCCCACCCTGACGGGCCTGGCGGTGCTGACGTCCGGCCGCGCCGAGGAGGGCGCTCCGGCGTTGCGCGCGTTCGTACGGGAGCTGGGCGCGGCCGAACCCGCCGCCCGCGTCTCCCTGCTGTGCCACTCCTACGGCAGCGTGGTCTGCGGCCTGGCCGCGCCCGGGCTGGACGTCGAGCGGCTCATCCTGATCGCCAGCCCCGGCGTCCCCGTCGAGCACGCCGCCGACCTGCGTACGCGAGCGGCCGTCTGGGCCGCCCGGGCGAGCGGCGACTGGATCGCCCATGTGCCGCACCTCCGGCTCGCCGGCCTCGGGCTCGGCGCCGACCCCGTCTCGCCGGGCTTCGGCGCCCGCGTCTTCGCGGCAGGCGACGGCGGGCACAGCGACTACCTGAAAGCCGGCTCACTGCCGCTGGCGAACATCGCCCGGATCGTGTCAGGACAGGCTCCCGTCGAGGCCCGCAGTGCTGCGTGAGCTCGCCCGCCGCATCGACACGGCGACTCCCTCCGAGCGCGACCGCGGCCTCGACGCGCTGCGTGCCCTGGCCATCGGCGGCGTGGTGCTCGGTCACTGGCTGGTGAGCGCCCTGGTCGCCGACAGCGGCACCGTGTACGTGACCAGCCCGCTGCGGCACATGCCCTACCTCGCCCCCGCCTCGTGGATCTTCCAGACCATGGCCGTCTTCTTCCTCGTGGGCGGGCAGATGGCCGCCACAAGCCACACCCGCGCCCGCGCCCGCGGGCTCACGTACGCGCAGTGGCTCGGCGCCCGCTTGGTCCGCCTGTTCCGGCCGGCCGCCGCCGTGCTGGCGGTGTGGGGCGTGGCGGCGACCGCGATGCTGGCCCTCGGGGCCGACCCGCAGACGGTGAACGCGCTGGCCAAGCTGGTGTGGTCGCCGCTGTGGTTCCTGCTGATCTTCTCGGCGCTGACGGCGGCGACCCCGCTGGTCGCCGCACTCCACCCGGTGTGGCCGCTAGCCACGGTCGCCGTCATCGACCTCGTCAGGTTCGGGATGGGCGGGCCTGACTGGGCCGGCTGGATCAACCTCGCCGCCGGCTGGCTGGTGCCGTACTGCCTGGGCACGGCCTGGGGCCGTGGCTGCCTGCGCAGCCGGGTGACCGGGTGGACGCTGCTGCTCGGCGGCGCCGCGGCCACCGCCGCCCTCGTCCTGTGGGCCGGCTACCCGGCGTCCATGGTGGGCGTGCCCGGCGCCCGCATCTCCAACCAGTCGCCGCCCACCCTCGCAGCCGTCGCCTTCGGCCTCGCCCAGTGCGGGGTGGCGCTGCTGCTGCTCGGGCCGCTGCGCCGGGCGCTTGCCCGCCCCGCCGCCTGGGCGGCCGTGGCCGTGGCCAACCTGTCCGCCATGACGATCTACCTCTGGCATCAGACCGCCATGATCGCGGTCACTGCGCTCGGCCTGCTCGCCGACCGGCCGCTGCCCGGCCTGCACACCGTCCCCGACACCCCTGCCTGGGTGCTCGCCCGGCTGGCCTGGCTGCCGGCGTTCGCACTGGCCCTGCTGGCCTGTTGCGCCGCCTTCCACCCCCACGAACGGCGACAGCCCAGGGCGTCACATTGATCAGAAGATGGTTCCGATCGGTTCGATCAGGTGCTAGTCTGAGGCGAATCGTACCGATCGGTTCTATCTTGGGGGCGGCATGGCGCAGGGCAGCGCGTGGCAGGCGGCGCGGCTGGCGCTCGGCACCGCCTCGGCGCTCGGGCTGGCGCGGTTCGCGTACGGGCTGCTGCTGCCCGCCATGCGCGACGACCTGCACTGGACGCTGGCACAGGCCGGGGCGATGAGCACCGCCAACGGGCTCGGCTACCTCCTCGGCGCCCTGTTGAGCGCGCCCGCCGCCCGCCGCTGGGGGACCGCGGCCGCCTTCCGCTGGGGGATGGCCCTGACCGCCGTGTCGCTGGGCGCCACCGCCGTGGGGGAGGCGTACGCGGCGTTGCTGCTGGCGCGGTTCGCGGCCGGGGTGGCGGGGGCGGTGGTGTTCATCACCGGCGGGGTGATCGCCTCGCGCGTGGCCGCCCGAACCGGCTCCGGCCTGCCCATCACCGTGTTCTTCGCGGGCACCGGGCTGGGCATCGTGCTCAGCGGCGTGTCGGTCCCGGCGGCGGGTGATCACTGGCGGGCAGCCTGGGTCGGGCTCAGCCTCGCGGCGGGGCTGGCGACGCTGGCCTGCTGGAGCGCCGCGCGAGCGGACGAGCCAGCGCGGGCGGCCGCCGTCGGGCGGGCGCGGGTGGGGCCGCTGTGGGGGGTCGCGCTCGCGTACCTGCTGTTCGCCGCCGGGTACATCACCTACATCACGTTCCTGTCGGCGTACCTGGACGAGCGGAACGCCCCCGCCTGGCAGGTGGCGCTCACCTGGGCGGTGCTGGGCGCGGCGGTGGTGGCGGCGCCCGCGCTGTGGAGCCGGCCCATCGGCCGCTGGCCCGGCACGCGGCCGCTGGCCGTGCTGCTCGGCGTGCTGGCGGGCGGGGCGGGCCTGGCTCTGGTGGCACCCGCGCCGCCGCTGATCGTCGCCTCGGCGATCGTGTACGGCGCCACGTTCATGAGCGTTCCCGCGGCCGTCACCGCTCTGATCAAGGCCGGCACGCCGCCCGCCGACTGGACGGCCACGCTGGCGGCCTTCACCACGGTGTTCGCCGCCGGCCAGACCGCCGGTCCGTGGCTCGCCGGCCTGGTCGCCGATCACACCTCGACCGACGCCGTCCTGGCCTGGACCGCGATCCTGTGCGCGGCGGCGGCCCTGATCGCCGCTATCACAGGACGTTCCCGTCCCGTCCCCGTGCCCCGCTGACGATCAACGGGTGCCGGGGAACGACGCGTGACCACCGGCCCAGGGTGTCCTCGCCTCCAGAACGGGTCGCCACGTCACTCCCGGGACGCGGCCGCGACGTAGCGCTGGACGCCCGCGGATTCACGTCGCGACGCCGTGCTGGACGAGGGCGAGGCTGCGTCTCGGTGGTGCGGTCGGCACCACGAGACGTGCCTACGGCTCGCAGGCCCGAAGGTGCGCTCCTCGGCAGCGGATGCGCGCTTGACCTCACCGCTGACGACGTGGATCAACCGCCGTGCCGGATATCAGCTCCGCAGGGCGGCGGCGAGGTCGTCGAGGTAGCGGGAGACCGGTCCCAGGGTGAGCAGGCCGCTGCCCGCCCCGGCCAGCTCCGCCGCCGCCGGCACGAGCGCGGCATGGGCCCGCTCCATCGCCTCCCGGTCGCCCACCGCGACGGCGGCCCGCGCGACCAGGCACCACATGGCCTCCAGCAGCAGGTCACGGGGCGGGTCGGGGATGTGGCGCAGCTTCGCTTCGGCCTCATCGCGGCGGCCCTGGGCGAGCAGCACCACGGGACGTGCCCACGACTCGCAGGGTCCGAAGTCGGCGTCCTCGAAAGCCGATCCGGCTTCAGGAGGCGGAGCCGGCCGGGTGGGGTCGCGCAGGCGCAGACACAGCAGCGCGAGGGGCAACAGCCCGTGCTCCAGCCCCGGCATGCCGGCGCCGTCGAGCCGCGCGGCGGCGGCCCGATAAGCCGACTCGACCTCCTCCACCGGGGCCTGCCCGGTCGCGTCGAGCCGCAGCGCTCGGTACCACTCGGTGAAGACGCCCACCAACGGCAGCTCGTGCCGCTCGGCCAGGCGGTCGGCGGCGCAGGCGTGGGCGTCGGCTCCGGAGAAGTCCGCGAGCGCGCAGCGGGCTTGCAGGCGGATGAGGCGCCCGAGTACCTCGTAGGTGGCCAAGCCGTGCCGCGCCGACAGAGCGACCAGCTCGGCGCCGATCGCATCCCGTCGCGTGGCCAGCCCCGCCCGGTGGAACGTCTGCATGAACACGGCGTTGAGCGCGAACGCCAGCAGCCTCGGATCGTCCAGGCGGCGCGCCAGCCGTTCCGCCTCTCGGGCGGCCTGCGGGCCGCGCGGCGAGTGGGTGCCCCGCGACTCCAGGCCGATTGTGGCCAGCAGCCGCGCCCGCGCCGCATCATGCGCCCCCGCCGGGAGAGCGGTGCGGCTCGCCGGGGGAGCAGGCGCTGCCGCCGGGAGGGCGGCGGCGGTACCGTGCACGTCCGGTGCGAGCGCGGTCAGGGCGCGCTCGGCTGCCGCGATCACGTGCGCCGCCTGGTTCGGGTCGTCGAGGCGGGTCCAGATCGCCGGAACGTCGTAGGCGCCGATGACGCGGGCCGTCAGTTCCGCGTCGCCCAGCTCCTCCGCCGCCGCGATGGCCGCCACCCGGTGCTCGCGAGCCGCCTGAAGGCCGCCGCCCCCGGTCACTGCCAGCCCGCGCATCAGTGCCACCGTCGACTCCAGCCGGGCCCGCGCGCCCGGCGGCGCACTGCGATCGTATGCAGCGGCCGCCCGCGCCCACACAGTCTCCGCCGGACCCGGCCCGGTCGAACCCGGCCCGGTCGAACCCGTCCCGGCCGCACTTGTCTCGGTCGCACCCGTCGCGGCCGCACCCGTCCTGGTCGCGGCCTGGGTGAGGTGGTCGGCGTGGTGGAGGATGTCGCCCTCCAGGCGGCGCAGCGCCGGCCCCGGGTCCACGCCCAGGTGCTCGGCCAGCAGCGTGCGTGCCCGGCGCAGCACGGCGAGCGCGTCGCCCTGGCGGCCGGTACGGTACAGCGCCAGAGCCAGCAGCCGCCAGCCCTCCTCCCGCCACGGATGATCGGCCACGTGCGCGTCCAGATCCGGCACCGCCGCCGCGGCGAGCCCCAGGGCCAGCCGGGCCTCGGCCTGGCGTTCGAGGGCGTGCAGCCGCAGCTCCGTCAGCCGGGAGCGCTCCACACGGGCCCAGGGTTCGTCGGCGAAGTCGGCGTAGGCGGGCCCCCGCCACCACCCCAGCGCCTCCGTCAACCGCTCGAGAACCTCCTCGGGCGGTCCCGCGGCGGCCACCGCCTGTTCGAAGCGCCAGGCGTCCACCGCCTGGGTCTCGGCGCGCAACGCGTACCCCGGCCCCTCGGTGACCAGCAGCCGGGACGGGACGCGCGGCGGGCGCTCCGGCTCCAGCGCCCGGCGCAGCGCCGCCACGAACGTGCGCACCGAGCCGACCGCGCCGGCAGGGGGATCCTCCTCCCACAGGTCGGCCACCAGGCGGGCGACCGGGACCATCCGCCGCCGGGCGACGATCAGCCGGGCCAGCACCGCACGATGCCGCGGCCCCTTCAAGCCGATCGAACGCCCGGCGCCGTCCCAGGCCGCCACCGGCCCCAGCACCCCGAACACCACCCGCACGTCCTGGTCACCCCCAGGCCACGGTAGCGCGCTCATCGGATGCTCATTCGCGCCCGGCACGCTGGACGCCGACCCCCAACGATCCCAACGGAAAGAGCGCCATCATGGTCATCGAGGGCTTCACCTACCATCGCGTCCCCGTCGGCGACGGCGTGTCGCTCAGCGCGGCCGTCGCGGGCGAGGGCAGCCCGATCGTGTTGCTGCACGGTTTCCCGCAGACCCACCTCATGTGGCGGCACGTCGCCTCCGAGCTGGCGGCGGACCACACCGTCATCTGCCCCGACCTGCGCGGGTACGGCGCCAGCGACAAACCGGCCGAGACCGGTCCAGGCACCTACGCCAAGCGCACCATGGCCGCCGACATCCTCGCCCTGGCCCGCGCGCTGGGCCACGAGCGCTTCGCCCTGGCCGGGCACGACCGCGGCGCCCTGGTCGCCTTCCGTGCCGCGCTCGACCACCCCGCGGCGGTCACCCACCTGGCCTGCCTGGACGTGCTGCCCACCCTGGACATGTGGGGGGCGATGCGCGGCGCCGCCGCGGCCGTCGGATTCCACCTCTACCTCATGGCCCAGCCGCCCGGCCTGCCCGAGCGGCTGATCGGGGCGGACCCGGACGCCTTCTTCGGCCACTTCCTCGACGCCTGGACCGGCGACCCGCAGGCGATCCCCGCCGGCGTCCGCGCCGCGTACCTGGAGGCCTGCCGCCACGCGATCCCCTCGATCGTCGCCGACTACCGCGCCTCGGCCGGCATCGACATCAAGCACGATCAGGCCGACCGGGACGCCGCGAATCGCCTGCGGATGCCGGTGACGGTGCTCCAGCAGGACTGGGGAGCCGCCCTCGGCTACGACGCGGCGGCGCTGTGGCGGGACTGGGCCCCCGACCTCCGGCATGTCATCGTCGGCTTCGGCCACTTCATGGCCGAGGAAGCCCCCGCCGACATCGCCAAGGCCCTACGGGAGCTGCTGGAGCGCTGAAAGTTTCACACCGGCACGACCTGCATAAGGCAAGGAAGCAGCGCATGGCAGCGTCGAAATATTTTGGCACATTGTTGACATGTTTCGGCGCTGCTTCCCACACTCGAGGCCTCGGGCGAAGGCCTCTGGGAGGATGCCGTGCACCGCAAACGCCTTCGGTTCTGGATCGTCGCCGCGGCCGCCGCCGTGACGGCCGCGCTCTTGGTCCCGGCCGCACAGGCGGCCCCGGGCTGCCGCGTCACCTACACGATCACCAGCCAATGGCAGAGCGGCTACGGCGCCAGTGTCAGCGTTACCAACCTCGGCGATCCGGTCACGAGCTGGCGGCTGACCTGGACGTTCACCGCCGGGCAGACGATCACCCAGCTGTGGGGCGGCACCCACACGCAGGCGGGTTCCAAGGTCACCGTCGACAACGCCGCCTACAACGGCTCGCTGGCCACCGGCGCCAGCGCCACGTTCGGCTTCAACGGCTCGTGGAACAACGCCGCCAACCCGGTGCCCACCGACTTCGCCGTGAACGGGACCGCCTGCACCGGCGCCGCCCCGACCACCAGCCCGACAGTGACCCCGACGGTCACGCCCACCGGCGGCACGGGCACCCTGCCCGCCAGCTTCCGCTGGCGCTCCGGTCCCGCGCTGATCGGCCCCAAGTCGGACGCGAGCCACAGCCTCGCCGCCGTCAAGGACCCGTCGGTGGTCTACTACAACGGCCGCTGGCACGTCTTCGCCAGCACCGCCAGCACGGCGGGCGGCTACAACCTGGTCTACCTGAACTTCACCGACTGGGCCCAGGCGGGCGCGGCCACCCATCACCATCTCGACCAGAGCGCGATCGGCACCGGCTACCGGGCGGCGCCGCAGGTGTTCTACTTCGCCCCGCAGAACAAGTGGTACCTGGTCTACCAGACCGGCAACGCGTCGTACTCGACCACGACCGACATCACCAACCCCAGGTCGTGGAGCGCGCCCCAGCACTTCTACCCGAGCATGCCGGACATCATCCGCCAGAACATCGGCAACGGCTACTGGGTCGATATGTGGGTCATCTGCGACACGGCGAACTGCTACCTGTTCTCCTCCGACGACAACGGCCACCTCTACCGCTCGCAGACCACGGTGGCGAACTTCCCCAACGGCTTCTCCAACACCGTCATCGCCATGCAGGACAGCAACAAGTACAACCTGTTCGAGGCCTCGAACGTCTACAAGATCAAGGGTACGAACCAGTACCTGCTGCTGGTCGAGGCGATCGGCAGCGACGGGAAGCGTTACTTCCGCTCCTGGACCTCCACCAGCATCACCGGCCCGTGGAACCAGCTGGCCGCCAGCGAGAGCAACCCGTTCGCCCGCGCCAACAACGTCACCTTCGACTCCGGCGCCTGGACCGCGGACATCAGCCACGGCGAGATGATCCGCGACGGCCACGACCAGACGCTGACCATCAGCCCCTGCCAGCTGCGCTACCTCTACCAGGGCAAGGACCCCAACGCCGGAGGCGACTACAACAAGCTGCCGTGGAAGCTGGCCCTGCTCACCCAGTCCAACTCCACCTGCTGACCAGGCCCCGAGGCGCCTGTGTCGCGACGGGCAGCGACACAGGCGTCTCGGCGTCGCCACGCGGTCAGCCACCCGGGGGCGCGGACCCGGAGGCCACCATGTCGTCGAACGCCACCACCGCTCGCCCCGCGGCCGGCCACTCCTCCGGGCGGCGCACAAGCCGGGCACGACCCCTGCCATGCGGACCAGCGTCGCTACCTGGCGCTGCCGCCGTCCAGCCTGAGCCCGTCGTCCGAGGTGCTGCCCGCGCGCTCTGTGCGAGGCCGCCGCCCGGAGCGGAGTGCTTTCCGCTCGTGAGCTTCCGTGTTCGTGTCGCGCCGGTTTGCGTTCGAGCGCGCTCGAAGCCATAGCGTTCCCGCCATGACGACACAGACCTGGATCATCACTGGCGCGTCCCGCGGTTTCGGGCGCGCACTGGCGGAGTCGGCGCTCGCGGCGGGCGACAACGTGGTGGCGGCGGTGCGCCGGCCCGAGAGCCTGGCCGACCTGGAGGCCGAGTACCCGGACAGCTGCCTGCTCGCGGCGTTCGACGCCCGGGACGTCACCAGGGCCGCGGACCTGGTGCGTGACACCCTTGACCGCTTCGGGCAGCTCGACGTGCTCGTCAACAACGCGGGCCGGGCCGTGGTCGGAGCGGTCGAGGAGGTCGGTGACGCGCAGTTGCGTGAGCTGATGGAGCTGCACCTGTTCGGGCCCGCCGCGCTCGTGCGCGCGGCGCTGCCCGCGATGCGCGCGCGGGGCACGGGGACGATCGTGCAGATGAGCAGCCAGGGCGGGCGGATGTCGTTCCCCGGCGTGTCGACGTATTCAGCGTCGAAGTTCGCCCTCGAAGGCTGGTCCGAGGCGCTGGCCGGGGAGGTCGCGCCGTTCGGGATCCGCGTGATGATCGTCGAGCCCAGCCGGTTCCGGACCGACTTCAACGCCGCCGACGTGCTCGAGTTCGCCGAGCCGTCCGAGACCTACCGCGACCTGCTCGCCCGCGTCCGCGCGGACATGGCCGGGGCCGACGGCCGCCAGGAAGGCGACCCGGTGCGGGCGGCCGAGATCATCGTGTCCCTCGCGCACGGTGACGAGGTGCCGCTGCGGCTGCCGCTCGGGCGCGAGGCGGTCGAGCGCATCTCTGGTGCGTACCGGCGGGGCCTGGAGGAGGTCGAACGGTGGGCAGAGAACGCCCGCAGCGCCGACTTCGAGGGCGTCCCTGCGTCGGTCCGGCCGATCTAAGCTGACTGTCATGGCCACCGACGATCTGATGACCAGGGCGCTCGAGACGCTCGGGGACGACGGTCCGCTGTCGGTTGAGGCGATCCACCGCCTCGCCGACCTGGCCGACGTGCCCGAGTCTATGATGATCAATGAGGTCGCCGACCTCCTGGACATCTCGCCGCACACGCTGCGCTACTACGAGCGCGCCGGGCTGGTCGAGGTGGCCCGCGACGGCAACGGCCATCGCGTCTACGACGCCGATGCGGTGCGGCGCCTGGTGTTCCTCACCCGGATGCGGCTGTCCGGCATGCCGATGCGCGACCTGCAGCACTACATCTCGCTCGTCGACGCAGGGGAGCAGACGGTGCCCGAGCGGCTCGACATGCTGCTCGAACATCGCGACACCATCCGCCGCCGGATCCGTGAGCTGACCCTTTCCCTCGCGGCGACCGAGTACAAGATCGCCACGTACGGGGGCTCGACCGGGCCGGACGTCCAGGACCTCGACACCGGCACCGACCGCACGGCGCTGCCGCACGAGCCGCTGCGACGGGCACCACGCGCAGAGTGAGGGACGCCGACGCTTGCCGTACCGCCATCGCGTGACCCGACCCGGCGAGCACAGGACGGAGTGGGAGCTGACCGACACCGTCAGTGGGCAACGACATCCCAGAAGTGATCAGCTCTCCCGCCGACCGGCGTGGAGCGCTGTAGCGAACACTGATCAGGTGTCGCTCAGGTCCACGTCGAGGTCCTCAGTCTCGGTCCAGAACTCCTTGTCCGCGTCCTGGAGCCGGACTGCGGCGTGCGTCATGTGGAGATGTGCGGCGGCGCGTGCCGCCTCGGCATCGCGGGCATCGATGGCGGCCAGAATGGCATGGTGCTCCTGTCGTACCGCCTCGGCGAAGTCCCGTCGCCGCGCCTCGTTCGCGCGCGTGACGCGGATGCCACTGCGTAGCACCTCGCCGAGGTAGCGCACCGTCGCAGCCATCACCGGGTTCCCGGTCGACTCGGCGATCGATCGGTGGAAGGCGAGATCCTCCGTCACTCCGTCGCCGCCGGCCGCGACCGCCGCGTCGATCGCGGCCAGGGCCTGACGGATCCGGGCCAGGTCTGCGGGGGTGGCGCGGATGGCCGCGCGATAGGCCGCCTCGCCCTCTATGGCGTGGCGGACCTCCACGATCTGCAGCACCTTGGACATGGTGTCGCCGACCTCGGCCTCGAGGTCGAGCGGGCGTGTGCGCCGCGGCATGACGAACACGCCGCGGCCTTGACGTGGCTCGACCAGGCCCGCGCTGCGCAGCCTCGACACGGCCTCGCGCACCACCGTGCGGCTGACGCCCAACTGCTTGACCAGCTCAACCTCGGTGGGCAGCTTGTCGCCCTCGGCCAGCCGCCCGGACTCGATCTCTTCCGAGAGCATCGCGGCGACCTGATCCGCGAGCCGAACGGGACTGTTCACCCTGGGAAACATGGCCTCCAGCCTATCGGTGTGGGTCCGGAGGCCCGCCCGCGTAGTTGTCCGCGTACTCCCGCACCACCGATTCGAAGCTCGGATCGGGCTCCAGCCCGAGCCCGGCGGCGCGCGCGTTGTCGAAGACGGCGGGCCATGAGCCCATGATGGCCTCGACGTCATAATCGGGCGCGATCGTCACGAGATCGGCGACGGCGTCGCCGGCCACCCGCCGCAGGGTGGCCAGCATCGTGGCGACCGAGACCGTGAGTGCCGGAAGATTGACCGGCAATGCGCCGTCGAGCCGGCCGGGTCCGGCGCCGCGTTCTGCCTCCGTGACGCGGAGGATTCCCTCGACCGTGCGCCGCGGCGAGGCAAGGGCCACGCGCAGGTCGGGACGGACCGGGCAGATCGCAGGGAGTCCGGCGAGCGGCTCGCGGATGATGCCGGAGAGGAAGCCGGAGGCCGCCGCGTTCGGCTTGCCCGGCCGCACCGACACGGTCATCAGCCGGGCGACGCGTCCGTCGATGAAGCCTCGGCGGGTGTAGTCGGCGATCAGCTGCTCGCAGACCAGCTTCTGTGTCCCGTAGCTCGACCGTGGCGTTGGCAGGGTCGATTCGCTGACCGCCGGCGGCAGCGGCAGTGCCGGGTCGGAACCGTAGACCGCGACGCTGCTGGAGAACGCCATGCGCGGCGTCGGCCCGCCGGCAGCCGACTGTGCCCGGGCAGCTTCGAGCAGCGCGCGGGTGGTGTCGACGTTGGCTCTCATGCCGAGATCGAAGTCGGACTCGCACTCGGCCGAGACTGCGGAGGCGAGGTGGATCAGCGTGTCCACCGATTCGGCGAACACCTCGTCGAGGCGGTCGATCAGGTCGCCCTCCACAATGCTCACAAGTGGGTCGGCGGCCACCGGAGACTCAGGCCGCACGACCCGGTCGGCAAGCACCAATCGGCTGATCGGAGCACCGCGGAAAGTCCGCGTCTCGAGCAGTGCACGGGCAACCTGCTGCCCAAGGAATCCGAAGCCACCCGTGATGACGATTCTCATGCGCTGTGTCCTCGCAAGTCGTTCAGCCAGCCCAGGCCCTCGCTCGTGCCGGAGAGGGGGCGGTACTCGCAGCCGATCCACCCCTCGAAGCCCAACTCGTCGATGATGTCGAACAGGTAGCGGGCGTTGAGCTCGCCCAGATCGGGCTCGTGCCGATCTGGCACGCCCGCGACCTGCAGATGACCGACCCGGCCGGTGGGTATGTCGCGGCGCAGGGTCGCGGTGAGGTCGCCCTCGACGATCTGGCAGTGGTAGAGGTCGAGTTGCACCTTGAGATTGGCAGCTCCCACCTCCTGCACCACGGCGTGGGCATCGGCCTGACTTGTCAGGAAATATCCGGGCATGTCGCGGCTGTTGATCGGCTCGATCATGATCTCGACACCCATTGTGGCGGCCCGTTCGGCGGCCCAGGCGAGGTTGGCCACGTAGGTGCCGCGACACTTGGCCTGCTCCGCCTGTGGCACCAGTCCGGCCATCACGTGCACTCGCGGGCAACCCAGCGCGGCGGCGTACTCCAGAGCCTGGTCGATCCCGGAACGCGCCTCCTGCTCGCGTCCGGGCAGCGCCGCGAGCCCTCGCTCTCCGGACTCCCACGTCCCTGCAGGCGCGTTGAACAGCACCTGCCGTAGACCGTGGTCGTCGAGCAGGCTGCGCAGTACGGCGGCGCTGTACTCATAGGGAAAGAGGTACTCCACGGCCTCGAAGCCGTCGGCTGACGCCGCTGCGAAGCGGTCGAGGAAGTCGTGTTCCGTGTACATCATGGTCAGGTTCGCGGCGAACCTCGGCATGCTGACTCCTGTGTCAGTGGTTGACGACCTGTTTCTTGGTGGTGAGCACCGCTGCGGCGCCGACGATGAGGCAGAGCGCCAGGACGTACATCGGGATGGACGTCGAACCGGTGGCGTCCTTGATCGCTCCGATCATGTAGGGACTGGCGAAGCCGGCGAGATTGCCCACCGAGTTGATCACGGCGAGACCGGCAGCGGCGGCGGTGCCGCTCAGAAACGCGGTGGGGAGCGACCAGAACAGCGGCGCGCAGGTCAGCACCCCGGCCGCGGCGATGGACAGCGCGGCGAGAGACAGCGCTGTCGACCCGGTCCAGCTGGCGGCCAGCGAGAACCCGACGGTGCCCATGAGGGCTGGCACGACCAGGTGCCAGCGGCGCTCGCGGCGCTTGTCCGCCGAACGGCCGAACAGGTTCATCGCGACGAGTGCGGCAACGAACGGCACGGCGCTGAGCACTCCGATCGTGAGGTTGCCCTCGATGCCGGTGGACTTGATGAACGTGGGCATCCAGAAGGTCAGCGCGTACTGGCCCATCACGAAGCAGAAGTAGATGCCGCACATCAGCCATACCTTGGGCTCGCGGAAGCCGTCCCAGGCCCGGCCGTGGACCTCCTGGTGTGCGGTGTCCGCGGCGATCGCCCGCTCGACGACCGTCTTCTCCTCCTCGGTGAGCCATTTCGCGCCGCGCACACTGTTGTCGAGGTAGAACAGCGTGATCACGCCGATGAGCAGCGCGGGGATCGCCTCGAGCAGGAACATCCACTGCCAGCCCTGCCAGCCGTTGACGCCCTGGAACGTGTCCATGATCCAGCCGGAGAGCGGGTTGCCGAAGATACCGGCCACCGGGATCGCCGACATGAACATCGCGATCACCCTGGCGCGACGGTGCGCGGGGAACCAGTAGGTGCAGTAGAGGATCACACCTGGATAGAACCCCGCCTCCGCGGCGCCGAGGAGGAACCTCAGCACGTAGAAGATCGTCTCGTTGGTGACGAACATGAATGACGCTGAGACCAGTCCCCAGCTGATCATGATCCGGGCGATCCAGGTGCGGGCGCCGATGCGTTGCAGCATCAGGTTGGAGGGGACCTCGAAGAAGAAGTAGCCGACGAAGAACAGGCCGGCGCCGAGGCCGTACACCCCCTCGCTGAACCCGAGGTCGTCGGACATCTGCAGCTTCGCGAAGCCGACGTTGACCCGATCCAGATAGGAGACGATGTAGCAGAGGACGAGGAAGGGGATGATGCGCCGGATGACCTTGCGGAAGACGGCGTTCTCACGGGCGACGTCGGCCGCCGTGCTGGAAACGGACATGGCAGATACCTTCTTGCGGCTCAGGGGGGTTGGGTCACCACGCGGCGCCGAATGTGGACGTCAGTTCGCCCAGGGCGTGCGCGGGGAGTGGCTCGGGTCGACGGTCGGTCAGGAGCCAGAGGCGTGCCGTCTCCTCGAGTTCTTCGAGTACGGCGAGTGCGGTGGCCGCGTCCGGACCCCAGACGACAGGGCCGAGCCGATCGAGCAGGACAGCTCTGATCGGCGTGCGGCTCTCGGCGATCCGGGCGGTCACCAGGTCGGCCACGCGGGGGTCACCCGGCCGGTGGTAGGGGATGAGCGGGACGTGCCCGACCTTCATCACGTAGTAGGGGGTGATCGGCGGGAGCACGTCGTCCTGGCTCCACACGCCGGCCAGGGTGAGCGCGACCAGGTGCGTGGAGTGCGTGTGGATGATGAACCGGGCCGTGGGGTCAGCGGCATAGATACGGCGATGCAGCGTCAGTGTCTTGCTGGCGCGGTCGCCCGCGATCTGCGCGCCATCGGCGTCGACCAGCGCGAGGCGGTGGGGTTGCAGGAAGCCCAGGGCGGCGTCCGTGGGAGTGATCAGGTAGCTGTCGCCGACCCTGGTGCTGATGTTGCCGGCGCTGGCATGGACATAGCCTCGGGCGAACAGGCTCGTCCCCACCCGGACGATCTCGTCGCGTGCCTCGTCGATCATGAGGCCTCCTCGAATGCGGCGGTGAAGAAGTCAGGGCTGCCGAAGTTGCCGGACTTGAGCGTGATGTGGAGCGTGTCCCCGTCAGGAAGGGCAGCCGCGCACCACGGCACGCCGGTTTCGATCTGCGGTCCGATCCGAAGCTCGGTGATGCCGAGCGCCTGAACGACGGCTCCAGAAGTCTCCCCGCCTGCGACGACGAGCCGGCGGACACCGCGGTCCACGAGCCCTCGTGCGACACGGGCCAGTGTCCGCTCCACGAGCTCACCGGCCTCCGCGGCGCCGAGCCGTCCCTGGACCGCCCGGACCGTGTCGGGTGCCTCGGTGGAATAGACCAGGACCGGTCCCTCCGCCAGGTGCGACTCGGCGAAGGTCAGTGCCTGGGCCGCAACGTCCTCGCCGGCCGCGATGCGTACCGGGTCCACGTTGAACGCCGGCCGGCCGCCGCGCAGGAACTCCTGGACCTGGTGGTTCGTGGCGTCCGAGACCGATCCGGATACGACGGCCCGGTAGCCGCCGGCCGGTGGCAACTGCTCGGCGGCCCGGGACGGCGTGAGCCCCCAGTTCGCGGGCAGGCCGATCGCCAGGCCCGAGCCGGCGGTCACCAGGCGCAGCCCCTGGACCGCCGCGCCCAGGGTCAGCAGGTCGTCGTTGGAGACGGCGTCGACGATGGCGATTCCGAAACCCTCCTCGCGTAGCTCGTCGATGCGGGCCCGGATCGCCTCGACGCCGCCGGCGACGACCACGTGGTCGATCAGGCCGACCGGCCGCGTGGTCTGCGCGCCGAGGACGGAGACCAGATTGGGGTCGGTCATCGGGGTGAGCGGGTGGTGACGCATGCCGCTCTCGCTGAGCAGCACGTCGCCGACGAAGAGATGTCCCTTGAAGACCGTGCGTCCGTTGTCAGGGAACGCCGGGGTCGCGATCGTGAAGTCGGCGCCCAGCGCGTCCATCAGAGCCTCGGTGACCGGCCCGATGTTGCCGGCGGGCGTCGAGTCGAAGGTGGAGCAGTACTTGAAGTAGATCTGCTCGGCGCCCGCGGACCGCAACCAGGCGAGCGCCCGGAGCGAAGCCTCGACGGCGTCGGCGGCCGGGACGGTCCGCGATTTGAGAGCGATGACCACGGCGTCGGCGTCCACCTGTCCGGCGGCGCCAAGCGGTGGAACGTCGATCAGCTGGACCACGCGCATGCCCGCACGCACCAGGTTGTTTCCCAGGTCTGTCGCACCTGTGAAGTCGTCGGCGATGCACCCGAGCCGGATTCCCATGTCAGATCCCCGCCGCCGTGGGGAGGTCGATTCCCGGGAAGATCTTGATGACCGCGCTGTCGTCCTCGGCGCCCAGCCCGGACGCCGATGCCTGGAGGAACATCTGGTGAGCGGTGGCGGCAAGGGGCAGCGGAAACCTCTCCAGCCGGCCGAAGTCGAGGACGAGCCCGAGGTCCTTGACGAAGATGTCGACCGCGGACAGGGGCGTGTAGTCACCGGCGAGCACGTGCGCCATCCGGTTCTCGAACATCCACGAGTTGCCGGCGCTGTGGGTGATGACGTCATAGAGCGCCTCGGCCGGAACCCCGGCCTTGATGCCCACTGCCATCGCCTCGGCTGCGGCGGCGATGTGCACGCCGGCGAGCAGTTGGTTCACCATCTTCACCGTTGAGCCGAGTCCGGCGCGGTCTCCCAGCCGATATACCGTGCTGCTCATTGCCTCGAGCACCGGATCGGCGACCGAGTACGCCGCGGCGGAGCCCGATGTCATCATGGTGAGCTCGCCGGCCGCCGCACGCGCGGCGCCGCCGGAGATGGGGGCGTCCAGGTAGAGCACGTCCCTCTCTGCCAGGCGCTCCTCGAGCTCGGCGGACCAGCCAGGGTCGACCGTGGAGCACATCACGAAGACACCGCCTGGGCGGAGCTGGTCGGCCGCCCCGTCCGCGCCGAACAGCACCGACTCGACCTGCGCCGCGTTGACCACCACGCTGACCAGGACATCCACCCTGGCCGCCAGGTCGCGGGCGCGGGCGAACGCCGTCCCGCCGTCGTGGGCGAAGGCCTCGGCCACCTCGGACCGCAGGTCGTGGACCCCCACGTCGAAACCCGCGTTCCGCAGGCTGCCGGCCATGCCGAGACCCATGGCCCCGAGTCCCACCACGCCCACGCGCAGCCGGACTGAACTGTCCTGATCTTTCATACCCGTCCTTCGCTTCAGGCTTGTTTCGTCGTCGTGTCATATGATGACCTGAGAATGTGATCCACCACACTGTGATGTCCATCACAACGTTCTGGATCTGGTGGACGGATGGTTGGGCGAGCTGAGGCCGTAGGCGTACTGGTCGCCGAGCACGTACGCGGTCACGTCAATACTCTGCATTGACAGGCAAAACAACCAAGCGCATGCTTGGTGGCATGGTCGAGTCGAGTAGATCCGCCGCCATCCTGACCTCCGCAGGTCACAGCCGCCGTACCCTGCTCAAAGGGGCCGCCGTCGCCGGTGGCGCGCTGGTGGCGGGCGCGGCGCTGGGCAGCGCGCCCGCCCGCGCCGACGCCGAGTACGACGTCGTGGTCGTGGGTGCCGGGGCCGCCGGGATGACCGCGGCGCTGACGGCCGCCAAGCGCGGGCTGCGTACGGTCGTGCTCGAGAAGGCCCCGACGTTCGGCGGCTCGGCCGCCCGGTCGGGCGCGGGCATCTGGATCCCGTGCAACGAGGTCGTCCTCGCCGCCGGGGTGCCGGACACCCCGGCCAAGGCCGCCGCCTACCTCGCCCGCGTCGTCGGCGACACGGTGCCCGTCGAGCGGCAGCGGGCGTTCCTCGCCGCGGGACCGGCGATGATCTCGTTCGTGATGCGCAACAGCCCGCTGCGCTTCCGTTTCATGGAGGGCTACTCCGACTACTATCCGGAGTTCCCCGGCGGGATGCCGAACGGGCGCTCCATCGAGCCCGCCCAGCTCGACGGTAACCTCCTCGGCGCCGAACTGGCCCACCTCAACGGCTCCTACATGCCCACCCCGGCCGGCCTGGTGGTCTACAGCGCCGACTACAAGTGGCTGACGCTCGCCGCCGTCAACCCCAAGGGCCTCGCAGTGAGCGCCGCATGCCTGGCACGGGGCACCGAGGCCGCGCTGCGCGGCGAGAAGCCGCTCACCATGGGACAGGCCCTGGCCGGCGGCCTGCGCGCCGGACTGCTCGCGGCCGGCGTCCCGGTGCTGCTGAACACCCCGCTCCTTGACCTGATCATCGAGTCCGGCCGCGTCACGGGCGTCCGCACGCCCGGCGGCGCGGTCAGGGCCCGGCGCGGCGTGATCGTCGGCTCCGGCGGGTTCGAGCACAGCGCGGCCATGCGTGCGGAGTTCCAGCGCCAGCCCATCGGCACGAGCTGGACCATCGGCGCCAAGGAGAACACCGGAGACGGCATCGAGGCCGGCGAGCGCGCCGGGGCCGCGCTCGACCTGATGGATGACGCCTGGTGGGGACCGGTGATCCCGCTGCCCGACCAGCCGTACTTCTGCCTGGCCGAACGCACCCTGCCCGGCTGCGTCCTGGTCAACGGCAGCGGCGTGCGTTTCGTCAACGAGGCCGCGCCCTACAGCGACGTCGTCCACGTCATGTACGACCGCAACACCCCGTCCGCGCCGCACATCCCCGCCTGGCTGATCGTCGACCAGAGCTACCGCGACAAGTACCTGTTCCGGGACGTCGCGCCGCTGCTGCCGCTGCCGGATGCCTGGTTCGGCAGCGGCGCCGCGTACAAGGCGTGGACGATCGAGCAGCTGGCCCAGAAGATCGGCGTGCCGCAGGCCGCGCTGCGCGGCACGATCAACCGGTTCAACGGGTTCGCGGCGACCGGCAAGGACCTCGACTTCCACCGCGGCGACAGCGCCTACGACTGCTACTACGCCGACCCGCTGGTCAAGCCGAACCCGTGCCTGGCGCCGCTGTGGCTGCCGCCGTTCTACGCGTTCAAGATCGTCCCCGGCGACCTCGGCACCAAGGGCGGGATGCGCACGGACGCCCGCGCGCGGGTGCTGCGGGCGGACGGCTCGGTCATCCCCGGCCTGTACGCCGCCGGCAACGCCAGCGGAGCCGTCATGGGCCACAGCTACGCCGGCTCCGGCTCCACCCTCGGGCCCGCCATGGCCTTCGGCTACGTGGCCGCCAACGACGTCGCCGACACGCGGTAAAGCGATTGCCGTGGCTTGCCGCGGCCGAGCACCATGGCGGGATGCGCTTCTCGATCAACATCCCGAACTTCGGGGACTTCGCCGACCCCAGGACCGTCGCCTCGCTGGCCGTCGCGGCGGAGCAGGCGGGCTGGGACGCCCTGTTCGTCTGGGATCACGTCGTCCACGTCAAGAGCCGGCGGCGCGCGTTCGGCGACCCCTGGATGCTGCTCACGGCGGCGGCCATGGCGACCACCCGGATCAGGCTCGGCACCCTGGTCACCCCGGTGGCCCGGCGGCGGCCACAGCAGCTCGCCCGCCAGGTCGCCACACTCGACGTGCTCAGCGGCGGGCGGGTGATCTTCGGCGCGGGGCTGGGCGGGCCGATCGAGGACGAGTACGGCAGCTTCGGCGAGCCCACTGACCCGGTGGAGCTCTCCGAGCGCCTTGACGAGGGGCTGGACCTGCTGGCCCGCTACTGGACCGGCGAGCCGGTCACCCACCACGGACGGCACTACCGGGCCGAGGACGTCGCCCTGCTGCCTCCGACCGTGCAGTGCCCCCGCCCGCCGGTCTGGATCGCCGGGTTCTGGCCGAACCGCAAGCCGATGCGCCGGGCCGCCCGCTGGGACGGCGCGGTCCCGCTGTTCGGCCCGGGCTCGCACGGCTACGGCCCGCCCGCCGACCAGGTCCGCGAGCTGGTGTCGTACGTCCGCGAGCACCGCCAGGACGACGGCCCCTTCGAGATCGTCGTCGGCGGCGCCAGCCCCGCCGGCGGTTCCAAGGCCCGCGACCTGCTCGGGCCGCTGCAGGAGGCCGGGGCCACCTGGTGGGACGAGCGGCAGCCCATCGACAGCCCCGACAACGAACGGCTCACACCCGTGCTGCGCCGCGTCGAGCAGGGCCCGCCGGCGGTCTAGGGAGTCTCAGCGGTCTGCCATGCTTCAAGCGCAGTTAGTGATCATCGCTTGAAGGAGCTCCCTCCTTGGACCGCAGACGCTTTCTCGCACTGACCGGCGCGGCCGGCCTCGCCACCGTGGACTTCGCCAGGCCCGCCCAGGCGGCGAGCTACCCGTTCGCCACCGGCGGCGTCCCCGACGAGCTGAAGACCAAGATGGGGGAGCTGGCGCCGTACGGCATCACCACTGTCGCGTTCACGCCGTCCGGCGGCTGGGTGGTCGTCACCCAGGACGGCCGCTATTTCGCCCGCGGCGTGCCCGACGCGTGTTTCGCCGAGCTGGAGAAGATGGTCAAAGCCGGCGGGAAGATCCACTGCGTGGCCTTCCCGCCGGAAGGCGGCGACCGCTGGGCGATCACCGGTGACAAGGGGGTGTCCGCGCGCGGCCTGCCCGAGGAGTGCGACCGGCGCATCAGAGACAGCTACACCGCGGGCCGCCAGGTTGTGCACGTCGCCTTCCCGCCGGCCGGCGGCAACCGCTGGGTGGTGGCCGACACGCAGGACTTCCACGCCCGGGGCGTCGATGACGAGTGCTACCAGATGATGCGGAACCTGACGCAGGGCGGGCGCCGGGTGACCCGGGTCGCCTTCCCCAAGGCGGGCGGGTGGACGGTCGTCGCGCAGGACGAGTTCTTCGGCCGCGGCGTCGACGACGCCTGCCTCAAGCAGATGAACACCCTCGCCGCCGGCGGCTGGCAGCTGCACGACGTGGCCTTCTCGCCGGGCGGCGGCTGGGCGCTGAGCTCGCGCGGCAAGGTGCCCGCGCTGCCCGCCGACCGGGTGCGGCAGGTCGAGAACGCGGTGGGCGGCGCCACCATCTGGCAGCGGATGAACGCGTGGAAGACGCCGGGCGTGGCCGTCGCGGTGGTGGTCGGCAACAAGATCGCCTGGTCCACCGGGTACGGCTGGCTGGAGGCGGGCAGCGCCGCCGCCGCCCATCCCGAGACCGCCTTCCAGGCCGCCTCCGTCAGCAAGGCCGTGGCCGCGGTCGGCGTGCTGCGCCTCATGCAGACGCTCAAGCAGCCACTGACCGGCGACATCCGCCCCCACCTGGGCTGGACGCTGCCGCGCCGCTCCTGCGTCTCCGCCACGGCCGTGCCCACCATCGACCGCGTCCTGACCCACCGGGCCGGCGTCATCGGCCGCGGCTCCACGTCTCCTGCCGATGCCTGCTCCGGCTTCGGCGCCGGAGGCGGCGGCTTCGCCGGCTACGGCCCGGACGCGACCGTGCCCACGCTGCTGCAGGTCATGAACGGCTCGGGCAACTCCCCGAAGATCGAGCTCACCACCAGCCCGGGGGCCGAGTTCCACTACTCCGGCGCCGGCTTCGTGCTGCTGCAGCGGATGGTGGAGCAGAAGAGCGGCCTCACGCTGGCCCAGTACATGGACAAGGAGGTGTTCGCGCCGCTCGGCATGAAGAACAGCTCGTACGCGCTGTCGCCCGGCTTCGAGCTGGCCGCCGGCCACACCGCCACCGGCGCCGTGATCCCCGGCAAGCGCAACCGCTACCCGGAGTCGGCCGCCGCCGGCCTCTACACCAACGTCCTCGACCTGTGCCGCCTCGTGTGCTACCTGAACAAGGCGTGGACCGCCTCCGGCGACATCGCCGGGCCGCTCACCAAGACCTCCGTCCGCACCCTGCTCACCCCCGGCCCCGAGCCCACCATGGGGCGCGGGTTCTTCGTCGCCGGCTCGGGGACGAAGAGCTTCTCCTACACCCATGACGGCTCCAACTACGGCTTCAAGTCCGTCGTCAAGGGCTACCCGCAGCTCGGGGCCGGCTACGCCGTCCTGGCCAACGGCAACAACATGAACCTGGTCAACGAGGTCGCCGCGGCCATCCGCTCGGTCTACGGCTGGGCCTGACCAGAACCGGCCGCCCGCGCCCAGAGTGTCGAGGTCTTCCTGGAACGGGACGGCCGCTGGCTCCTCATCAAGCGCGGCCGCCAGGAGGCCCACGCCGCCGGCACGCTGGCCGGCATCGGCGGCAAGGCCGAGGCGGACGGGGCCGGGATCGGCATCCTCGAGCAGACCGCACGCCGGGAGGTCGCCGAGGAGGTAGGCGTCGACCTGACGGGCACCGATCTCACCTACGTGGCCGGCGACTACTTCACGACCGACGACGGCGACCCGGTGATCAACGTGGTCTTCCGCGGTGAGCTGCCGCCGCAGGCCCGCCCCGTGGCGGCCGCGCCGGACGAGGAGGCCGAAGCGCACCCCGACTGCCCGCCGTGGGTGCTGCGCAGCCTGCGACGCATGGCTTGACGCCTTCTACGGGCAGTCCGGGTCCGGATGGATGATGGCGAACTCGAGCCTGAGCGAATCGTCGGCGGGAAGGGTGATCGCCCGGGCCTCCGGGTTCGTCGCCCAGCAGTCGGGCAGCAGGAAGTAGCGCCGGTTCGAATGAAGCAGCAGGCGCAGGCCGGAGTACCGGTAGCGGAACATCGCGTCCGGGTCCGGCAGGGTGGACTCGGTTATCCCGGGGCCCTCCAGGTTGAGACGCCGCGGCGCATAGACGACCGTGCTCGGCAGCATCCCCGGCTCCGCCCTGTACTGGTCGGCCACCTCTTGCCCCCGGCGCTGCGCGAAGTCGGCGACCGCCCACAACAGCAGGACCAGGAGAAGTGTCACGCAGACCGTGCGCTGGAGGATCTGGCCCGCGGGGGAGACGGTTTGCCGCGGGTTGAACCTGACGTACAGAGAGAAGGCGTACACCACCAGGAAGACGCCGAGCCCGAGGCAGATGGGCATGAAGATGGGCGGCAGCTCCCTCCAGCCGGCGATCCACATGACGCCTGCCCCGGCACAGGCGGTTCCGAGCACGGCCGCCACCACAAGTGTCCGGGTCGTGGCGATGCGATGACCGGTGAAGAAGCGGATCAGCCCCGCGTGCACCCAGGGTGCGACCAGGGCCGCAAGCAGGACCCATACCAGTGGTTCGACGGCCAAGGAGGGGCTGCTCTGCACGTAGTCCTGGACGGACAGCCCCAGCATGCTCTGATCCACGCCGAGGCGCCCGTACAGGTTGTTCCGGTACACCGCCCCGAAATACATCATGATCGCCGCGACGAGCGTGGTCGGCGCCACGATCTGGGCGAGGATGCCCCACACGCGAGCGAGGTCCTGACCGGCCTCGCCGCCGCCGCCCGCGGAGCTCACGACTCTCTCGAGGTGGGACCGCCGTCTTCCGTGTCAGGCGGCTCGGAGGTCTCCTCGTCAGGTGGCTCGGTGGAGGTGCTCTCCTCCGCCGGCTCGGTGCCGGACTCCTCGGGCTGAGGCGTGGGTGTCTCCTGCTCGCCCGGCGGGGACCCGGTCATGGTGGCCGTCGCGCACTCCGGCAGTGCACCGGGGTCGGGCGCCACCGCGCACGCGTCCCTGATGTAGTCGCTCGGAACGTGCCCGAGCTCCATGAGGTGGTCAAGGGCGTCTCGCGCCCTGCCCGTGTCGCCTACGGCCATGGCGCTGAAGAGCTCTGTGTGGAAAAGGAGATCCAGCGTCGGCCCGCGCAGCTTGGGAGGGATGGCGTCGATATCCCCCTTCGCCTCGTCCGTGAGACTGAGCGCCTTGCGGTGCTTTCCCAAGTTCGCGTTGGCCGCCGCCTCGCAGACCCGCGCGATGGCTCTTTCGCCGTCCGTGCTGCCGCGGTCGGACGCCACTTTCCCCATCTTGCCGGCTGCGTCCTCGTATTGGCGGTTCTTGAGCATCGTCTGGCAGTCCACGCCCACCCGAGCCTCAGCCTTGGGAAAGTCCCCGCTGCCCTCGGTCTTGAGGGGCTGCATCGTGATGTCCGGGTTCGCCGGCGAGGCCGTCCTCGGGCCCGGCCCGACCTGGCCGGAGCCGGACCCGCCGGATCCGCCGCCGCAACCGCCCGCCAGCGCCGCGGCGGCCGCGAGCACCGCCACCAAGGCCCTCACCACCGGCTCCCCCCGATCCCTCGCTGGGGTCGTCATACCGCGCCGGGGCCCGCCCCACTCCGGGGCAACCCACGGATCACCGTGACCTGGCGAATTCTTGCCCGGGACGCGCAGTCAGCGCGGCGGATCGGCCTTCCGCAGGCGTCCAGCCCGATGTTCCGCGTCGGCTCTCCGGACAGGCCCGTCTAGCCAAGTAACTCACTAGTACGTACATTGGAGGCGTCCGTGCACCTGTCCCCTGGAGAGGAAGAAAGTGATGGCCTCGTTCCTGACCGGGCTGGTCGGCTCGGGCATCGGCCCCTCGCTCAGCCCGCCGCTGCACGAGCGGGAGGCCGTCCACCACGGGCTGCACTACGTCTACCGGCTGCTCGACATCGACCGGCTCGGGCTGGACGTGGGGGACCTGGTACGCGCCGCGCGCCGCCTCGGCTACGACGGGCTCAACATCACCCACCCGTGCAAGCAGACCGTCATCCCGCACCTGGACGACCTGTCGCCGGACGCCCGCATGCTCGGCGCGGTCAACACCGTCGTCTTCGACGGCGAGCGTGCCATCGGGCACAACACCGACTGGACGGGGTTCGCCGAGTCGTTCGCCCGCGGCCTGCCAGAAGCCCCCACCCGCCGGGTGGCGCAGCTCGGCGCGGGCGGCGCCGGCGCGGCCGTGGCGCACGCGCTGCTCACCCTGGGCGCCGACCAGATCACGGTCGTCGACGCCGACCATGCCCGGGCGGTGCGGCTGGCGGCCGAGCTGGCCTCCCGCTTCGGCGCCGGGCGGGCGCGCGCCGCCAGCAGCGACGACCTGCCGTCGCTGCTGGCCGAGGCCGACGGGCTGGTGCACGCCACGCCCACCGGCATGGCACACCACCCGGGGCTGCCGCTGCCCGCGTCGCTGCTGCATCCCGGCCTGTGGGTAGCGGACATCGTGTACCGGCCGCTGGAGACCGAGCTGCTCAAGCAGGCGCGGGCGCTGGGCTGCCGGACGCTGGACGGCGGCGGCATGGTCGTCTTCCAGGCCGCGCACGCCTTCCGCCTGTTCACCGGCCGCGAGCCCGACGCCGAACGCATGCTGGCCCACCTGACCGATCTGGTGACCGTCTGAGGAGGAGACGTGCGCAAGTCCATCGCCACCGTGTCGGTGAGCGGCACCCTGACCGAGAAGCTCGACGCCATCGCCGCCGCCGGGTTCGACGGCGTGGAGATCTTCGAGAACGACCTGCTAACCTGCCCGCTGCCGCCCGAGGAGATCCGGGCCCGCGCCGCCGGCCTCGGGCTCGGCATCGATCTCTACCAGCCGTTCCGCGACTTCGAGGCGGTCCCGGCCGGCCTGCTGGCACGCAACCTGCGCCGGGCCGAGCACAAGTTCCGCGTCATGGAGCGCCTCGGCGCCGACCTGCTGCTGGTCTGCTCCAACGTCTCGCCCCAGGCGATCGGCGACGACGAGCTGGCGGCCGCGCACCTGCGGCTGCTGGCCGAACGGGCAGCCGAGCACGGGATCCGCATCGCGTACGAGGCCCTGGCCTGGGGGCGGCACGTCAACGAGTACCTGCACGCCTGGCGCCTCGTCCGCATGGCCGACCACCCGAACCTGGGCACCTGCCTGGACAGCTTCCACATCCTCTCGCGCGGCTCCGACCCGATCGGCATCGAGGCCATCCCCGGCGAGAAGATCTTCTTCCTCCAGCTCGCCGACGCGCCGCTGCTGGCCATGGACGTGTTGCAGTGGAGCCGCCACTACCGCTGCTTCCCCGGCCAGGGCAACTTCGACGTGGCCGGGCTGGTGCGCCACGTCCTGAACGCCGGCTACGCCGGGCCGCTGTCGCTGGAGGTGTTCAACGACCACTTCCGCCAGGCCGACACCGGGCGCACGGCCCGCGACGGCATGCGCTCGCTCCTCGCCCTGGAGGACACCCTGTACGGGGCCGCGCACCCTGCCGTGCCCACCGGCTTCGCCTTCGCCGAGCTGGCCGACACCGGGGCACTTCCCGGCGTGCTGACCGCGCTCGGCTTCGCGCGTACCGGGACACATCCCACGAAACCGGTCGAGCTGTGGGAGCAGGGCGGTGCACGGCTGCTGCTCAACGCCACCGGCAGCGCCACTGGTGGGGACCCCGCGCTCGTCGCCATCGGGCTCGACAGCCCCGACCCCGGCGGGGCGGTCAAGCACGCCGAGTCGCTGCTGTCGCCCGTGCTGCCACGCGAGCGCGCGCCCAGGGAAGCGCGCCTGGACGCCGTCGCCGCCCCCGACGGCACCCAGATCTTCTTCTGCGACTCGTCCTGGCTCGACGACTTCGGCCCCTCGGGGCCGGTTCCCGGCGAGATCGACAGGATCGACCACGTGGCGCTGACCCAGCCGTGGCACCAGTTCGACGAGGCGGAGCTGTTCTACCGCAGCGTGCTCGGGCTGAGCCCGCAGGAGAGCCTGGAGGTGCCCGACCCGTACGGGCTGCTGCGCAGCAAGGCCATGGCCGACCCCGACGGGCGCGTACGGATGGTCATCAACCTCGCCCAGGTCGGCGCGAAGGACCTCCCGTGGCAGCACGTCGCGCTCGCCTGCGACGACGTCGTGGCCATCGCCCGCCGCCTGCGCGCCGAGCATCCCGACCTGCTGCTGCCCATCCCCGCCAATTACTACGACGACCTGGAGGCACGCCACGACGACGTCGATCCCGGGCTCAGGGAGCTGGGCGTGCTGTACGACCGCGACGAGCACGGCGAGTTCCTGCACCTGTACACCGTCACCGTGGGCCGCGTCTTCTTCGAGATCGTCCAGCGCACGGGCGGCTACCAGGGATACGGCGCCGCGAACGCCCCCATCCGCCTCGCCATCCAGCACGCCGGACCTCACTAAGATGACCGAATGACCTCCCGACCCGTCGCTTCGGAACGCCAGCGGGACGCCGACCGCACCAAGGCGGAGATCCTCAAGGTGGCTCAGCAGGAGTTCGCGCGGCACGGGTACGCGGGCGCGCGCGTGGACGAGATCGCCGAGCAGATGCGCACCACCAAGCGCATGATCTACTACTACTTCGGCAGCAAGGAACGCCTCTACATCGCGGTCCTGGAGAAGGCCTACACCGAGGTGCGCGCGATGGAGCGCACGATCGACGTCGAGCACCTGGCCCCGGTGGAGGCCATCCGCACCCTGGCCGAGCTGACCTTCGACCACCACGACGCGCACCGCGACTTCATCAAGCTCGTCGCCATCGAGAACGTCCACCAGGCCGAGCACATCCGCAAGTCCGAGGTCCTGGCCAACCTCGGCACGCCGGTGCTCGACGTCATCTCGCGCATCCTGGACGCCGGGCAGGCGTCCGGGGAGTTCGTGACCGACGCGGACGCGATCGACGTGCACATGATGATCAGCTCGTTCTGCTTCTTCCGCGTGGCCAACCAGCACACCTTCGGCGCGCTGTTCGGGCGCGACATGACCGCGCCGGAGCACCGCGCCAGGCTGCGCCGGATGGTGGGCGAGATGATCGTCGCCTACCTGCGCGGCCCTGCCTGACCCCTGGGCCGCCTGACTGCTGGGCCTGAGCGCCGTCCTGCCGGTAACCGATTGGCAACGCCCTTGTAATGTACGAACCGGTGAGTTAGTTTCCTGCCAATGCTCTACCCCGTCCCCCCGTGAGGAGCATATCGTGACGATGCAGGGCAAACCTCGCAAAGCGGCCATTGCCGCCTGGGTCGGCAGTGCGTTGGAGTACTACGACTTCTTCATCTACGGCACCGCCGCCGCCCTGGTGTTCAGCAAGATCTTCTTCCCGTCCAGTTCGCCGGCCACGGGGACGCTGCTGGCGCTGGCCACCTTCGGCGTCGGCTACCTGGCCAGGCCGGTCGGAGCCTTCGTGCTCGGGCACGTGGGCGACAAGTTCGGCCGCAAGAAGGTCCTGGTCGCCACGCTCGTCATGATGGGCGCCTCGACGTTCCTGGTGGGCTGCCTGCCCACGTACGACCAGGTCGGCCTGCTCGCGCCGGTCCTGCTCGTGGTCCTTCGCCTGATGCAGGGCTTCTCGGTCTCCGGCGAGCAGGCGGGCGCCAACTCCATGACGCTCGAGCACGCCCCCGAGACCCGCCGGGCCTTCTACACCAGCTTCACGCTCAACGGCACCCAGGCCGGGCAGATCATCGCCACCGCGATCTTCCTCCCGATCGCCGCGCTGCCCGAGGAGCAGCTGCTGAGCTGGGGCTGGCGGGTGCCGTTCTGGCTGAGCATCGTGGTGGCCGCGGTGGGGCTGGTCATCCGGCGCACGCTCGAGGAGACGCCCGCCTTCGAGCAGGAGGTCGCCACCAACAACGTGGCCAGGATGCCGCTGGCCGTGCTCTTCCGCGAGCAGTGGCGGGACGTGCTCCGGGTGGTCGTGGCCGCGGTCATCGCCTCGGTCAGCACGATCTTCACCGTCCACGCCCTGTCGTACGCCGTCAACACCATGCACCTGGAGCGCGGGCCGATGCTCTGGGTGGGCGTGCTGGCCAGCGTCGCCGCCGTGATCACCATCCCGTTGTGGGGCTCGCTGTCGGACCGGATCGGCCGCAAGCCGGTCTTCATCGGCGGCTCACTGGGCTGCGCGGTGCTGATGTTCGGCTACCTGTGGTCGATCTCCATCGGCAGCTACGCCCTGATCTTCGTCGCGGGCATCCTGATGTTCGGCGTCGTGCACAGCGCCACCAGCGGCGTCTGGCCGTCCTTCTACGGCGAGATGTTCACCACCCGGGTCCGCCTGTCGGGCATGGCGATCGGCACCCAGATCGGCTTCGCCATCGCCGGCTTCGCGCCGACCGTGGCCACCGCGGTGGCGGGCACGGGCCAGGAGAGCTGGCTGGGCGTGTCGATCATCACCGCCGTGCTGTGCCTGGTCAACGTGGCCGCCGTGGCGACCGCCCGGGAGACCTACCGGGTGCCCACCGAGCAGCTCGGGCTAAAGGGCCGGGTGCCGGCGTGACCGGCTTCCGCGTGTACGCCCTGCGCTAAGCCGAGCGCGACGCCCGGCGCGGCGAGCACTTCCACGGCTACGACACCAGGGGAGCGGAGCCGCATCCCACCGCCTACTACATCTGGCTGGCCGTCAACGACGAGCACACGGTCGTCATCGACACCGGCATCGCCCGCGCGCGGGCCGAGCGCGCCCCGGGACTGCGCTACCTGTCCTCGCCCGTGGAGGCGCTGGCCCGGCTGGACGTGGCCGCGGACGCCGTCGACCACGTGGTGCTCACCCACCTGCACTACGACCACACCGGCACAGCCAAGGAGTTCACCTCGGCCCGCTACGTCCTCCAGCGCGCCGAGCTCCAGGTGCCCCCTGGAGCGCAAACGTGCCTTTGATTGTAACTTCTTGCACTCCCTTGGCCACTGTGGGTATGGTTCGAGTGATCGAACGGGAAGGCGATAGCCAAGCCCATCGGGAGATCGTGTCCTTGTCGGTACAGCTAGGCCGCCGGAACGGCGGTGACAGCGCGTGGAGACTCGGGGTTGCCCGGGTCGGTGAAGCGCGAACCCCCGCACTCGAGGGTGACGGGAAGAATCTCCACCGTTCACACGGTGGAGAGGAGTTCAAGAGAACATCGAGGGGGACCGACCCTTCCCGATCCTGCACAGCATGACCGGCATGTACGGCGCCTTCGACCGGATCAAGGAGCTGGCCGACGGCCCCGGCTTGGTGGTCGCCGGCCACGACCCGGAGGTGCTCAAACGTTTCCCCCTGCTGGAGCCCGGCATCGCGGTGATCGCCGGCTGACGCCTCTCACAGGCCGAGGTAGACGCGCCGGATCTGGGGGTCGCCGCGGAGCTCGGACGGCCGACAGGCGCGACGTCTCCACCCGGGGGCTGCCGCAGCGCTGGACCTTCACCGACGAGTGGTACAACCTCGTGCCGTTCCCCATCCGCGTCCGCGTCCTGGCCAAGGTGGATGGGAGCACGCTGGCCGGCGGCGTACGCGGCAACCTCGGCCACGACGTCAAGGCCTGGACCGGCGAGCCGCTGGAAGGGGACCAGCACTTCATCCGGCGCCTGCTCGCCGGCGTGAAGTCCGTGCTGGACATGGCCCCCTTCTGCCGCTGACCATAAGAGACTTATATAAATTCCGGATATATAGTTGCCGAGTGAACGACATCCCTGACGGCGAGCTGGACGTGGACGCCTTCGCCACGGCGATCGAGAACTTCAACCGCTTCTACATCCGCCTCCCGACGCTGGAGAAGCTGTCGTTCACGACGCTGTCGGTGCTGGACACCCTCGCCTTCGGCGGCGGCCCGATGCGGCTGACCGACCTGACCAGGACCGAGCAGGTCAGCCAGCCCGCCATCACCCAGCTGATCACCCGGCTGGAGCGCGACGGGCTGGTGGAGCGCCGCCCCGACCCGAGCGACGGGCGCGCCGTCCTCATTCACATCACCGAGGCCGGCCGCCGGATCGGCCGCTCCCGCCACGACGACCGCATGCGCCACCTGGCCCCGCTGGTCGCCCAGCTGACCGCCGAGCAGCGACGGGCGATCGCCGGCGCGCTGCCCGCCCTGACCCGCCTCGCCGAGCTCGGCCGCGCCCAGCGGCCCGGCTGACTCCCTCGGCAGGCGCGTACGCTCTCAGCCGGCCTGGTGCTCGGCCGCCGGGCGGGGCGCCGAGAGGGTGCGCCGGAAGCGGGCGAGCAGGAGTGCGGCGGTGGTGGCGAGCCCGGCGAACAGGCCGAGCCACGTCCCCAGCGTCTCGAGCCCGGCCGGCACGGAAAGCAGCCAGGCCGCGGGCAGTCCGACGAGCCAGTAACCGAAGAGGGTCAGCCGGAAGCCGCCCCTGGTGTCGTCGAGGCCGCGCAGCAGCCCGACCCCGATGTTCTGGGCGCAGTCCACGAACTGCATGACGGCCGCCACCATGACCAGGCCCGTGGCGATCCCCAGCGCCGTGCCGTCGGAGCCGTCCAGGAACGGGCGCAGCACGAGCCGGGGGAGGGCGAGGTAGAGCACGGCGACGACGGCCATCATGCCCGCGCCGCAGGCCAGCGCCGCGCGGGCGATCCGCCGCGCCGACTCGGGCCGGTCCAGGGCGATCTCCCTGCTGACGCCGATGGAGGCGGCGTGCGACAGGCCGACCGAGATCTGGAAGACGATGTAGACGAGCTGGTTGACGGCGGTGTGAGCGGCCAGCGCCGCGGTGCCGAAGGTGCCGACGAGCAGGGCGACGACGGAGAAGAAACCGGCCTCAGAACCGTAGGTGGCGGCGATCGGCACGCCCAGGCCGGTGAGACGGCGCAGCGTGGCGGGGCGGGCGCGCCAGGCGCGCAGGTCCAGCATCGGCGCGAGTTCGGGGTCGCGTCGCGCGGAGCCGTACAGGGCCAGGAAGCTCAGCAGGTAGACGGTGCTGGTCGCCAGGCCGATGCCGGCCAGGCCGAGGGTGCTCATGAGGGCGGCGTTGAGTGCGATGTTCACCACAATCGAGGCGAGGGTGATGCGCAGCAGTGCCTGCGGGCGGCGCATGCCGACGGTGAACTGCCTGATCGCCTGGAACCACAGGCACGGGACGAGCCCGGGTGCCAGGGCCCACAGCATGGGCCGCATTCCCTCGATCACGGCTTGGTCCTGGCCGAGGAGCGCGACGCCCTCACCCACGGCGACCATGAGAGCGCCGCCCGCCACTCCGGCGACGGTGGCCAGCGCCAACGCGGCCCGTACGAGGTCGCCGAGGTCCTCCTGGCGGGCGTGCGCGGCGGCCACCTGGTTGCCGACGGCGGTCACCAGCCCGACGCCCATGGTACGGAACTGGTTGAAGATGACCATGGCCAGGCCGCCCGCGGCCAGTGCTTCGACGCCGAGCAGCCCGAGCATGACGGTGTCGGTCGTCGTCAGTGCGACTTGGGCGAGCTGCGTCAGGGCGAGCGGCACGGCGAGCGTGGTGAGTTCACGGATGGTCGGCGTCACCTTGCGCAGACTCTCCTTTTAGGATAGGCAAACCTAAGCAAAATATCACCATGGATGGGGACAAAGTGGACCTGAGTCGGCGTCAGCTTCTCATGACGGCCGGTGGCGCCGGCCTGGTGGGCCTACTCGCGGCTTGCGGCGGTGGCGGCGGTGGGTCCGGCCTGAAGCCCACGGCGAAGGCGGCTCAGGGCACGCCTGTCAGCGGCGGCACGCTCCGGGTCGGCGCGCTGGGCCGGGCGAGCGCGATCACCCGCGACCCGCACGGCACGCAGGCGAACGAGAGCGACTACCTGATCATCAGCCTGCTCTACGACACTTTGACCGTCCCGGGGGCCAAGGAGAACACCGCGCCCCGGCTGGCCGCGAGCTGGAAGGCCGACGCCGACGTCAAGACCTGGCGCTTCACGCTGGCGCAGGGCGCGACGTTCCACGACGGCACGCCGGTCACCGCCGAGGACGTCGTCTGGTCGCTGCGCCGGCTGCGGGAGACCCCGTCGGGTGCGGCGCGCCTGCCCGGCATCAAGCCGGACAACATCCGGGCCGACGGCGACACCGTGGTGCTGACCTCCGACTATCCCAACGCCGACCTGCCGCTCCTGCTGCGCCTGACCACGTTCGTGATGAAGAAGGACACCAAGGAGGTGGCGGGCGCGCCGGGCAGCGGGCCGTTCAAGCTGGAGTGGTACCGCGACGGTAATGCGCGGCTGGTGCGCAACGACGCCTGGCACGGCGGCAAGCCGTACCTCGACGCGATCGAAGTGAAGATCTTCGAAAGCCCGCAGGCCATGGCCAACGCCTTGCTGGGCGGCCAGATCGACCTGGCCTCCAACGTCGGCGCCGTCGCCGCCAGGACGGCGGCCGCCCGGCCGGACGTCCAGGTGCTGCGCCGGCCCGACGACATGGCGATGCCGATCGTCATGCGCACCACCGAGGGCAGCCCGTTCGCCGACCCCAAGGTCCGCGAGGCGCTGCGGCTCGCCGTCGACCGCGAGACCATGGTCAAGCAGGTGCTCAGCGGCTACGGCAAGGTCGCCAACGACGTGCTCGGCACCGGCGACCCCGCGTACGCCAAGGACCTGCCGCAGCGCGCCCGCGACCTGAACAGGGCGAAGCAGCTGCTCCAGGAGGCCAAGTTCGACCTGTCGAAGACCTACCAGCTGCGCACCACCGAGGACATCGCGGGCCTGGCCGAGTCCGCCGCCCTGTTCGCCACCCAGGTACGCGAGGCAGGCGTGCAGATCGAGGTCGTCAAGGAGGAGTCCGGGACGTTCTGGGACAAGACCTGGCTCAAGGGCGACCTGTACACCACCTACTGGGGCACCAACGACTCGGTGCTGTTCTTCGCCAGCAAGCTCCTGCTGACCGGTGCCGGGCAGAACGAGTCCGCGTGGAGCGACGCCGAGTTCGACCAGACCTACAAGCAGGCCGTGGGAACGCTGGACGAGGCCACGAGGGCGCAGGCGCTCCGCAAGCTCCAGCAGATCGAGTACGAGCGCTCCGGCTACCTGCTGTGGGGCATGGCCGACGGCATCGACCTGGCCGGTCCGAAGGTGCGCGACCTGCCCACGCTGCCCGGGTACGGACGAGTGCAGCTCGAGCGGGTATGGCTGGCGCGCTGACGGCGCGGCGGTCCAGCGGGCTCGCCCGCCGGACCGCCCTGCTCGCCGCGCTGCTCGCCCGCCGGATCGCGCTGCTCGCCGTGCTGCTGGCGCTGGTCTTCGCCGTCGTCGAGGCGCTGCCGGGCGACGCCGCGGACGCGACCGCCGAACGTGGCGAGAGCGCCGCGGACGTCGCCAGGCGGCGCGTCCTGCTCGGCCTGGACCAGCCGGTCGCCGTGCGCTTCCTGAAGTGGATGGCCGGACTGCCGACCGGCGACCTCGGGACCTCCGCGCGCGGCGAGCCTGTATGGCACCTCCTGGCCGGCCCCTTACCCAACACGCTGCTGCTGGGCGGCCTGGCGCTGGCGATCACGGTCGTCGCCTCGCTCGCGCTCGGCTGCTGGGCCGCGCTGCGGCCGGGATCGCTCACCGATCGGGTGATCTCCGCGTCCGCCACCGCGGTGCTCGCGCTGCCGGAGTTCGTCATCGCGGTGGCGCTGGTGCTGGTCTTCGCGCTGTGGGCGGGCGTGCTGCCCGCCGCGACGCTGGCGGGCCCGGACGGCGCCCCCGCCGCGTGGAGCATGCTGGTCCTGCCGGTGCTGGCGCTGGCGATCCCGCAGATCGGGTGGAACGCCCGGATCGTCCGCGGCGCTCTCGCCGACGAGGCCAGGGCCCCGCACGTGGGCGCGGCCGTGCTCGACGGTCTGTCTCCCCTCCGCGTCCTCGCCCGCCACCTGCTGCCGGGGGCGCTGCCCGCCATCGCGGCGGGCGCGGCCACCTCCACCGGCATGCTGCTCGGCGGCGCCGTGGCCGTGGAGACGATCTTCAACTATCCGGGCGTGGGCGCGCTGCTCGCGGGCGCGGTGGCCGACCGGGACACCCCGATCATCGCGGGCGTCGTCGCGCTCACCGGCGTGGTCATCACGTGCGTGCTGCTGGCCGCCGACCTGATCCGGTCCTGGGCGGCGGGAGGACGCCGGTGAAGCGCCTCCTGCCCGCCCTGCCCGCCCTGCCCGCCCTGCTGGTGCTGCTGCTCGCGCTCGGCGGGCCACTGCTCGCGCCGTACGCGATGGACCAGCCGATCACGATCCCGTACGGCCCGGCGGGGGCGGACGGCGCGCTGCTCGGCGGCGACCAGCTGGGCCGCGACGTGCTGAGCAGGCTGCTGTACGGCGGGCGCGACCTGGTCGTCTCCGCCCTCGTGGTGGCGTCGCTGGTGACCGCGATCGCCGCCGTCCTCGGCGTCACCGGGGCGCTGCGGCCGGCGTTCGGCCGGTTCGTCGAGCGGGCGGCGGACGTGTTCATGCTGCTGCCGGCGGTGCTCGGCATCCTGCTGGTCACGCAGGCCTGGCCCGGCGGCGGCGGCCGGCTCGCGCTCGTGGCCGCGGCGGTGGCGCTCGGCACGCCGTACGCGGTGCGGTTCATGGCCGCGGCGGCCGCACCCGTCGTGGCCGCCGGCTATGTGGAGGCGGCCGTCGCGGGTGGCGAGCGCACCTGGCACCTGGTCGTGCGCGAGGTGCTGCCGAACCTGCGCTCCACCGTGCTCGCCCTCTTCGGCCTGCGCTTCGTCGCGGCCGTGTACGTGGTGTCCACGGCGGCGTTCCTGCAGGTCGGCCCCCAGCCGCCGGCGGCCGACTGGGCGCTGATGATCCGTGAGAACAGCGCCGGCATCGTGCTCAACCCGTGGGCGGTGCTGGCCCCCGGCCTCGCGATCGCCTTCCTGGCGATGAGCGTCAACCTGGCGGCCGGCGCCCTGGCCGCCAGAGCCCGAACGTGGGAGGTGGCGGTCCTGTGACCCCGCACGCCGTCGTGAACGATCTGACCGTGGCCGTGCCCGGCGGGCCCGAGCTGCTGTCCGGCGCCGGCCTGACCGCGCGGCCCGGCCAGGTGCTCGCCCTGGTGGGCGCCTCGGGCTCGGGCAAGACCACTCTGCTGCGGGCCCTGCTCGGCGACCTTCCGCCGGGGACCGCCCGCCGCTCCGGCGCCGTACGGGTGCTCGGTGTGGACGTGTTCGGCTGCGGGCCCGCCGACCTGCGCCGGCTGCGGCGCGAACGCCTGGCCTTCGTGGGACAGGACCCCGGCTCGGCGCTCAATCCGCGGATGCGCGTGGCCGCGCTGGTCGCCGAGACCGGCACGGGCCTCACCCGCGACGGCATCGCCGCACTGCTCGGCGAGGCTGGATTGTCCGCCGTGCCCGGACTGCTCGGCCGCAAGGCCGGTGAGCTGTCGGGCGGCCAGCAGCGCCGCGTCGCCCTGGCCAGGGCGCTGGCCCGCCGGCCTGACCTGCTGATCCTGGACGAGCCCACCGCCGGGCTCGACCCCGCGCTGCGCGAGGAGATCGGCGCGCTGCTGCGCCGCCTGGCCCGCGAGCAGGGGATCGCGGTCGTGCTGTCCTGTCATGACCGGGACCTGGTCGAGCGGGTGGCCGACGAGACGTTGGAACTGTCCGGCGGCGCCGTCGTCCCGAACGCGCCGGCCTCCCCGCGGCCCTGCGAGACGTCCGGTGCGGAGTCCGGGCTACGCGCGCGCGGGCTGGACGCCGACGTGGGGGCCGAGCGTGTGCCGGTGCTGCGCGGCGTCGACCTGGACGCCGCCTCCGGCATGGCGGTCGGCGTCGTGGGCCCGTCAGGTTCGGGCAAGACCACGCTGCTGCGTACCCTGGTCGGCTTGCATCCCCGTTCGGGCGGCTCGCTCACCCTCGACGGCCTCGCCCTCCATCCCGACGTGCGCAGGCGCGAGCGCGAGCAGCGGCGCCGGGTGCAGTTCGTGCCGCAGAACCCGATGGCCGCACTCAATCCCTCGACGACCGTGTCCGCCGCGCTGGCCCGCCCGCTGCGCCTGCACCGCAGGTGCGCCCGTGCCGCCGTGCCGGAGCGGGTGACCGACCTCCTGGAGCAGGTCGGGCTGGGCGCCGAGCACGGCAGCCGGTACCCGCACGAACTGTCGGGCGGCCAGCGGCAGCGGGTCTCCATCGCCCGCGCCCTGGCGGCGGAGCCCGACGTGCTGGTCTGCGACGAGATCACCTCCGCCCTGGACGGCGGCACCGCGCGCTCGGTCATGGAGGTGCTGACCGGGCTGCGGCAGGCGCGGGGCACGGCTGTGGTCTTCGCCTCGCACGACCACCACCTGGTCCAGACGTACGCCGACGGCGTGGTGACGATCTAGTCCGGGTACGCGTCGAGCGGTGACCCGCCGCCGTCATAGGCCGGCCTCGGCGTACTGCGCCACGCCCTCGCCGAACGACCAGTCGATCGGCTGGTTCTCGCTGATCGAGACGAATACGTTCCGCGGCTCGGTGCCCGCGTACTCCTCGGCGAGCTCGGCGATCCTGCGGTAGAGGGCCTGCTTCTGGGCCGCCGTACGTCCGGAGCGCATGGCGATGGCGACGAACACGAGGTCGTCGTCCCGGTGCACGCCGAGGTAGCCGGCGTCGTAGCGGAGCGTGCCACGCGTGCCGTCGTGGCTGGTGAGCACCTGGAACCTGTCGTCCTGCGGGATGCCGATGGCGTCGACCAGGGCGTCGTGCACGGCCCGGCCCAGGGCGTCCAACCGCTTCTCGTCTGCACGGAGCGCGTCAATGCGAACAAAGGGCATTATTTCGTCCTTTCGAGTGATTCAGCGAGCATGTCCGGCGAGCAGCCCGAGCGCGCCGTCAACGGCCTGCGCGTACACCTCCGCGTCGCCGGCGGCGCGGGCCAGCACATACCCGCCCTGCAACACGGCGACGAGCGCGGTGGCGGTGGCCGCCGGGTCAAGCTCTGTGCGCACCTCGCCCTCGGCGCATGCTTCCGTGAGGACCCCGGCGAGCCGGGTGCGCAGCCAGGCGAAGGTCTCCTCGACCGGACGGCGCAACTCGGCATCGGCCATCACGTCCGGGTCCTGGGTGAGGCGGCCGACCGGGCAGCCGCGCAGGGCGTCCCGTTCCCGGCGCAGGTAGGCGGTGATCCGCTGGATGGGGGTCCCGGAGCCGGAGAGCTCCGCCTCCGCGCGGGCGCGCATGTCGTCGGCACTGCGGGCGATCGCGGCCAGCGCCAGTTCGGGCTTGCCGCGGAAGTGGTGGTACATGGTGCCCTGGCCCGCCCCGGAGCGCTGCTGGATCGCCTTCGGCGAGGTGCCCACGTATCCGCGCTCCCACAGCAGCTCGCGGGTGCTCTCGATCAGCCGTTCTCTCATGTCCACGGTCTCGAGCGTACATACTAGTAGGTACAGAATCAATCTCGAGATAGTACGACGGACATCGAAGTTTGACAGCGATCGTACTTGTGCGCTTCAGTAGATCGCGTTCACAGGCGAGCGAAGGATGGGTGGCATGGCAAGGACCGTGCGGTTCCACGAGATCGGCGGGCCCGAGGTGATGCGGCTGGAGGACCTGGAGACGGGTGAGCCGGGGCCGGGCGAGGTGCGGATCCGGGTGGACGCGATCGGGGTCAACAGGGCGGAGGCGCTCTTCCGGAGCGGCCACTACATCGAGCCGGTCAAGGAGCTGCCCGCCAGGCTCGGCTCCGAGGCCGCCGGGGTGATCGAGGCGATCGGCCCGGAGGTGACCGGGTTCGAGGTGGGGCAGGCGGTCAGTGTCGTGCCGTCCTTCTCGTACAACGACTACGGCATGTACGCAGAACGGGCGATCGCGCCGGCGTCCGCGCTCCTGCATCGCCCCGACGGGGTGGACGCGGTGTCCGGCGCGGCGGTGTGGATGCCCTATCTCACCGCGTACGGCGCGATGGTCGAGGTGGGCGGGATGCGGGCGGGCGACGTGGCGGTGCTGAACGCGGCCTCAAGCAGCGTCGGCCTGGCCGCGATCCACACGGCCAACCGGGTGGGCGCCACGCCGATCGCCGTCACCCGCACCCGCGCCAAGAGGCAGCGGCTGCTCGAGGAGGGCGCGGCCGAGGTCATCGTCTCCGAGGAGGAGGACGTGGCGGGACGCGTGCTGGCGCTGACCGGTGGCAGGGGAGCCGAGTACGTCTTCGACGCCGTCGCCGGACCGGGCGTGGTGGATCTGGCCCGGGCCGTGGCCCCCGATGGGACGTTGTTCCTGTGGGGCGCGCAGAGCGGGCAGCCGACGCCCTATCCGGGGTTCGAGCTGGGCATGCCCGCCCTCAACCTGCGCACGTACACGGTGCACGAGATCACCAGGGATCCCGGGCGGATGCGCCGCGCCGCGGCGTTCGTCGCCTCAGGCCTGCGTGCCGGGGCGTTCCGTCCCGTGGTGGACCGCCTGTTCCCGCTGGAGGAGATCGTGCGGGCGCACCAGCACATGGAGTCCAACACCCAGTTCGGCAAGATCGTGGTCACCGTGGCCCACTGATCACCGCGCTCACGCGTCACTCGGCCCGGGTCGCCAGCCAAGCCTCTGGGCCCACGCGTCAGCGCGGCGCAGAATGTCCCAGAGGTACGGCTCCTTGGCCTCGACGTACTTCTGGCGCTCGTCGCGCAATTCCTCCGCACACCGCCGTTTCACCCTCGCGCACTCGGCCGCGTCGTCTGGGTGGGCACGCAGACAGTCGCGCATCAGCAGGGGCAACTGCTGCGAGAAGCTCCCATGTTCGCGCACGTGGACATGGGTCCGGCGGGGTGCCCGGCGCCTCCCGGATGTCCTAGATGTTCTTTCGGGCTATGAGCACGCGCAGAGCCACCGGTTCGACGAATCGCCCACTCGGGTCGGCTGCCAGCAGGGCGTCGTTGATCTCTCGTTCGAAGGCGGGCCGTCGATCGCCGAGCAGCCGCCGCAGCGGGAGCGACGTCGAATACAGGTAGCCGATGATCCGGTTCGCCGTCCACGACCGCTCGAACTCATGGACCACCCGGGAGACGTCCCGGAACGGTGAACGAGTCAGCACCGCTTCGTTCGGCTCGCTCGGTGTCCCGATGCCGGTCTGGGGGAGCGGGCCCAGGAAACGGTGCTGCACTTCCTCGATGGCGTGCTGCCACGGCGTGACCGGTCGCGCCAGGCAACCGTCATTGGCGATCACCACGCCGCCCCCGCCCTCCACCATGCCGGCCAGTGCTCCCAGCACCTGCTCGCGATCCATCCAGTGGAACGAGCGCCCCATGGTCACCAGCCGGAACCGCCCCAACCCGCCCGGCAGGTCCGCCGAACTGCCGCGCGCGCCCAGGTCACATTGCCGACCCCGGCGGCGAGTGCCTGCTGGGCGGCCTCGGCGAGCATGTCAGGCTCGGGATCGACACCGACCGCCTCCGCGACGTGCCCGGCGAGCGGAATGGTCAGTTGGCCGGTGCCGCAGCCCAGGTCAAGCAGGCGTCCAGAGCCGTCGAGCCCGAAACGCCGGACCAGATCGTCGAAGAACGCCCTCGGATAGCCCGGACGGAAGCGCGCGTAGAACACACCTGTCCCGGCGAACAGTCCACCACTCGACACCGCGCCACCTTACTCACTCGAACGTGGCGAGCGAGATCGGCGGTCCTCATCAGGCTCGATACCGAGAAGGCACCCGGCGGGGCTTGGTTCAGGACGATAAGTAAGATCGTCCCCCTTGTGGACTGTGTCCGCAATGGGAAAGATCATCATGTGTCTCCTGTGCTGTCCGGACTCGGTATGCCCGAAGGGGCCGAGGCGATCTACCTGTCCTTGCTGGAGCGTGACACCGCTACGACGGCCGACCTCGTGGCCGGGTCAGGAAGGACCGCGGAGCAGGTGTCGGACCTGCTCGCCTGGCTGCGGGCGCGCGGGCTGGTGCTCCGCGCCGACAAGCCGGCCGTCCCCGGCGGGGCGGACGCGTGGGCGGCGGCCGACCCCGCGCACGCGCTGCAGGAGCTCGTACGCCAGCGCGAGGACGAACTGCACAGGATCCGCGACGTACTCCCCGGCCTGCGGGAACGGTTCCACCGGTCGCGGGAGCACGACGGGGCCGGGGGAATGCTCGAGTATCTGGACAGCGGGGAGGAGATCGGCAACCGCTACCACCAGATGCTGCAGGAGGCGCGGCAGGAAGTGCTGATGTGGGACCACGCGCCGTATGTCGCCGGAGCGAACGCGCCCACGGAGCACGCCGCGCTGGAGCGCGGGGTACGCTTCCGCCTGCTGTGCGATCCGCAGGACCTGCCCGCCGAGCTGGGCGCGGAGTTCGCCGCGCTCCGCGGCCTGCAGGCCAGGCTCCATCCCGACCTGCCCTTTCGCGGCGCGCTCGCGGACCGCCAGTCATGCGTCATCACGATGGACCGCGAGTCGCGGAACGCCAGGGCGCTGCTCGTCCGGCCGTCGCCGCTCCTCGACGGCCTGGTCATGCTCTTCGAGACCTGCTGGAGCCGGGCCGTGCCCATGAAAGGCCAGCCGGTCAGCCTCGACCAGCCAGAGCGCGAGGTGCTCACGCTGCTGGCCGCCGGGCTGAAGGACGACGCGATCGCCCGCCAGCTCGACATCACCACGCGAACGGTACGGCGCCGCGTGCAGGCGGTGCTGATCGCGTTGAACGCCAAGAGCCGCTTCCACGCGGGCGTCGAAGCGATCCGCCGCGGCTGGGTCTGACTTGGAGGCGCCGCCAGCTCCAGGTGATCGCGGCCGACGACGGCGGGATCCAGGGCGTTGATCAATCCGGCGAGGCCACGGGCCAGTCCGGTCGCGATGCGGCCGATGGCCGCCCGGACGGCCGGAGGTGCTTGCCTGGCCGAATGCAGCCCACCCCACGTGTCGAACCCTTTCAGCCTCCGCTCGGCACCGGGGTCAACCATGAGTGGTATCGGGAATCCTCGCCCCGCACCGCGGCTTGGTAGCCGGCGCTCACCTTCGAGGTCACCGGGCCCGGCCCGTTCAGTTCACGGCCGTCGACGAGGGCGACAGGCACGATCTCCGCGGCGGTCCCGCACACGAACACCTCGTCGGCCGCGTACAGCTCGGAGCGCGGCAGATTACGCCGCTCCACGGCGATCCCGAGGTCGGTGGCCAGCCGTACCACGGTGTCCTGGGTGATCCCGTCCAGGGCGCCTGCGCTCACAGGTGGCGTGGCGAGCACCCCATCGCGGACCACGAAGAGGTTGGCCGCCGTGCACTCGCTGACGTGGCCGGCGGTGTTGAGAAGTACGGCGTCGTCGTACCCGGCTTCGACGGCCTCGTTCTTGGCCAGTGCCGAGTTGAGGTAGGGCCCGGTCGCTTCCACCTCGGTCGTCCCCGACCCCTCGCATCTCCTGCTGCCTCCGCTGGACACCGCCGAGCTGCTGCGTGCACCTTCGGGACACGGCTACGACGCCCAGGGTGACCCGCGGTTGCGTGCGCTGCTCGGCGGCGACGTGCTCATCACCACCGGGGCTCAGCAAGGGATCGACGTGGCCGCACGAGCGCTGCTGCGGCCCGGTGACCGAGTGCTGGTCGGGGATCCGACGTACGGCGGCGCGCTGGGTGTCTTCCGGCGGGCGGGAGCGGTGGCGGTGCCGGTCGATCTGAGCGACAAGCGGGCGGTGGCAGATGCCATCGAACGCCGCCAGCCGGCCCTGGTGTTCGCGATGAGCGTCGACAACCCCACTGGCGCGGTGCCCGACCTGCGGCCGCTCGCCGCGCTCGCCGCTGCCGGCGAGGTGACGCTGCTCGAGGATCGCACGCTCGCATCACTGGTCTTCGATGACAGCCCGCCCGCACCACTGGCCGAGATCCACCCGTACGGCACAGTCACGGTCGGCTCGCTGTCCAAGGTGCTGTGGGGCGGGCTACGAGTGGGCTGGCTGCACGCCGCGCCGCCGTTGCTGGCGCGGCTGGCCGAGCAGAAACTGGACGCCGACCTGGCGGGCAGCGCAGTCTCCCAACGGCTGGCGGCCGAGTTGCTTGACCGCAATCCGGTCGAGCCGTGGCTGGCCGAGCTGGCGCGCCGCCGTGATCACATGTCCGCCGCGCTGGCCACCGCGCTGCCGGAGTGGAGCTGGACAACGCCAAGAGGCGGGCTGTCGCTGTGGGTGCGCCTGCCCGGAACCGACACCACACACTTCGCCGACATCGCCCGCGAGCACGGGGTGGCCGTGGCGCCGGGCACGATGTTCTCCCCTGACGGACGTCACCGCGATCGGATAAGGATCAGCTTCGCCCTGCCGCCCGCCCTCCTGGACCAGGCGGTGTCCCTGCTCGCCCGCGCTTGGTCCGCTCGCTAGGGATCTGTCTTCTGGATCACGGAGCGGGCTGCCTCAACGTTTTTCCCGCGCGCATCACCTGCCGCGGCGGTGGCCGGTCTCGCGGCGGTGACGGTCACCATGCTCGTGGCGCACGCCGCCACCCTGGCCGACGATACTGCGGCGGCGTGCGCTCAGACGATGACGACGTGCAACATCTGATGTGATGAGCGCTACACAATCTGGCGCGTCGGCACAAGCACGGCGCATACTCCTGTTTCATGTTAAATCACATGATCAACCGGCGGGCGCTCCTGCGCGCCGGCATCGTCGCCGGGGGCCTCCTGACCGGTGCGGCATCAGCGGGCACCGCCGTATTCGCCCGCACCGCTCAGCCGTCGAACGGGACCGCGCCGGACCAGCGTCCCGCCACCCCGGACCAGGCGTGGGCGACTCTGCGCGAGGGCAACCGCCGATGGGTGGTCGGCACCGCGACTCACCCGCACCAGGACGCCGCCCGGCGCAAGGAGGTGGCGCAGAAGCAGGACCCGTTCGCAGTCGTCTTCTCGTGCATCGACTCGCGGGTCTCGCCCGAGTTGGTCTTCGACGCCGGACTGGGCGACCTGTTCGTGGTACGGACCGCCGGGCAGACCATTGACCCGCTGGTGACCGGCGCCGCCGAGTACGGCCCAGCCGAGCTCGGCACCCCGCTCGTCGTCGTGCTCGGCCATCAGCGCTGCGGTGCCGTCACGGCCGCCGCGGAATCACTGCACGAGCACAAGAAGCTCCCCGGCGAGCTGAGCACAATTGCTTCCTCGCTGCGTTCGGCATACACGCGTTCGGGCGGAGACGTCGACAAGATGATCCGCATCAACACCGTTGACGTGACGAACCAGCTCAAGAAGGACAAGCTCTTCGCTCCTCGCATCGCCAAGGGCCAGCTCAAAGTCATCGGCGCGTACTACTCGATCGACACCGGCGAAGTCACCCGCCTCCTCTGACACGTATGTACGGCTGATGATCGTCGGGGGCGGTGCCGGTTCCGACTTCATGTCGACGGGTGACCTTCATCGCCCAGGCCCGAAAATGTGCAACCGCCGCGGTCGCGCCGGCGCGCGCCCGGGACGCGATCGTGGCGGGCGCGTTGTCAGCGATGGCGCAGTCGATCGGTTACCTGCTGGCCCGCCGCAGGACCGGTGGTTTTCGGGCTGCTGCACACCGTCAGTTCCGGCTGGCATGCACCAATCATTCTGATGTGCGTCGCTGCAGCCGGCCAGGTGATCGTCGCGATGATGGCCGGCAGGGGCACGGTGGCGCCAGCCGACGACCAGGCACCCAAGCGCGCCCCCTCGCCGGCACCAGATCGCGCTCGGCCCGGGCGGCTGCTACCGACGACTCAATCCTGGCGCGGGTGCATCAGCTGCAGTTCCGCTCAGATTAGGTTTGGCGTCCCCTTCCGTACCGACTCAGGATTTTCCTCCGGTACGGCACAGCCGTGCACCATGACCTGAACCACCTGCCGGACCACGTCCCTGCTGACACTCCCCGGCGGCGCGGCGACCAGGGTGAACAGCGCGCCCCCGTAGAGCGCGATCAGGGCGGGGATCTTCTCGCGCTGGATGGTGAGGCCGAGCTTGTCGTGGTGTGCGGCGGTGATCTGCGACGACGTGTCCTGCAGGCTCGCGAGCACCGAGGCGAGCACCGGACGGCGCGCGGCCTCCAGTTGAAGTTCGAAGATCGCCAGATAGCGGTCGCGCAGCGTGGTCGCCGCCGTGAGCAGCGATTCCGTCCACAGGTCGACCAGCGTCGTGGGCTGCTCGGCGGCCCGGTCAGTGGCCCGGTCGGTGTCGGCGTGATGCAGCTCGGCGATGCGCTCCGCGGCGGCCACCAGCAGAGCTTCCCTGCTGCGGAAGTAGTTGGAGGCCGTTCCCGGCGGTAGGTCCGCCTGCTTCTCCACCGCGCGGTGGGTCAATCCATGCACGCCCGAGGAGGCCAGCAGCTCGATGGCGGCATCGGTCAGGGCTCGGCGACGGGCCGGATTGGTGGGCGGCATGCGGCCATGCTACCAATAGTCGTACTAGTACGATCGTAGTGAATCGGTTCGGCGAGGAGGTCTCATGAGGATCGTGGTGGTCGGTGCCGGTCTCGGAGGAGTCGCGGCCGCGGTGGGGCTGCATCGCCTCGGCCACGAGGTGACGCTCTTCGAACGGGACGCAGAGCTCAGGGAGGCGGGCACCGGGATTGCGGTCATGCCGAACGGGCAGCGCGCGCTGGACGCGCTGGGGCTGGCCGGAGACGTTCGCGCGCACGCCATGCAGGCCGGTCGCGCGGGATTACGGGACTGGCGGGGACGGCCGCTGCTGGTCACCGACGCGGTCCAGGCGCAGCAGGAAGTCGGGACGGTGGCCGTCATCGAACGGGCGCGCCTGCATCGGGGGCTACGCGCTCCGCTCCCCGCCGAGCTGGTGCGAACCGCGACCCCGGTCGACCGCCTGGAGCCCGACTCCACCGGGGTGACGGTGATCAGCGGCGGCAGGCCCGTCGCGAGAGCGGACGCCGTGATCGCGGCCGACGGCATCGGCAGCAAGCTGCGCGCGCAGCTCTTCCCCGGCCACCCAGGGCTGCGCCGGACGGGCCGGATGGACCTGCGCGGCATGCTGCCCCGCCCTCCGGGCCTGGCAACGGACCTGCTCGCCAACCAGTTGGTGGACCGTCGCAGCGGAGCGATGTTCGGGCTGTTCCCCGTCGGCGAGGACCGCCTGTACTGGTTCACCGACTCCGTACTGAACGGCACGCCGCCCGGCGCGGACGAGGCGCGCCGGCAGATGCTGTCGCTGATGTCCGACTGGCATCCCCTCGTCACGGCGCTGATCGAGGCCACCCCGCCCGCCGACATCTACGTCGATCCGATCGCCCGCCTGGCCGAACCCCTGCCCTCGTACGCGGCCGGCAGGATCGCGCTCCTCGGCGACGCCGCGCACGCCATGCCGCCCGACCTCGGTCAGGGCGCCAGCCAGGCCTTCGAGGACGCGGCCGCGCTGACCCGCCACCTGACCGGCGCGGAGCCGGCAGACGCCGCCCAGCGGCTCCTGCGCTACGACGCCGAGCGTAGGCCCCGTGCCAACCGCATCATGCAGGCGGCGTCCCGGCAATCGCGGCTGACCTCCCAGACCGGCGCCGCCGCCTGGGTGCGTGACGCGTTGCTCCGCGCCATCCCGTCCCGGCTGGCCACCCGGCAGCTTGCCGCCCTCTGGCACGCCTAGAGGGCGGCTGATCTACAATGTAAAGGCAGTGGCTTGATGGTACGGCCCCAGCTCGCGGCGGCGCTCAGCCCGGAACCCGCTGGAGGCCCTGCGCCAGGCACGCAGCGTGAGTCGGCGCACGCCACTGGTAATGTGCGACGCCCGAGACGCCGCCTCCGCCCCCGCCGGTGGAGCACATCAGAGAGCTGGTGCTGTCATGAGCTTGCGCTATCTGCCCGACGCCGGCCGCCTTTACGGACCGCAGTATGCCAGGGACCCGCAGGCCGTCTATGCAGAGCTGCGCCGGCGGCACGGCGCTGTCGCGCCCGTGGAGATCGCCCCCGGCATCAATGCCCATCTGGTGATCGGATACGGGGCCGCCCTGGAGGTGCTCACCAACGTCGGCGGCCTCTGGAGCAAGAACCCCAGCGCCTGGCAGGCGCGGCTCCCTGACACACCGGAGGTCGCGGGCACGCTCGCCATGCTTGGCTACCGGCCCACCGCGCTGTTTTCCGACGGGGCCGAGCACGCCCGCTACCGGAAGGTGATCTCCGACTGCTTCCAGCTGGTCCAGCCGCACAAGCTGCGCCGAATGGTGACCGAGGTTTCCGACTCTCTCATCGCTCAGTTCGCCGCGAAGGGCGAGGCCGACCTGGCCACCGATTTCGCCCGGCCCATCCCGGTGCGCGTCTTCAACCTGCTCTTCGGGCGGCCGGACTCCGACAGCGTCGAATTGAGCGAGGCTCTGTCGGCCATGATGGAGGCGACCGGCGAGGCGGGCGCGCGGGGGAGCGACGCGTTCAGCCGCTACATGAATGAGCTGGTTCAGAGCAAGTACGCCCAGCGGGGCGACGACCTCACGTCCTGGATCATCGACCATCCGGCCGGTCTGCAGAACGAAGAGCTGACGCAGGCGATCGTGCTCGTGGTGGCCGCCAGCTTCGACCCCATGGCCAACCTGATCTCCAACACGATCTCGCGGATGGTCAGCGACGACCGCTACTACAGCTCGCTCACCAACGGCGCGCTCAGCACGTACGACGCCCTGATGGAAGCCCTGCGCGTCGAACCCGCCATAGCCAACTTCGGCCCGTACTTCGTGCGCCAGCCCGTGCACTTCCACGGCACCTGGATCCAGCCGGCCGAGCTGGTCCTCGTCTCCTACGCCGCGGCCAACACCGAGCCCACCAACATACCGGAGGAGCTGCGCTCCGACGGCGGCGCGTACCTGGGCTTCGGCGCCGGGCCGCACCGCTGCCCGGCCAGCGACCCGGCCGTGCTCATCGCCATGACCGCGATCGAGCGCCTGACCTCTCACCTGTGCGACCTCGAACTCACCGTGCCACGAGAGGAACTGCCCTGGCGGCCCGGCCCGTTCCACCGATCGCTGGAGCGGCTGCCGGTGCGCTTCACCCCCATCCGCCCGGATCAGCCAGGAGATTCTCCTTGGGCGGTGCACCCCTCGTCGCCCTCGACCCCGTCGGCGACCTCGGGCCCCTGGTCTTCGTAGAGCTCGGCGGGAGTTCCGGCCCCGCGCGGATCAGCAGCGGGGCTGGGCGGTGCGGCAGCACGGTGGCGGGGCAGGCGGTGATGCAGGCGACGCTCATTCGTGCTCGAGACGGTCACACGGCGGCGACGTCGAGCTCTTTGTTCTTCATGTCTGGGCCAGGCATTATCCGGCCCATGGCCGACCCGATCACCGGCGCCTGCATGAGGCGGAGCATCACGGTGCGCATGATCTGTTCCTTGCGGTCGTGAGGGGTGAAGAGCGTACGCATGACCAGTGCGTTGTTCTGCTCCGCGTGGATGAACGGCCGCATCCGGGCCTCCCACTCCCGCAGCGCGCCGGGCAGGTCTCCGGGGTGGCGCCGCAGCATGGTGCCCAGCAGTTCGCCTCCGGCGATGGCACTGGAGGCTCCCATGCCCGCGTACAAGGTCACGCACCAGGCGGCATCGCCGACAAGGACGACCCGGCCACGGTGCCAGCGCGGCATCTTGACCTGGTGCACGGAGTCGAACAGGTACTGTGGGGCCTGCTCGAACCGGGTGAACAGGTTCTCCAGCAGAGGGCCGGCGGGCTGCGGGCCGAAGGCGGCGCGGATGGACTCGATCGCCGGACGCGAGAACTCGGCGTTGACGTCGTCGGTGCGATAGGAGAACAGCAGGCTCGGGGCGTGGCGGTGGAAAGGGAAGGTCCATGCTGAGCGTCCAGGCTCGGCGAGGGTCAGGCCCTCATGCAGGCCGAAGCCCTCGATCGGCGCATCCAGCGCGGTGACGCCGATCATGTAGTTCAACGCATGCAGGTAGTCCTCGCTGCCGAAGGCCAGGTTGCGCACGGTTGAGCGCATCCCGTCGGCACCTACCACCAGGTCGAAGCGCTCGGTGACGGTGGCCCCTGAGGCGATGTCGTGCAGGGTGACCTCTGCTGCGGAGTCGTCCTGGGTGATGCGGGTGGGCACGGTGGAGTAGCGAATCTCCACATCGGCCGGTAGCGCGGAGAACAGTCCCTGTTCAATGTCGCCACGCAGCAACTGCCGGGGTCTGGTGACCAGGTTGGGGAGTTCGCCCGGAGCCACGCCGGGAGTGCGACGCCCGGTCCGGTTCACCTCGTAGACGGCGAGCTGCGGATGGGTGCGGTCGCCGATCGCCTCCAGCACGCCCAGCCGCCGCGCGGAGGCGATGCCAGTGCCGAACAGCACAATGAAGTATCCGCTTGAGCGGCGCGCAGGCGCCCGCTCAACCAGCACCGGCTCCCAGCCCACCTGCCGTAACCGCACCGCGGTGGCGATGCCCGCGATCCCGAGCCCGACTACCAGCGCACGGCCACGCCCGGCGGCGTCCTTCATGATGAATCCCTCCTGATCATATTGCGATCACCATACCGAACCGACCGACCACATTGGGTTATAACGGCCAGCCGATAAGGGCCCATAGAGGAACTCAAAAGCCCACGTGGTTCTGGGGAACGAGGTGGCCGAGCTGTTCCTGATAGCGCACAAGGGCAAGGAGGACGAGATCGCTTCGACCGCCACCGCGCTGCGCTCTCAACTGTCCGGCCGCATCTGCCACCGGGTCAACGACGCGAGACCACCACTATGACCCTCGGCGACAGAGGAGATGATGAGGCGATCAGTACCGCCATGTTCCTCCTTATCTTGACGGCCGGCCGGTCGCTGTCGTCGGGGCGAACAGGTCGATCAGGTCGTCGAGCCGGGTGACGAGGGTGGCCAGGACGACGGCGGCCACGGCGGCGACTGCGATGCCTCCTGGGTGTGCGGGATCGCCTGGCCCGAGGGCCGCCCCTGTGGCGGAGACGGCGATGAGTGCGGCGTTGCGGATGACGTGCTGCGTTCCGAGCGGGGTGGTGGAGGCTCCGAAGCATCGGCAGGAGGTGCGTACGCCTCGCCGCAGGGCGGCAGCGATGGCGACGGCGAAGGCGGTGAGCAGTGTTGCGGCGAGCCCGAAGCCGGCGAGGGTCGTGGCCGGCAGGGCGAGCAGCACCGGCACGGCGAATTCGGCGGCCAGCGCGGGGAGCGCGAGTTTGCGGCCGTGGCGGGGCAGGAGCGTCGTGGTCGTCCTGGCGAACTCCTGGTACGCCTGCCTGCCGCGTATTTTGCTGAGTGCCGAGATGGCGAAGATCAGGCCGATCAGGCAGCGGCAGGCGATGGCCAGGTAGTCCACAGGTTCTCCGCTCGGGCTGGCGGCGCCACCACTCACCGATGCGGTGGCGCCGGGTTCGTTTCGGGGATGGGGGATGGGCGTGCTGGAGCACGGGACATTCGCAAGATCGCACGCCTCCTGCGGATCGGTCAATATCGGCGATCGATCCCGGTGTGTGCTCGGCGAGCGAGTGATGATCATTCTTGCTCGGCATGGAGCATAGGGTTGCTGCCATGGAGACCGAAGGAGGCGTGCGATTCGGTGTCCTGGGGGCTGTGGGGGTGTGGTCGGCCGACGGCGAGCCGGTAGCGGTCGGGGGACCGCAGCTGCGTGCGCTGCTGGCGATGTTGCTGCTGCACGCGGGTCAGACGGTGGGCGTGCCACGGCTCGTCGAGGGCCTGTACGGCCCGCAGGCGCCGAGCGGTGCGGCGCATGCCCTGCAGTCGCAGGTGTCCCGGCTGCGTCGCCGGCTCGGGGCGGCGGGCGAGGCGGGGGATCTGCTCCAGTTCGGTCCCGCTGGATATCGGCTGCTCGTCGATCCCGATGACGTCGATGTGCACCGATTCGAGCGGCTGGCCGGCGAGGGGCGGCACGTGCTGGCCGCCGGGGATCATGGCGGTGCCGCCCGGCTCCTGGGCGAGGCTCTGGGGTTGTGGCGGGGGCCGGCGCTGGCGGACGTCATCGATGCGCCGTTCGCGGGGGAGCGGGCCGCCAGGCTGGAGGAGTCGCGGGTCGCCGTACTCGAAGACCTGGTCGAGGCGCGGTTGGCGCGCGGTGAGCACCGCGACCTGGCGGCGGAGCTGCCGGAGCTCGTGGCGGCGCATCCGCTGCGCGAACGTCTGCGCGGGCAGCTCATGCGGGCCCTGTACGGGAGTGGCCGGAAGGCCGAGGCGCTTCAGGTGTTCGAGGACGCGCGGCGGACGCTGGCGGAGGAGCTCGGTGTCGATCCCTCTCCTGAGCTCGGCGGTGTGCACATGGCGGTGCTGCGCGCCGGGCCCTCGCCCGCGGAGGCGGCGGGAGGCGGTGTTCCGGCCCAGTTCACCAGTTTCGTCGGGCGTGACGGCGATCTCGAACGCGTCCGCGCGCTGCTCGGCGGGCGACGTCTGGTCACGCTCACCGGGCCGGGCGGGGTCGGCAAGACCCGGCTGGCGGTCGAGGTCGCCGGGCGGGGGGAGGGTGAGGTCCGCTTCGTCGACCTGGCTCCGCTCGCCGACGGCGCGGCGGCGCCGCAGGTTCTGATCAACGCGCTGGGCCTGCGGGAGGCCGGGCTGGTGCCCTCGCTGTCCGGTCCGCTCGACCCCGTGGAACGGCTGATCGCGGGGCTGGCGGATCGGCGGGTGCTGCTCGTCCTGGACAACTGCGAGCACGTCGTCGCCGAGGTCGCGGTGCTCGCCCGCCGGCTGCTGGCGGCCTGCCTGGTCACTTGTGACGAATGCAGCACGCTGGGTAACACCATTGCCGAAGGTGAGGCAGCGGCACACGGGGAGATCCGATGAAGGGGTACGACGTCGAGGGACCGGCGCTGGAACTCGGGACCCTGGTACGTGAGGACGGCACCGCCGACCCCGCGGAGCAGATCCGGATCGCTCTGAGCATGCTGAACCGGCACGGACTGGTGGCCGGCGCCACCGGAACGGGCAAGACCAAGACCCTGCAGCTCATGGCGGAGCAGCTCGCGGCGCAGGGCGTTCCCGTCTTCCTCGCCGACATCAAGGGCGACCTGTCGGGGCTCGCCTCGCCCGGCACGCCCTCCGAGCGCGTCACCCGGCGCGCCGCCGAGGTGGGGCAGACCTGGCAGCCGGCGGCCTGTCCCGTGGAGTTCCTCTCCCTGGGCGGCTTGGGGGACGGCGTCCCGATCCGCGCCACCATGACCGCCTTCGGGCCGACGCTGCTCGCCAAGGTCCTCGGGCTCAACGAGACGCAGGAGTCGTCGCTCGGCTTGATCTTCTATTTCGCCGACAAGAACGGAATGCCGCTGCTGGACCTCAAGGACCTCATCGCGGTCATCCGGTATCTGACCGCCACTCCGGAGGCGCTGAGCGGGGTCGGCGGGCTGTCGGCGGCGACGGCAGGGGTCATCCTGCGTACATTGACCAATTTCGCGGCACAGGGAGCGGAGGCGTTCTTCGGTGAGCCGGAGTTCGACGTGCGCGACCTGCTCCGGGTGACGACGGACGGCCGGGGCGTGATCTCCGTCCTCGAGCTGCCCGCCGTGCAGGACCGGCCGCAGCTGTTCTCCACCTTCCTGATGTGGCTGCTCGCCGATCTCTTCCACGTGCTGCCCGAGGTGGGCGACGTCGACAAGCCGAAGCTCGTGTTCTTCTTCGACGAGGCGCATCTGCTGTTCGACGACGCGTCCAAGGCGTTCCTGCAGTCGATCGCCCAGACCGTGCGGCTGATCCGGTCGAAGGGCGTGGGCGTGTTCTTCGTCACCCAGACGCCGAAGGACGTGCCGGCCGACGTACTGGCCCAGCTCGGCGCGCGCGTGCAGCACGCACTGCGCGCCTTCACCCCCCAGGACGCCAAGGCGCTCAAGGCCACCATCTCGACCTTCCCCGAGTCCTCCTACGACCTGGAGCGGCTGCTCACCGAGGTCGGCATCGGCGAGGCGGTCGTCACGGTCCTGTCGGAGACGGGCGCGCCGACCCCGGTGGCCTGGACGCGCCTGCGGGCCCCGCAGACGCTCATGGCACCGTCGAGCCCGGAGGTGATCCAGGGCGTCATCGCCGCCTCGCCGCTTCAGCGGAAGTACGGGACAGCGGTCGACCGCCAGTCGGCCTACGAGATCCTGTCCGCGAAGCTGGCCGAGCAGCAGCACGCCGAGGCTCCCGGAGCCCCACGCGAGCCGGAGCCCAGGGAGCGGGAGGGCGAGCGGAAGCAGTCGGTGCTGGAGAGCGTGCTGGAGTCGAAGGAGTTCCGCTCCATGGCGCGCTCGGCGGCGTCCGCCCTCGGCCGGGAGATCACCAGATCCATCTTCGGCACCGCCCGCCGCGGGCGACGCTGAAGGACCAGACCGGCACCATGGACGGGGCCCCTCAGGGCCCAGGGGCCACTTCGGGGAGCTTGGTCTCGTCGTCGGTCTTGGCCGCGTCCAGGTTCGCCTGGGTCGGGTCCGCACCCGTCAGGTCCGCACCCTTGAGGTTCGTCCCCTTCAGGTCCGCCCCGCGGAGGATCGCGCCGCGCAGATCCGCTTTGCGCAGGTCCGCCCCGCTCAGGCTCGCCCCGGTCAGATTCGCGCCGCGCAGGTCCGCCCCGCGCAGGTCTGCGTTGAACAGGTCCACCCCGCTCAGGTCCGCCTTCCTCAGGTCCGCCCTCCTGAGGTCCGCCTCGAACAGGTCCACCCCGCGCAGGTCTGCGCCGTTCAGGTCCGCCTCGCTGAGGTTCGCCATGAACAGGATCGCGTACGCCAGGTCCGCGCCGTCCAGATCCGCCCTGTGCAGGTCGGCGCCGGACAGGTCGGTGGAGGCCAGGTTGGCCCCGCTCAGGTCGGCCCCACGCAGGTCTGCCCGGGTCAGGACGGCGGTGCCCAGGTTGAGGCCGCTCAGATCCGCGCCCGGCACACGGATGCGCGCCAGGTTGCAGTTGCAGACCCAGTCGTGCCCGAGCTCGGTGTTCAGCGCGTCGTAGACGCTGCCGAGCACGGTCAGGGCCCGCTGCACGTCGGTGGCCGGCTGCCCGAGCAGCCGGGCCGTCGACATCGAGTCGTGCTCGCGCACGTACGCGGCCATGACCTCGACGGTCGTCACGCGATCTCGTTGAGAATCCTGCGCCAGGCGCTGCAGCGTGTGGATCGCGTCCAGGCGGACCTCGATCTTCTCGGAACCGAGCTGCTCCACGGCTCGGGTGTAGCTGTCGATGCTCTGCGCGTCCTGCGGGGTCTCCATGGACCTGGCGTCGGTGTAGACCAGGCTGCCTGCGGCCAGCACCAACCCCAGGACGATGCCCCAGGTGCTCATCCGCTGGAGAAGCGTCCCCCGTTCGGCGGTGAGCGCGTCGAAGGATCCCTCAGGCGGGCGGGTCTCGATCTCCTCCTGCGTGAGCGTCCGAAGGCCGGCGCGGCGGCGCAGTTCGCCTGCGACCCAGCAACCGGCGCCGATCAGGAGGGCGGTGGCGGCGAGGACGGTGAGCGCCACGGGAAGGAGATCCGCTGTGGAGTACGGCGGCACCAGGTGGCGGGGAAGCCGCTCCAGGACCGGCCGCCACCAGGCGGTGCCGGGTGCGCCGGCGAGCAGGAGGAAGGTCGCGGCAGCGATGACGGCGATGACGACCACGCTGATCGACCAGATCAGGGCCCGCCACAGACGCGCTCGCCGTGATGTCACAGCAACCATTCGACCTGAGGGTGGGGGCCAAATGTAAGCCTTTCGATGGAACTGTAACTTCGGTGACTCGGCGGCGCGGCGATACTTCGATCACGAAGACTCCTCATCGACTCAACTTCGATCATTTTCGATCGGTACTATGAGTCCGGCGAGGAGGATTATGACGAACACAGCTACCGGCCCGGCGATCAAGTCGGCAGGGCCGCTGCTCACCGCCTGGGGCGCCGCGGCGTCGCCGGAAGGCCTGGCCGGCTCGTTGCTGCCGCCCGACTGGGCGCTGCCCGTGCCCGCCGCCGGGGCGGACGTCTGGCAGCGCGCCGCCGACCGCCTCGCCGCCGTCCGCGAGCAGGCGGAGGCCGAGCTGGACACGCCCTGGCCGCAACCGCTGGCCTCGAGGTACGCGCGGTTCTTCCGCGACGGCAACCGCACGGAGTACGAGAGCCAGGTGCGCGAGCGCCAGGCCCGGCTCACCCGGGCGGTGCTCATGGCCGCGGCGAGCGGGCAGGACGCGTGGCTGGACGAGGCCGCCGACGGCATCGTCCTGCTGTGCGAGCAGAGCTCGTGGTGCTGGCCCGCGCACGAGGAGACCTGCCGGCCCCGCGGGACGGTGCTGCCGGACGTGACCTCTCCCTGCCTCGACCTGGGCGCCGCCGACGTGGCCGCCCAGCTGGCCTGGGCGGATCACGTGCTGGGCGCCCGGCTGGACAAGCGCCTGCCCGGGCTGCGGGAACGGGTGCGCCACGAGGTACGCGTGCGGGTGCTCGACCCGTTCGTCCAGCGCGAGGACTGGCACTGGCTGGGCCTCGACGGCGACGTGCACAACTGGTGCCCGTGGATCTGCGGCAACGTGCTCGTCGCCGCGCTGCGCCTGACCGAGCCGGGCGACCTGCGGGCGCGCCAGGTCGCCCTGGCCGTGGCGGGCGTCGACCGCTACCTGGCGGCCCTGCCGGACGACGGTTCCGTCGATGAGGGCTACGAGTACTGGTGGAACGGGGCGTGCCGCGCGCTCGAGGCGCTCGACGTCCTGGAGCACGCCACGTCGGGGGCGCTCGACGCCGCGGTGGTCCCGGTCGTGCGCGAGACGGTGCGCTTCCCGCACCGCATGCATCTGGGCGGGCCGTGGTACCTCAACCTCGCCGACGCGCGCGCCCGCCCGCCCGCCGACCAGCCGTGGCACGTGCCGTACCGGTGGGCCGGCAGGCTCGGCGAGCACGACGCGGCACGGCATGCGGCCGCCCAGCGCCCGGCCACCGTCTCCGACGAGCTCGGGCGGGCGCTGCGGCAGCTCACCGACGCCGGCTGGCAGGAGGCCGCGGCCGACGCGCCGCCGCTGATCGCCGGGGTCTGGCTGCCCGGGACGCAGGTCGGCCTCGCCAGGACGGCCGGCGGGACGGCGCACGGCCTCGCGCTCGCGGTCAAGGGCGGGCACAACGGGGAGCACCACAACCACAACGACGTCGGCTCCGTCGTCGTCGCGGTGGACGGCGTGCCCGTGCTCGCCGACCCCGGCAGGCCGACGTACACGGCGCAGACCTTCGGCCCCGACCGCTACTCGATCTGGACGATGCAGAGCGGCTGGCACAACGTTCCCGAGGTGCGCGGCACGCCGCAGGGGCAGGGCGAGCGATACGCGGCCAGGGAGGTCGAGGTGGTGGACGGGCCTGACCGTTTCGAGGTACGGCTGGATCTGGCGGCCGCCTATCCGGTGCCAGGGCTGGCGCGATGGTGGCGCAGGGCCGTGCTCGACCGGAGTGGGGCCCGGGTGACGATAGAGGACGCCTGGAGCTTCACCGGCGACGGCGACGCGAGCGTCCTGCATCTCGTGCTGGCCGGGCAGGTCGAGCAACCGTCTCCTGGGCGGGTCGTGGTCCGGCCGCCGGACGGTGCGCGGGCCGCGGTCGTCAGCTGGGATCCTGAGGGCGCGACAGCCGCGCTGACCGTCCGTACGCTGGATGATCCCATGCTCACGCAGGTGTGGGGCGAGCGCCTGACCCGGCTGGAGCTGCGGCTGCCCGGCACGGCGCGCGGGGCGTTCGAGGTCCGCGTGGAGGTGGGGGAATGACGGTGTCAGAATCGCCGGGCCAGCTGCCGGACGAGCGCCGCGCCCAGATGGTGGAGCTGCTCCGCAGGCGCGGCGTCGTCCGCGTCCACGAGCTGGCGGCCGAGCTGGACGTCTCGGCCATCACCATCCGCCGCGACATCGCGTTGCTGTCCTCGCAGGGCATCATCCGCCGGGTCCGCGGCGGCGCCGCGCTCCACGGCCGGCCGCTCACCGAGACGCTCGCCGCCCCGGAGGCGGAGGTGCGGGAGGAGCCGCCGCCCCAGCCGGCCCCCGCGGAGCCACGGCAGGTCACGATCGGGATGGTGGTGCCGTCGCTGACCTACTACTACCCCGACGTGATCAGGGGCGTCCGCGAGGCCGCGGCGGAGTCCGGCGCGCGCATCGTGCTGCGCGGCGGCGGCTACCAGGCCGCCGACGAGCGCCGCCAGCTGTCCCGGATGCTGGAGACGGCGGGCGTGGACGGGCTGCTGGTGACGCCGACCACCACGGGCGAGGAGGGAGAGGCGCTGGTGCGCTGGCTGCAGGGCGCCGACGTGCCCGTGGTCCTCATCGAGCGGGCCGCCACCGTAGGCCCCTACCACGAGGCGATGGAGTCGGTGGTCAGCGACCACGCCTTCGGCGCGGCCATGGCCGTACGGCATCTCGCCGCGCTCGGCCACCAGCGCGTCGGGCTGATCACCACCCAGCAGAGCCCGACGGCCCCGCACGTACGGCGCGGCTGGCGGCAGGCGTGCGAGGAGCTCGCCCTCCGGCTCGACGACACCCCGGACATGAGCACGGTCGATCAGCTGCATCCCGAATGGCCGGCGACGCTCGACCGGGTGCTCGACGAGTGCGTCGCCTCGGGGACGACGGCGCTGCTCGTCCACTCGGACCCAGAGGCGATCAGCCTGGTCGAACGCTGCCAGGAACGCGGCCTCAGGGTGCCCGGCGACCTCGCCGTGGTGGCCTACGACGACGAGGTGGCCGAGCTGTGCGACCCGCCGCTGACCGCGGTCCGCCCGCCCAAGACGGCCATCGGGCAGGCGGCGTTCGCGCTGCTCGCGGCGCGCCTGGCGGACGAGGATCCGCAACGGCCCGCCCACCGCGTCGTCATCGAGCCGCGCCTGATCGTCCGGGCGTCGTCATCGGGCCGCGCCTGATCGCCGCGGCGTGGTGATCAGGCCCGGCCGCCCGGCGCTCCGAGCGCCGTCTCCACCACGGCGCCGAGGTCGTCCTGCGTCCCGTCCGGCCACGTGACACGGGCGGCCGCCGCGCCGTACCAGGCGAGCGCGGGCGGGCTGCCCGGCTCCTGCCCGCCGAGGTGAACCGCCACCTCGTACCACGTGTCCGGTCTGGCGGGCCCGCTGGTCGCGCACCACGGGATGAGCGTCCACGGGCCCAGCGGCGAGGAGTCCTCGGCGGAGATCACGCCGGACAGGTCCAGCCCCGCTCCGGCGACGACGCACGAGTGCGCGGCGCCGTACGAGACCTCCTCTCCGCGGGCGGGCTGCGCGGCCGGGACAGGCCAGCCACCGATGCGCAGCGCGCCCGGGACGGGACGCGAACCGGCGTCGCCGGCTGACCGAGCCGAGCCGGCGGCCTGCGGCGAGCCCGCCAGCCGCACGAGGCGCAGCTCCCAGGCCTCGCGCACGGCCGAGATCACCTCGATCCACGGTCCCAGACGCACCGCTCCGGGCCGGCCGTAACCGTGGTCGTGGCCGTCCGCCTCGACGTCGACCCAGTGGGCCTGCCAGCGCGAGGCCCCCACCAGCGTCCCGGACGGCAGGCGGTCGAGCAGCAGCGTCTCGAACCCCGTACGGTGGCTGGGCCGCCCGCCCTCGTCGAGGATCGTGACTGACTGGTCCAGCGGCTCGGCCGCGTGCTCCCCGGCCAGCACGGGGGAGGTCGCGGTCGAGTAGCCCAGCCGCGCGTACAGCGGCGAGTCGGTGCGGTTCGCCCCTGGACGGGAGTGGTCGGTGCCGTGGTTGACCACGCGTACGACGCCGTCGGCGCGAGTGCCGCTGACCAGCCAGCCCGGCGCGGGCACCGCGAGGTGGAAGTCGCCCGTCTCGACCGGCAGCGGCTCCTCGACGGCCGTCCACACCGGGTGGTCGGCGGGCAGGCAGAGCCCGAAGAAGCCCTTGGCCGCCCAGTACGGCGAGCCGGGCCCCGAGTAGGACTGGGCGATCGGCGGCCAGGCCCCGTGCCAGCCGAGCGTCAGGACGCCGTCCTCGTCCGGAGCCCCGTGCTCGGTGAAATGGCGGACGATTCCCGAGGCGGCGCGGCGCAGGAGCCCCGGGCTCGGCGTGGCCGTGCCCGAGCGCGCGCCCACCCAGAACTGCGTGGCCGCGGCGAACCGGTAGGTGAGGCTGCGCCCCTGGATCAGGGGCGAGCCGTCGGCGCCGACGAGGTGCACCGCGTCGTTCAGGTAGCGTTCGAGCCGCTCCAGGTACACCGGCCGCCGCGAGTCCGCCGCCGGGTCGCCCGCGGCCATCTCGCTCCAGATCAGCGGGTAGAACTGCAGCGCCCATCCCGAGTAGTGGTCGTAGGAGCGCTCCGCGCCGTCGGCGTACCAGCCGTTGCGGCGGGCGAAGCCGTCCAGGAGCGTGAGCCCGTCCTCGATGTCCTTGCGCTCGTAGGGGCCGCCGACCGAGGCGAGGAACTGCTCGACGACGATCTGGAACCAGATCCAGTTGATCGGCGGGTAGTGGGCGCCGACCGCGGGCGCGAGGTAGTCGACGACCTGCTCCCGCACGCGGGGGTCGAGCCGGTCCCACAGCCACGGCCTGGTCAGGTGGAGCACCAGGGCGATGGAGGCGGCCTCGACCTTGGCCTGGTCGTGCTCGTCCAGCCGTACCCAGCGCTCGGGCGAGCGGGGATCGGTCCCCGAGGCGAGGCCCTCGGCGTACCACTCCATGAGTCCCAGCGGATCGCGCCCGCCCTCGCCCGCCACCCGGAACCCGGCGGCCAGGAACGTGCGCGCGAAGCCCTCCAGCCCGTCGACGTCGGCCCCGTACCCGCCGGGCGGGCCGGGGAACGAGATACGGGCGTGTGTGTCCGAGGCGTAGCGCCGCGCCGACAGCAGGAGGTGGTCGGCCAGGGCCGCCCAGTGGTTCCGCGTCCACCCCGTGTACGGTGACAGCCGCAGGTCGTCGAACTCCCTGAGCGCGCGCATGAGCCCTCCTGATCGGAACTGTGTGCCCCGGGAGTTAACGCGAACGCTTCCTCCCACGTCAAGGGCGCTGAACGCCCACCGTACATTATCGATCAATATCGATCAGATTACGTGATTGCTCTGGATTAACAGAGTATTGACGTGATTGAAATGATCAGACATGATCGGCGGCACTGGTAAGCGCTTGCCGCCGAAAGGACCCAGGTGAGAGACGTACGACCGCAGGCCCTGCTGGTCATGGACCCCGCGAAGTTCGCCGTTCAGTTCCAGGAACCGCAGCTGCGCCGGTTGCAGGACCTCGTCGAGCTCGCCGATCCGATCTCGACCGGCGACCTGGACGCGCCGCACGTGCGGCGGCGGCTGCGCGAGGTGGAGGTGCTGGTGACCTCGTGGGGCTGCCCCCCGCTGACGGCCGAGCGGCTGGCCGACGCGCCGCGGCTGCGGGCGATCTTCCACTGCGCGGGCACGGTGCGCACGTTCGTCACCGACGAGGTCTGGCGCCGCGGGATCCTCGTCACCAACGCCGCCGACGAGAACGCGGTCCCGGTGGCCGAGTTCACCCTCGCCGCGATCATCTTCGCGGGCAAGAAGGCGCCGTTCCTCGCCCAGGACGCGCGCCGCCACCGCGACGACTGGTCCTACCTGGCGCGCCGCGGGGAGCTGACGAACCGCGGGCGCACGATCGGCGTCGTCGGCTTCTCCCGCACGGGGCGCCGGGTCGTCGAACGGCTGCGCGCCCTGGAGGTGGACGTCCTGGTGGCCGACCCCTACGCCGATCCGGCCGAGGTGAGCGCGGCGGGCGGCCGCCTGGTGGGACTGCACGACCTGCTGTCGCGCTGCGACGTGCTCACGCTGCACGTCCCGGCGCTGCCGTCCACCCGTCACCTGATCGGGGCACGGGAGCTGGCCATGCTGCGCGACGGGGCGACCGTCATCAACACCGCGCGCGGCGCCGTGCTGGACACCGCCGCCCTGGAACGCGAGTGCGGCAGCGGACGGCTCGACGCGATCCTCGACGTCACCGAGCCCGAGCCGCTGCCGGCCACCTCGCCACTGTACGACCTGCCCAATGTCATGATCACCCCCCACGTCGCCGGATCTCTGGGATCGGAGACCCGGCGGATGAGTGAGAGCGCGCTCGACGAGCTCGAACGCTACCTGTCGGGCGAGCCGCCCCGCGCGGCCGTGACCGCCGACGACTTTTTGGTAAGCGCCTGAGCCCGGAGACCGGCTCAATGGAAAGGAGACCGGATCAATGATCCTTTCGCACGCGGCAGGAAGAGCCCGAGAGCGCCGCCATCTGATCAAGAGCATCGGCGTCGCGGCCGCGCTCACCCTCGCGGCGGCCGCCTGCGGCTCCGGCGGGCAGGCGGGCGGCAGCGGGGGCGGGAGCAACACGCTGACCGTCACGGTGTGGAACATGGCCAAGACGCCCGAGTTCAAGGCGCTGTTCGACGCCTTCGAGCAGGCGAACCCGGGCATCAAGATCAAGCCGGTGGACATCCTCGCCGACGACTACGCCGAGAAGGTCACCACCATGCTCGCCGGCGGTGACACCACCGACGTGATCACGATGAAGAACGTCACGGACTACTCGCGCTACTCCAGCCGCGGCCAGCTCCTCGACATCACCGACATGGCCAAGTCGGGCGACGCCTCGAAGCTGGCCGGACTCGACGCCTTCAACGTCAAGAACTCCTACTTCGCGCTGCCGTACCGGCAGGACTTCTGGCTCCTGTACTACAACAAGAAGTACTTCGACAAGGCGGGCGTCAAGTTCCCCGAGGGCGCCACCTGGGACCAGTACGCCAAGCTCGCCCAGCAGCTCACCAAGGAAGAGGGCGGCAAGAAGGTGTACGGCACCTACCACCACACGTGGCGCTCGGTGGTGCAGGCCATCTCCGCCGCCCAGACGGGCGGCGACCAGCTCGGCGGCGACTACAACTTCTTTACCGATCAGTACGAGATGGCGCTCGGGCTGCAGAAGGCCGGCGCCACCCTCGACTTCGGCACCGCGACCGCGCAGAAGTCGGACTACAAGACGATGTTCGAGAGCGGTTCGACGGCCATGCTGCCCATGGGCACGTGGTACATCGCCGCGCTGCTGGCGGCGAAGGAGAAGGGCGCCACCGACGTCGACTGGGTGCTCGCCCCGATGCCGCAGCGTCCCGGCGGCACGGGCGTGACGACCTTCGGCTCGCCGACCGCCTTCGCCGTCAACAAGCGGGCGACGAACTCCGAGGCCGCCAAGAAGTTCGTGCAGTTCGCCGCCGGCAAGGCGGGCGCCGAGGCGATCGCCAAGATCGGCGTGGTGCCGGCGCTGCAGAGCCCGGAGATCACCAGCGCCTACTTCGCGGTCAAGGGCATGCCGACCGACGAGCTGTCGAAGAAGGCGTTCCAGCCTGACAAGGTCGTCCTGGAGATGCCGGTCAGCGAGCACACCTCCGACGTCGACACGATCCTCAGGGAGGAGCATGAGCTGATCATGGTCGGCGACAAGACGGTGGCCGACGGCATCAAGTCGATGAACGAGCGCGTCAAGAACGAAGTCCTGAACTAGGGAACGGCGGCGGGCCGCCGGGACCTCCGGCGCCCGCCGCCTCCCTGGAGGAATCCCCATGACTCACGTCATCACGCAACCCGCTCCGCCCCGCTCGAGGCGCGCCTGGCGCGACATCCTCGTCGGGTGGAGCTTCATCCTGCCGAACTTCGTCGGTTTCGCCCTGTTCACGCTCCTGCCGATGCTCGCGGCGTTCGCGCTGGCGTTCCTGGACTGGGACTCCTACAGCACGCCCGAGTGGGTGGGGCTGAAGAACTTCCAGCGCCTGCTCGACGACGAGAACTTCCACGTCGCGCTGCGCAACACGCTGTACTATGCCGCCGGCCACATCCCGTTGACGCTGATGGCCGCGCTGGGCCTGGCGATCGTGCTCAACAGGAAGATCCGCGGCGTGCAGTTCTTCCGCACCGCGGCGTTCTTCCCGTACATCACCTCGCTGGTCGCCGTCGCGGTCGTGTGGAACATGCTGTTCAACCCGACGGCGGGCCCCATCAACCAGGCCCTCGAAGCGATCGGCGTCGCCAGCCCGCCCCGGTGGGTGGCCAGCACCGACTGGGCGATGCCCGCGGTCATCGCCACCAGCGTGTGGCGGGACATGGGCTACTACATGGTGCTCTACCTGGCCGGCCTGCAGACCATCCCGAACGAGTACTACGAGGCCGCCCGGGTGGACGGGGCGAACGCCTGGCAGCGCTTCTGGGGCGTCACCCTGCCATGCCTGCGGCCGACGACGTTCTTCGTCCTCGTCATGCTGACGATCCAGAGTTTCAAGGTCCTCGACCTCATCGTCGTCATGACCGACGGCGGTCCCGGGCGCAGCACGCTGGTCCTCGCCCAGCTCGTCTACCGGGAGGGCATCACCGAGGGCCACTTCGGCTACTCCTCGGCGATCGCCCTGGTGCTGTTCGTCATCGTGCTCACCGTGACCGTCGTCCAGTTCCGACTCAACGAACGCAGGAGCGCCTGATGGCCACACTGCATGATGCTCCACCCGCCACCGCCGGCCCGCCCCGGCAGGCGCCCGCGGGCGCGGGCCGCCCGGGGCGGGGCCTCGTCCGCAAGGTGCTGGCCTACGCTCTGCTCGTCGTCGTGGCGGCGCTGGTGCTGGTGCCGTTCGCGTGGATGCTCTCCTCCTCGCTGAAGCGCGACAACGAGGTCTTCACCATCCCCATCGAGTGGATCCCCCGCGAGTTCCGCTGGTCGAACTTCGTCGAGATCTGGGACCGCATCCCGCTGCTGACCTATCTGGGCAACTCGGCGTTCCTGTCCGTCACCATCACGCTGCTGCAGCTGCTCACGGGGAGTTTCGCGGCCTACGGGTTCTCCAAGGTGCGCTTCCCCGGTCGCGACGCGCTGTTCCTGGCCTACATCGGCACCATCGCCGTGCCGTGGCAGGCGTACATGGTGCCGCAGTACATCATGATGCAGCGGGCGGAGCTGACGAACACGTACTGGTCGATCATCCTGCTGCAGGCGTTCGGGGCCTTCGGCGTGTTCCTCATGCGCCAGTACTACATGTCGATCCCGGACGAGCTCTGCGAGGCCGCGCGGATCGACGGGCTCAGCGAGTACGGCATCTACCGGCGGATCATGCTGCCCCTGTCCAAGCCGGCGCTCGCCAGCCTGGCCCTGCTGACCTTCGTCAACACGTGGAACGACTACATGGGGCCGTTCATCTACCTGACCAGCAACGAGCTGTGGACGGTGCAGCTCGGCCTGCGCTCGTTCATCGGCCAGTACGACGCCGAGTACGCCATGATGATGACCGGCGCGGCGCTGTCGATCCTGCCGATCCTGGTCGTCTTTCTGTTCGGGCAGCGGTACTTCATCCGCGGCATCGCGACCAGCGGGCTCAAAGGATGAGGGGGCTGCTCAGGCCCGCGCGGCAGGAGACCTACGAGAAGGTCTTCCGCGCCGTGCACACCGGGCTCGTGACGAACGTCCTGCTGGCCGTCGCGTGCGCGCCGCTCCTCGTGGTGCTCGCGATCGTCAGGGACCCGCTGGCGTCGTGGCCGTTCTTCGCCGTGCTGTCGGCTCTGTGCGCGCCCGCGCTGACCGGGGCGTTCCGGTGCTTCGCCGAGCTGGGGGAGGGCTCGGCGGCCGTGTTCCGCCCGTTCCTGGAGGGCTACCGCCGGGCCGCGGGCCGGTCGCTGATCGTCTGGGCGGCCGGCGCCGCCGCCGTGAGCGTGCTGGCCGTGGACGCGGTCGCCGTCTCGCGCACCGCGTGGGGCCCCGCGCTCGCGCCGTTCTTCGCGACCGCGGCGGTGCTGGTCGTGGCGGTGGTCGTCGCCGTCCTGGCGCTGCTGGCGGAGCAGCCTTCCGTACGGCTGCGCGACCTCGTCCGGCCATGCCTCTACCTGGTGGCGCGGCGCTGGTACCTGGCCGCGGCCAACGTCGTCGTGCTGGGGCTGGCCGTGACGGTGATCCTGCTCAAACCGGTGATCGGGGTGCTCCTCCTGTGCTCGCCCCTGCTCTACCTGGTGTGGGCCACGACCCGGTTCATGCTCGCGCCGGTCCTGCCGTCCGGCGAGGCCCGCTGGGCGCGCCGCCTCGACAGTCGAACCTGACCCGTAGTAGAGATGGATCACGTCCAGGACCTGCGAGAACGCGACTTTCCGCAGGAGTCTCACGCGGCGTGCCACGCACAGAAGGACTGTGAACGCCGGATGACGGGCCGGGCGGCCAACCAACCAGACGGCCTCGACTCCTGGCACGGCGGGACCCTGCCGTAGCTCCGCTGCTACTGCAACCCGGCTCGGCTCGGCTCGCGAAGGACGCCGGGTTTCCGGCGCAGAGCCTACGGGGGGTTATCCGTGTCTTTTTCGCAAGTCGCACGCCGCGCGGGGGCGGCAGCGGCCATGGGGGCGGCGCTCGTGCTGCTCATTCCCGGGGTGGCGCTGGCGGCGCCGGGCGACCTGGACCCGGGCTTCGGCTCGGGCGGTAAGGTGACCACCGACTTCGGCGGCGACGACGTGGCCGAGGGGGTGGCGGTTCAGCCGGACGGCAAGATCGTCGTTATCGGCCGGACGATCGGTGTCTTCGCGCTGGCTCGCTACAACAGCGACGGGAGCCTCGACTCCGGGTTCGGGTCCGGAGGCAAGGTCACCACCGACTTCGGCGGCGATGACAGCGCGAGCGCGGTGGCGCTGCAGCCCGACGGCGAGATCGTCGTCGTAGGCCATGGCGGGCCCGGCGGCGACTTCGCGCTGGCCCGTTACAACAGCGACGGCACCTTGGATTCCAGCTTCGGCGCCGACGGCAGGGTGACCACCGACTTCGGCGGTAGTGGCGATGCGGCTCTGGCGGTAGCGCTGCAGGCCGACGGCAAGATCGTGGCCGCCGGCGCCGGCGGGGGAACCTTCGTCTTCGCACTGGCTCGCTACAACAGCGACGGGAGCCTCGACTCCGGGTTCGGGTCCGGAGGCAAGGTGACCACCGACTTGACCGGCGCCTCCGAGCATGCCCGTACTGTGGCAGTGCAGTCCGACGGCATGATCGTCGCCGCTGGACGCTCGGGCGGCGCCGGCGACTTCGCGGTGGTCCGCTACAACGCCGACGGCGGTCTGGACTCCGGCTTCGGCACCCTCGGCGTGGTGACCACCAGCTTCGGTACCTTCGAGGATTTCGCTGAAGGGATGGCACTTCAGTCCGACGGCAAGATCCTCGCCGCCGGCTACAGCGGAGGGACCGACAGCGACTTCGCGCTGGTCCGCTACAACGGCGATGGCACCCTGGATCCCGGCTTCGGCTCCGGCGGCAAGGTCACCACCGACTTCGCCTCCGGTGGCTCGGACGGGGCGAACGCGGTGGTTCTGCAAGCTGATGGCAAGATCGTCGCTGCCGGCCGCGGAGTGGGCACCTTCGCACTGTCCCGCTACGACAGCGATGGCAGTCTGGATCCCGGGTTCGGCTCCGGCGGCAAGGTCACCACCGATTTCGGCACCTCTGCGGCCACCGCGGTGGCCCTGCAGGCCGACAGCAAGATCGTCGCTGCCGGTTTCAGCGGACTGGTGGGCGGCGACTTCGCGCTGGCCCGCTACGAGAGCGGCGGAGGTGGGCCGACCGGCGTGGACCTGTCGGTCACCAAGGCCGGGCCCGAGACCGCGAGCCTCGGTGATCAGACCTCCTACATCGTGACGGTGACCAACAACGGCACCACGGCGGCCACCGATGTCACGCTCGAGGACACCCTCACCGGACCCGGCGCACTGGTGTCAGCCGCACCCAGTCAGGGCACCTGCACCACCACAGCCGCCGGCGCCGACTGCGCACTGGGCTCTCTCGCCCCCGGCGACGAGGCCACGGTGACCGTGGTCGTCGAACCCACGGCCACCGGCACCGTCTCCGACACCGCCACGGTCAGCGCCGCGGAGCCCGACCCCGAGCCCGCCGACAACACCGCCACAGTGACCACCACCGTGGACAACTCCCATGGCTGCACGATCATCGGCACCGGCGATGCCGACAGCCTCGGCGGCACGTCCGGCGTGGACGTGATCTGCGCCCTCGGCGGCGACGACACCATCAGTGGGCGCAGCGGCGCCGACACCGTCCACGGCGGTTCCGGGGATGACATCGTCGTCGGCGGCTCGGGCGCTGACACGCAGTACGGCGGCCCCGGGAACGACACGCTGAACGGCGGCAGCGGCGGCGACACCCTGAACGGTGGCCCAGGGAACGACATCCTCAACGGCGAGAGCGGCGCCGACCTCCTCGACACCGTCGACGACGTTTCCGGCAACGACGCGGCCAACGGCGGCTCCGGCACCGACACCTGCACCACCGACCCGGGCGACACCCGCACCAGGTGCCCGTAGCGAGGACACGGCAGCGCGTCGGATGTGCTGAGAAACACCGACGCAACCTGCTGCATGTGCTGTACGTGGGCGATGACGTCGGCTGAGTGAAAGGCCGCCGATCGCCCGCCAGGTCAACGCGCCCTGCGGACTCCACCGAGTCCGCAGGGCGCATCACGTTGCCCGCTCACCCGGCGACGGCTCGAGACAGGGTTACCGTGTGTCATGGGGCTTTCCTCCGCCTCGGCGACCGCGGCTTCGCTTCGTGTGGAGTCGCCTGCGCCCCGGATGGGGCTGATGCCGTCGGCTTGGTGGCCTTGTCGGCGCGCCGATCCCAGTGGGCTGGAAGGGCGGGGAGGTCCGGCTACCACCCCGGACCCGCCCCCACCCGGGCAAAGGGCTCCGCGAAGAGTCACTCTGCACCTCAAGGCGACAATACCCTGTGCATGCCACTGATCGCTGAGAGTAACGGAAACGTGGCGCTAGAAAGACTCTCAAGTTCGGGCCTCGCGTTGCCATGCACCTGCCGGATTCACACAGTAGAGTGCCTCTTGTGCTGACCCACCGTAGTCGGACAACTACCAACCGTCGCAAATGCGGTCAAGGTCGGCACTGCTCCGCGAAGTGAATCAAGTCAGTAATTCTGGACAAGAAAGGCAAAACCCCCATGTCGCTCACGCACCTACCGATCATGCTCGTGATCATCGCGGTACTAGCACTGGCGTACTACGCCATCCGCAAGCTGTCCGCCGTCGCGCCCAAGACGATCGCGGCGGTTCTCACGGCTCTGGCGGCGCTCATTGGGGCCATACCCATCCTGATCGAATCGCTCAGATATTGACCTGCGGGCGCAGTCGATCAGGATTCGACACGATATGACGAAAGGGTCCCCGCCCGCCGACTCGGCGAGCGGGGACCCTTTGCCTCAATGGACGTCTGCCCGGCGAACACTCCGCATGCACCGCTATGACCCGCCCGAGGCCAGCACGATCAGGTCGGAACCGGAGTCATCGGGCTTCGTCGTCGTCCTGTCGACGTAGGACTTGACCGCCTGCCCGGCCCAGTCGTCCCGGACGAGCTCCTCGAGCCGCTTGCCGTCGTCGATGACGAACAGCTGCTTGAGCACGCCGCTGCGGTGAGCCAGGGCGAGCAGGGTGACGGTACGGGCGTCTGGCTTCTGGCCGCGTACCACTTTGCCGAGCCGCTTCCTGATCTCGCGCACCAGCGCGATGTCGTCGTGCTCGTACCGTTCGACCGGGATCAAGCCCAGGACGCGGGACTCGCCGGCCTTGAACGCACCTCGTTCCGAAAGCCGCTGCAGGTAATGCCGGCGCTTGCGCAGGGGATTGATCCTGATCAGCCATTGCCTGGGCGGCAGTGCCTTGCCCGCCTTGACCATCTGGGCGAGCACGGCGTCCAGCTCGGCGTCACCTACCGGCCGTCCGTCCACCACGGCCAGATCCGCGCCCCTCAACTCCACCCTCCCGAGCCCGGCCAACTCGGCCAGCTCGGCGGCGGTGAGGCTGACGTTCAGCACATTGTTGGGGATCAGTTGCTTGCCGTCGTTCTCCCGGTGGGCCAGCAGAATGAGCTCTTCTGGAAACGTGAGCTGTTGAGGGGACATATGGCGAGTGTTGCGCCGGCGCGGTGCCCCCGCGTAGACGCTGATGTCATCAGCGGGATTTGACATCTGTCATGTGGCGCCCATCACGGCTGAGGCGGCGCGGGCGGCGTGCGCGACGGCCGCCGCCGCGAACGCCCGCACGATGGGGTGGCACTGGTCGCCGTCTCCTGCCAGCTCCGGCTGGAAGAGCGTCACCAGGTAGAACGGGTGCTCCGGTAGCTCCGCGACGCGGATCTCGCCCTCGTCGTCGTAGCCGGTGAAGCGCAGTCCGTGCGCGCGCAGCGTATCGGCGTACGAGGCGTTCAGGCCGTACGCGCAGTGGTAGCGCTCGACGGAGCGCTCGGTGCCGAGGATCCGCTCCGCCATCGAGCCCGGCTCGACCAGCACCACGCCCTCGTGGCCGATCAGCGAGCAGGCGAGCGGGACGACGAGCTGCTGCTCGGCGTCCGGCGTGGTCTCCGCGTTGCTCGCGCTGGCGATGCCGCAGACGTGGCGCGCGTACTCCAGCAGGGCGTGCTGGAACCCGCCACAGGTGCCGAGCAGCGGGATCCCACGCTCGCGGGCGGTCCGGAGAGCAGCGAGCGCCCCTTCTTCGCTGCGGTACGGGGTGCCGGGCAGCACCCATACCCCGTCGAAGCCCTCGATGCGGGTGTCCGGCACGTCGTCGGTGGCCACCCAGTACGCGTCCAGCGCCAGCCCGTCGCGGGCGCGCAGCGTCTCGATCAGGCGGGGGACGCGGGTGTGGGAGCGAACGTGTGGCGAGCGGTCACCCACGAGGGCGACGCGCGCGGTGCGAGTCTCAGACATGGCTCTCATCCTGGTGGCGCGTCGCCGATAAGGCCAACGACTGTTTCTCCTGAGCCCATTAGCGATACTTATGCCGTGGATCCATACCTGCTCCGGACGTTCGTGACCGTGGCCCGCTGCGCGTCCTTCTCCGCCGCCGCGCAGGAGCTGGGGTACACCCAGTCCGCGGTGTCCCAGCAGATCGCGGTGCTGGAGGCCGACCTCGGCGTGCCGCTGCTGCGGCGGCGGCCGGTGACCCCCACCGACGCCGGACGCCGGCTGCTGGAGCACGCCGCGCCGATCCTGCTGCGCCTGGACGCGGCGCGCGCCGACATCCGCCGGGTCTCCGGCGCGCCGCCCGCCCATCTGCGGGCAGGCGCGTCGCCGCTGGCGGACAGCGGCCGCCTCACCGAGGCACTGGTGGGGGTGCGGCAATCGATGCCGCGCGTGTCGGTCGTGCTGTCGGTGCTCGGGCGGGAGGAGGTCGTCACCGGCGTCGCCCGCGGCGAGCTGGACGTCGGCCTGGTCGACGGCGTGACGGCACCCAGCGACCCGCTGCGGTTGGTCGACCTCGGCGCGCTGACCACCGTCGTGGTCAGCGAGGGTCCGCTTGCGGTCGTGCTGCCGGACGGCCACCCCCTGGCCATGCGAGCCACGCTGCGTCTGGACGACCTCGCGGACGCCTGGTGGATCGACGCCCCGGATGCCGCCACCCCGCTCGCCCAACTCCGGGCGGTGGCACGCGCCGACGGCTTCCGTTCCGGCTTCGCCTACGACGGCGCGGAGCGGTCCGTGCTGCTGGCGCTGGTGGCCGCCGGCGCCGGGCTCGCGCTGCTGCCCGAGTCGGTGGCCCGCGACCGGCCTGACGTGGCCGCGGTACCCCTTGCCGCGCCCGCTCCAGTGCACCGCACCGAACTGGTGCACGGCAGCCTCACCGGTCCCGCCGCCGCCCTCGCCGCGCGCCTTACCGGTCCCCTCCCGTGACCGGCCTTGAATCATGGACAGGCACCGTCGCGTCCACGGGCGGGCGAGTGGCGCAGGACCAGGTCGGTGACCGCCGGCACCTGCCGCGACCATCCCGAGGCGAACGGGGGTCGCGGCCGCCGGCGTTCGGGCTGGACGCTTACGCGCCGGCGGAGATGCCGAACTCCGCTTCGATGAGCTTGAACATGAGGTCCCAGGTCTTCCATTCGGTGTTGGTGTGGACGGCGATGGTGTGCCGGTCGTCGGGGGTGCCCACCGCGAAGAACCAGGATCCCCACAGGCTGCCGCCCACGCCGCGCAGCGTCCGGCCGCCCATCGCCGCCTTGTCGAACTCGAACAGGCCGAGCCCGTATCGGGCGTGCGGGTCAGCGGGTCAGGAGCGGGGCGATCGACTGGACGGATTCGGCCGGCGTGCCGGGCATCGCCCAGAAGACGTGCTCGACGGCCAGCTGGTCCAGCCGGTCCAGATCGCCCGCGACCTGCTCGGCTGAGCCGGTCAGCGGCGCCCGCTCGTCCAGCGGTTTCGCCGTCACCGCCCCGTTGACCTGCACCACGACGGGGCCCGCGGGACGCCCGGCGGCCCGCGCCGCCTGCCGGTACGCTTGGATCGTGCCGGTCAGGGCGTCCCAATCGAAGATCACCAGGCTCAACCCGGCGCCGAGCCGGGCCGCGCGCTCGATCGAGGCGGGTGCGAAGCCGCCGACCAGCAGAACGGGGCCGCCTTCGCGCACCGGCTTGGGGCCGATCTCGCACTCGGGGATCCGGTAGAAGCGCCCCTCGAAGCTCACCGGGTCAGGGCCCCACACGGCCCGCATCGCCCGTAGGTGCTCCTCGAAGCCGGCCCCGCGCCGCTTCATCGGCACCCCGGCGGCCTCGAACTCCTGGGACATCCAGCCCTGTCCGACGCCCGCCAGCAGCCGTCCGCCGCTCAGCCGGTCGAGGGTGGCGATCCGCCGGGCCAGTACCACCGGGTTGTGGAACAGCGCGTCCAGCACGCTGGTGCCCAGCTTGATCCGTTCGGTGCGGGCGGCGACATGCCCGAGCACCTCCAGGGGGTCGTAGACGTTGGCGAACCCCTCCGGCGGGTCCATCACCGGCCCGCCCTCGCCACCCATCGCGATCGGCACGGTCGGACGGAGCAGCCGCTCGTACGTCCAGACCGAGCCGAGCCCGGCGCGTTCCGCCTCCTCCGCCACCTGGACGATCGCTTCCGGCGTCGCGTACTCGCCGCTGGTGGGGAGGCCGACCCCCAGCTGAACACCGCTCATTCCACTGCCCTCCAGTCCGTGCAAGCCCATGTCGGGTCATGTCCGCAAGTACAGACCGGGCGGACGGCGAGAACTCATCGGTCGGTCAGTGCCTGTCCGAGACCTGCCGGCAGCAGGGCGCGGAGCGCGGCGTGGACGGCGTCGAGGTCCACTGCCTCGGGAGCGACCCGCCGCTGGGCGTGAACGCCGCTCGATGCGCCGCGTGGCCAGGCGGACATCTAACCAGCTATGCCGAATGACAGAGCAAGTGATGGTCGCTATAGCCTGTATCAGCCAACATAGAACCGAGGAGGTGCTCATGCGTCGGGTGACCTGTGCGACGGAGACCTGCGTGAGCACGAAGAAGGGACGTCACGATGAACACCAGAAAGCGGCTGCTCCGCTGGGCGAGCGGGATCATGCTCGTGCTGGGCACAGGACACCTGTCCTTACTGACGCTCATCGCCTGGGACGACGTCACCGGCTGGGTGGATCGGGGGATGTGGGCAGCCGTCCCGCTCGTGCTCACGGACGGGGGCGCCGTCCAGACGGTGGAGTCCCTTCAGAATGAAGTCACCTTCTGGGGCGGTCCAGGAAGCTTCGCCGTGCCCCTGATTCTCCTGGGTTGCCTGACCTGGCACCTCGCCGGACGCGGGGTCGCTGTGCCCGCCGGACTCGGCTGGGGCCTCGCGACGTGGTGTGCGCTGGGCGGCGTCCTTCTTGTGCCGTCCCCGTTCTTCGCCGGGATCATCGCCGGGGCCCTCATCATCGTGGCGGCGCGGAGGAAGGATTGATCGACGCGGAGCTGGGATGCGGCACGTGGCAGCCGGCGGCAACGCGCTGTCGGTCGTCGCTTGTCCGCTGCTGATCCTCCATCGCGGTGAGCACGCACGTCGCCGGCGGCTTGCACGTGCTCAACCAGCCCATCGACGGGACCACGGCGGGTTAGCGGCTGAGTAGCTCGGTGAAGATCTCCACCATTTCGGGGCGGTCGAAGGGGCCGACGTGGGGTGCCGCGATGCTTCGCACGTCGGTGGGGTTGCCCGGCGTGAGGCGGTCGGCCTCGTTGATGAATCGGTCTTGCAGCGCCGGCGGAATCAGCCGGTCGAGGGTGAAGCGTACATAGGTCCGGGGAATGCGGCCCCAGGTGTGCGCCTCGCCTCGGGCTTCGGCCATGGGGATGCCGGCGGTCTCGTCCGGCTCCAGCATGTTGAGCAGCCGGCTCACCGCCTCGTCGGTGAAGTCGCCGGCAAGGGCCTGCTTGACGGCGTGGAACACCGACGGGTCGGCCGAGCGCCAGTTGAGCCGGTTCACTCCCAGGATCGCAGGATCGGCGACCTTCGCCGCCTCCACCAGGGGAAGCAGGCTGTCGCTGTTCTCTGGCGTGGCGAGGTAGGAGGCCATGTTCGGCAGGTCCACGCAGCAGTACGCGGCGACATAGACGACCCGGTCGAGCAGGTGGGGGATGGCGTTGCCGACTCTGCTCACGGTGACGCCGCCCTGGCTTGCGCCGGCCAGGATCACCGGCCCGTGGCGGCGGGCGCGGCGTACCACGCCCACAACGCGTTCGACGTAGTCGTCGATGATGATCTTGGAGAGCGGCGACGGCTCGGTTGCCAGCGCCTGGAGGTCCTGCGGGGCCTGGTACGCGCGGGGGATGAACGCTTCATCGCCGTGTCCGGGAAGGTCGACGGTCACGCACCGGTGGCCGCGCAGGGTGAGCTCCCTGACCAGCCCCGAACCCCAGGCCGAGGAGGAGTTGGTGCCGTGGACGAACACCAGTGTCGGCGACCGTCGATCACCGTCGTGATCGACGGCGGCGGGCTCTGCTTCACGGTTCGTGGTCATTTTCGTTTTCGTCCTTGCTTGTTGGTTATGCCGGTTGAGTGAGGGGAGGGTGGCTGGACGGGGGCGGTGCGAGTCGGCGTCGTCGTGCCTTGGCGGTCAACGGCGCGGCCGGCGCCACATCGGCCACAGGAGCGGGCTGTCCGCCACGCGTACCGGCTCGCCGAGATCCTCGAATCCGTGCCGCAGATAGAGGGCGCGGCTCCGGGGTGAACTCGCCTCCAGATATGCGGCGAGCCCCTCGGCGTCCGCTCGCTCCAGCCGGTGGCGCAACATCGCCGAGCCGAGTCCGGCGCCCTGCCGCCCGCCGATCACTCCCATGCACGCGAGGTAGAGGTGCGGTTCGCGATCGGGGTGCCGTTGAGCCAGGGCCTGGCCCAGAGCCCGCAAGCGCGCGCCGCCCGCACCGAAGACCGTTCTCAGGTCCGCCTCGGGCGCGTCCTGAGGCTCCTCATGGGCCGTCTGACCTGCGGCCAGCGTCAGCCACACCGACGCACCCTCTCGACGGCCGGTCAGATACGCCTCGCCGGCGGGATGGGTGAGCAGGGGGCGGTAGAAGTGCGACTGGAGACGACCTCGTTCGCCGGCCTCGGGGAAGAGTCAGCAGGCGAGGGGGTCGTTCATGAACGCCTCGATGAGGACGTCCAGCACCGCCTGCCGGTGTGCCGCATCCGCCCGCCGTATGGATGCGTACGGTGTATCAACTGTCATGCGTACAGAGTATTGAGATTGCCGCTGATTTGGCGCTGAGTTGGCCCTTCGAGTCGCTAAAGTGCACTAGTACTGTGGGAATTGAACTAGTACACTACGGCCATCATCGATGGATCGGGGGCCTATATGTCGTCGTCAACGCAGCGACCGGATCCGCCCTACCAGCGGATCGTCGCGGAGATCCGTGGCCGGATCCTGGCCGGCGACCTGCGGCCCGGCGATCGGATGCCGTCCATCCGGCAGATCGCCCAGCGATGGGGCGTCGCGGTCGCCACCGCGACCAAAGTGATGGCGACTCTGCGCGACGAGGGGCTGGTCGACGCGAAGGTCGGTTCCGGCACGGTGGTCAGCGCGCGCACGACACACAAGCAGCCGGCCGGCCGGGCCACACCGCCGACACCACGGCAGGCCGGCGTCCCCAAAAAGGCGCTGAACCGCAAGCACGTGCTCCGCACCGCCATCGCGATCGCCGACGTCGAGGGACTCGACGCCGTGTCCATGCGGCGCCTCGCGGCCGAGCTCGGCGTCGGCCCGATGTCGCTGTACCGGCATGTGGCGAACAAGGACCAACTGGTGACGGAGATGGTCGACGAAGTCTTCGGCGAATCGGAGCTCCCCGTCCCCGGACCGGACGGGTGGCGGGCCAAGCTCGAACTGATCGCCCGCCGGCAATGGCTGCTGGGCCGGCGGCACCCCTGGATGCCCAGGGCCGTCTCGTTCACTCGCCCGCTGCTCGTGCCCAACATGATGGCGCACACCGAGTGGACGCTGCGCGCGCTCGACGGGCTCGGCCTGCCCATGACGACACGCATCCGAGAGGCACTCACGCTGCACGCACTGGTCGTCACCGTTGCTCTGTCCATGGCCGATGAGATCGAAGCAGAGCAGGAGACCGGTATGACCTTCGACCGGTGGTGGCTCGCGCAACGGAAACGTGCCGGCGAACTCCTCAACAGCGGGCGATTTCCACTGCTGGCCACGATTCCCGAGGAAACGGTGTCAGACCTGGACGGACTTTTCGAATACAACCTCGCACGCCATCTCGACGGCTTCGCCGTCCTGGTGGCGGATCAAGCCTGAAGGCGGTCATGAGGAGCGCCGGAAATTTCTCGGGGCCGTGTCGATTCCGGCGACGCGCGATCGACGCGTTGGTGAAAGGACAGGAGCACGGCAGAGCAAGGAGATGTCATGAGCACCGTGGTGATGCACAACGTGGTGTCGGTGGACGGCTTCATCGCTGACGCGGAGGACCAGATCGGTCCTCTGTTCGACTGGTACTTCAACGGCGACGTCCAGCTCGGCAAGGGCAGTATGAAGATCTCGCAGGCCTCGGCCGAGTACGTCAAGCCGATGTGGGCGAGCATCGGGTCGATGGTGATCGGGCGTCACCTGTTCGACATGATGAACGGCTGGGAGGGGTCGCCGCCGGCGGGCGAGCATGTGGTCGTGGTGTCGCACCGGCCGAAGCCCGACGGGTGGCACCCCGAGGCGTCGTACCATTTCGTCGACGATGTGGCGCAGGCGATCGCGAAGGCCAAGGAGCTCGCCGGGGAGCGCACCGTCGCCGTGGCGGCGGGCGACGTCGGCGGGCAGGCACTCGCCCTCGGCCTGGTGGACGAGGTGGCGATGGACGTCGTGCCGGTGGTCTTCGGCTCGGGCAAGCGGTACTTCGGCTCGGTCGATGCCCAGCACCTGCTCGAGGACCCGCACGTGGTGATCCAGGGCGACCGGGTGCTGCACCTGCTCTATCGAGTCCGCCGCTAGCGAGCGACATCCCTGGCACATCGGCTTACAGGGTCCCAAGTTTCCGGAGTGCCTGCTCGGATGCCGAGCCCGGTTCTGCGGCGAACAGGTCCAGCCCGCAGCACGACGGCTCGTCGGGCAGCGCGATGAGCTCACCGTGCAGGGTCAGTTCGCCCACGACCGGATGGTGCAGCACGTACGTCCGGGACCGGACCTGCGCGACCGGGTGCTCCGCCCACATCCGCGCGAAATCCGCGCTCAGATCCCGCATGTGGTCGATGTGCGCCGCGAGCCCGGCGTCCCCGCGATAGCGCCCGAGCAGAACGCGCAGATGCGCCACCTGCTCGCGCGCCGCCCGCTCCCAACCGGTCCGGTGCAGCTCGCGCAGGTAGGGCTCGGCGAACAGCAGGTGCGAGAGCGTGCGGCGGTGTGCCGGCAGCGCGGGGAAGTCGCCGAACACCGCCACGGCGAGCTGGTTCCAGCCGACGATCTGGGTGTGCCGGCCGACCACCAGCGCCGGCGTCATCACGAACGACTCCAGCAGGTGGCGCAAGCCCGCAGGCACATCCGGCGACGCCGCGGCCCCCGCGCACGGCACAGGGCGCCGTGCGATCCGGTGCAGGTAAGCCAGTTCGTCGGTGTCCAGCCGCAGAGCCGCGCCGACGGCGTCCAGGATCTCGTCCGAGACGCTGTCACCCTTGCCCTGCTCCAGACGCGTGTAGTGGGCGATGCTCACACCCGCGAGCCGGGCCAGCTCCTCGCGCCTCAGGCCCGCGACCCGGCGCGCTCCGCCGTAATCGCGCAGCCCCACGTCCTCCGGGCGCAGACGGGCACGGCGTGATTTGAGGAACTCGCTCAGTTCGGTCCGGTCGTTCACGCGACAACCCTACGTCTGAGCGCGCGCGGCGGGTGATCACGCCGTGAGTACGCAAAGCACGGACCTGGTCGGGCGGCCGCGGCGGTTCCAAGCTGTCAGTCGAGCCACCCACGCGCGACCGGCGCGGCCTGGCCGCCGCCGGTTCTTGCCGCGACATCCACATGAACGAACGGAGCGAAGCCGTGTCCCGAACGCTTGGACTCATCGGCAGCGGAATGATCGGTTCTTCCGTTGCCCGCCTGGCCGTTGCCGCCGGCCTTGAGGTTGTCCTCAGTAATTCGCGAGGGCCTGAGACACTCGCTGATCTTGTCGCTGAGCTTGGCGGGCGTGCCCGAGCGGCCACACCGGCACAAGCGGCACGCGCCGCGGACCTGGTGGTGGCGGCCGTCCCGCTGAAGGCATACGAACGGCTCCCCGCCGAAGCTCTGGCCGGCAAGACGGTGCTGGACACGGCGAACTACTACCCCGAGCGGGACGGCCACCTGGCCGAACTGGATGCGGGCGAACTGACCTCCAGCGCCCTGATGCAGCGCCACCTCGCGGGCTCCCGTGTGGTCAAGGCATTCAACAACATCACGCCGCACCAGCTGCTCACCCTCGCCCGGCCCGCGGGCGCGCCGGACCGCAGCGCCCTGCCCATCGCCGGCGACGACGCGGCGGCCAAGACGGAGGCCGCCCGGCTGTTGGATGTCCTCGGTTATGACGCGGTGGACATCGGCACGCTTGCCGACAGCTGGCGCAGCGAACCGAACACACCCGTCTACATCCAGCCCTATCTCGGCGAGATGCCCGCCATGAACGTCGAGGCCTTCCTCCGCTGGACTCTCCAGACTCCCGGCGTGGTCGTTCCCGCATCGCAGGTCGGCAAGCTCGTCGAGACCGCGGTCCGCCAGCCGGCGGGCGAGGCCAGGCTCCCAAGCGACGGCTGAGGCTGGAACCGCACCGGGACGTGGCGGGCGTGGCCGCGGTCAACCGGCCGCCACCGTGCGCAGTGCGCGGTAGAGCAGGCGGTTGTCGCCCAGGTGGTGGCGCAGGAGTTTCTCCAGGCCGCCGATCGGGACCAGGTTCTGCGGGGCACGCGGGTCCTTGTAGTCGACGCCGGCCAGTGGGGGCAGCGCGAGGGTGACCGCGTCGGCCAGCCGTACGACCTGGGCCGGGTCCAGGTCGGCGCTGGCCTCGCAGCGTGCCACGCCCGCCCAGGGGGCGGCCGACTGGACGGGGAGCCGCACGTACCAGGCGTGTCGCCGCCAGCTGGTGCCCATGAGGAACACCGGGGTGCGCTGGCCGGGGGTGAGTGCGGCGACGACCGCGGACTGGGGCGGCGGCAGGTAGGCGGTGTGGTGGGTCTTGATGTAGCCGACCGTGCGCGGCAGGTGCGTACGCCCGCGCAGCGGCCCGTCGACCAGGAGCAGGTCGTCGCCGCGGTTGCGGTGCCGGACGGCCAGGTCCACCTCGAGCTGGGTGACCTGCCGCTGCAGCGCCAGGGACAGCTCCTCGAAGGAGGCGTCGGCGGCCTTGCTGGGGTGGTAGGTGGCGTGTGTGGTCTTCACCTCGGGCGCGTGCGGGGAGGCGGAGATCAGCGTCCGGTTGACCTGGATGTCGGCCAGGTCGGCGCCGTCCGGGCCGCAGCGGACGATCCCGGCCGCGTACGAGGCGGCGATGCCGGGGACGGGCATGGGGGCGTCGGGGTCGTGGACCCAGACGCGGGCGTCGATTCTGCGCACGCCGTCGGCGACGAGCAGGGTCTCGGGGGCGGAGGCGTCGGGTCCGGGTGTGACGGGCTTCCAGTCGGCGGCCGGGTGCTCGATGTCGAGGATGAGCTCGGCGGTGGTGGGGCCGAGCTCGGAGAGGTTCTCGACGGCGAGGGCGGCGGCGTAGCCCGGGTCCCACGGGTCGACGGTGAAGCTCGTCATGGGGCGATGGCCGCCTTCCGTACGTGGGAGCCCTTGGCGTCGCGGCTGACCTCGAAGCGCACCGGCACGCGGTCGGCCAGCGCGGGCACGTGGGTGACGACGCCGATCATGCGTTCCTGGCCGGCGGCGAGGCGTTCGAGGGTGGTGGCGACGGTGTCGAGCGTGGCGGGGTCGAGGGTGCCGAAGCCCTCGTCCAGGAAGATCGAGTCGAGTCTCCTGGCGACGGCGCCGGACAGGGCCAGCGCCAGCGCGAGGGCGGCCTGGAAGGTCTCGCCACCGGACAGGGTGCGGGCGCTGCGGCGCATGCCCGCCTCGCCGTAGTCGATGACCTCGATGTCGCCGGTCTTGTCGGCCAGCGCGAGCTCGTACTGGCCGTCGGACAGCTCGCGCAGCGTGTCGGAGGCGGAGGCGACGAGCACGGCGAGGGCCTCGGCGCACAGCCAGCGCTCGAACGCGTTGGCGCGCAGGCGCAGGGCGAGCTCATGGGCGACCTTGGCCTCGTGCTCCTTCTGGGCGACCTGGTTGCCCAGGTCGGCGGCGCGCTTGCGTTCCTCCTTGAGCCGGTCGAGGGCGCTGTCGGCGCGGGCGACGGAGCCGGCGACGGCGGCGCCGAGCTGGTCGGGTGAGGCGTCGCGCGGGGTGACGACGCCGTGCTCGGCCAGGCGCTCGGCCAGCCTGCGGCGGTCGGCGGCGAGCCGGTCGCGGGCCTGGGCGAGCTGCTGCTCGCGTTCGGCGAGCGCGGCGAGGGCGGCCTGGGCGGCGCGGTCGCGCCAGGCGAGCAGCTCGGTCCAGGCCCGGTGCAGGTCGTCGCGGTGGAGGGGCGGTGGCGGGTCGTCCTGGGCGCCGGCGACCAGCAGCCGGTCGCGGGCGGTCTCCAGCGTGCGCCAGGCGGACTCGGTCTGGCGCTCGACCTGCTCGGCCGCGGCCCGCGCCCGATCCAGCTCGCCACGTGCGGCGCGTACGGCGTTGCGGGTCTGGGTGGCGAGCTGGTCGGCCTTGGCGATGGCGGCCAGCCGCGCTTCGAGCTCGGCCCGGTCGCCGGGGGCAGGGAGCGCGGCCAGCTCGGACTCCAGCCGGGCGGCCTGAGTGGCCAGCATCGACGCGGAGGTCTCGGCCTTGGCGTGGGTGGCTGCGGCGCGCTGGGCACGTTCGCGGGCGTTCGCCAGGGCGCGGTCGGCTGTGCGCATGTCGGCGGGAGGCTCGTGATGGGGCAGTTCGGCGACCGGGTGCCGGCAGACGGGGCACGGCTCGCCGACGGCCAGCCGGTTGAGCAGGTGGGCGGCGGCGTGGGCGGCACGCAGGCGTTCCCGCTGGGCCTCGGCGGCGGCGAGCGCCTGTTCGGCGGCCGCCCGCTCGCCGGTCAGGCCCTCGAGTGACGTGGCGGCCGACGTGGCGGCCGCGCCGGCGCGCCCGGCCTCGGCCTGCAGGCGTTCGCGGGCGTCAAGCGCGGCCAAGGCCGCCCGGGGAGCGCCGCGGTCGCCGAGCGCGGCCAGCGCCTCGTACGCCTCGTGCTCGTCGGCCGCCAGCCTGGCAACGTCGGCGGCCAGCGTCTGGACCGACTCGGCGGCGGCGCGGCGGGCCGCGGCCAGGTCGGGAACGGCGGCAGGCAGGCGCAGCGACGACAGGACCGACTGGCGTTCCGCCACGGCGGCCCGCTCCTGCTCGGCGCGGCGGATGTCGCCCTCGCGGGCCCGCAGCAGATCCAGGTCGGCGCCGATGGTCTCGGCCAGCCGCCGCAGCGCCGCCAGCCGCTCGCTCAGCTCCCGTTCGGCCTCCTCCGTCGCGCCGGACAGCTTGGCGAGCTGGTCGCGGGCGAAGGAGGCGGCCTGCTTGGCGGCCTCCTCCTCGCGGGCGGCGCTCTGCCTGATCCGCTCGTACACGTCGGCGTCGAGCAGCTGCACCAGCAGGTCCTGCCGCTCACGCGGCGCGGCGTGCAGGAACTCCGCGAAGCGGCCCTGCGGCAGCACCACGCACTGGGTGAAGAACCGGTACTCCAGCCCGGTCACCCGCTGCGCCTCCGGGGTGACGTTCTCGCCCTCGGCGATCGGCTTGAGCACCGCGTCGAACGCCTGCCCGAGCGGCGCGGCGCCGTCCAGCTCGTCGAGCCTGGCCTCCTTGGTGCGGACCGCGCCCTTGGCGTCGCGCACCATCGCGCGGACCACGCCGTAGCGCCGGCCGTCGCTGTCGAACACCATCGCCACCTTGCCGGCGGTGACGGACGGGGCCAGGGCGTGGGCGACGGCGCCCTCCCTGCCCCAGCGCGGCACGGTGCCGTACAGGGCGAAGCAGATCGCGTCGATGATCGTGCTCTTGCCCGCGCCGGTCGGGCCCACGAGCGCGAAGTACTCGGTGTCGGAGAAGTCGACGGTTACCGGCTCGCGGAAGCTGCCGAAGTGGTCAAGGTGCAGCAGCAGGGGACGCATCAGCCGGTCACCTCGTCGTAGAGCCGGTCGAACAGGGCGGCCACCTGCTCGTCGTGGCGGCCGGTGGCGGTCAGGTAGTCGCGGAACAGCTCGCGCGGGCTGCGCTCGGCCGAGCCGGTCCTGCGGGTGGCGGGCACCGGCCTGAACCGCTCGTCCAGCATGACGTCGACCGCGCCGGACAGCAGCTCGCGCACGTCGTCGGCCAGGCCGACGCGTGGCTTCTCCTCCACGATCACCTTCAGCCAGTCGTCGCCAGGCTCGATGCCCTCCAGCTGCTCCAGCGTGCCGCGCACGGTACGCAGGCGGCGGGCCGAGCCGAATGTCAGCTCGCTCACCACGGCGGGCCGCCCCGGCGAGACCTCGACCAGCAGCGCGCCCGGCGTGTTGCCCTCCTCGCCGAAGTCCACGTTCAGGGGCGAGCCGCTGTACCAGATCGGGCACGGGCCGGGGATCTGCTGGCGGCGGTGCAGGTGGCCGAGGGCGGCGTACTGGGTGGCGGGCGGGAACGCGGTCGGCTCGAAGTAGTAGGAGAAGATGGACTGCGCCTCGCGCTCGCCGCCGCCGAAGGCGCCGCCGGGCAGCGTGCCGTGGGTGGTGACCAGGTTGACCGTGTCGGCGTGGAAGCCCGCGGTGAGCGCGCCGATCAGCTCGCCGATGCGGGAGGCGTAGTCGCGGTTGTGGTCGGCGGCGGTGCCGGTGAGGACCTCGGCGGCGCGTACGACGTACCGGTGCGACAGGAACGGCAGCACGGCCAGCCGCACCGGCTCACCGGAGCGCGCCGTGAAGGCTAGTGTGCCGCCCGCGTCCGGGCGCCGGAACGAGCCGATGACGTGCAGGCCGAGCTTGCCGAGCACCGGCCGGTAGACCTCAAGCAGCTGCGGGTTGTCGTGGTTGCCGGCCAGCACCACCACGTCGCGGCCGTCGCCGCGCAGCGCCATGAGCGCGTTGAGCACCAGCGACTGGGCCTCGGGCGTGGGCGCGGAGGTGTCGAACAGGTCGCCGGCCACGATGACGGCGTCCACGTCGTGGGTGCGGGCGGTGGCGACCAGCTCGCGGAGCACGGCCCGGTGCTCGTCGAGGCGGGGGCGGCCCTTGAGCACCTTGCCCACGTGCCAGTCCGCGGTGTGCAGGATCTTCACGAAACCACCTGTGGTCAGAAGGGCGGGATGTCGTCTTCGGCGCCGGGCAGGCCCTGGAACGGATCGGCCGAGACCTTCGCCGGCTGGGTCGCGGCCTCGGCCGGCCGGGTCGCCCAGGCCGGGAAGGGGAACGCGACGGCCAGCGGCACCGGGATCTCCGGCTGGGCGACGAACATGGTGCCCGGCTTGGCGATCGTCGCGCGCTCCCGCACGGCCGGGGGCAGCCAGCCGTACTCGGACCGGGCGGCCTCGGCCGGGTCCAGCCGGCCCGCGACGCGTACGGCGCTGTTGGAGACGATGCGCCGCTCCACCTCCGAGGCCGTCTGCTGGGCGCCGATGAGGATGACGCCGAGCGAGCGGCCCCGCTCGGCCACGTCCAGCAGGATCTCCTTGATGGGGGAGTCGCCCTCGCGCGGCGCGTACTTGTTCAGCTCGTCCAGCACCACGAACAGCAGCGGCCGGGCCGTGCCCGAGGACTCCTTGCGGTGGAACTCCCCGCGCAGCACCACGCCCACCACGAATCGCTGCGCCCGCTCCGGCAGGTTGTGCAGGTCCACGATCGACACCTGCGCGTCAGAGGTGCGGACCGAGTGGTTGCGGTAGAACGGCAGGTCGCCCCGGACGATCGGGGACAGCGGGCGCACCGCGCTGCGCAACCGGCGCAGGAAGGCGTTGACGGTGCCGAGCGGCGTCTGCGCGCCGCTCCACTCGCCGCGCGCGCTCTCGTCCTGCAACTGGTCGGACAGCATCTCCACGAGGTCGGCGAACGTACGGCAGGCGATGCCGCGCACCATGATCGCGCCGCCGTCGCCCACCGGCTCGGCCCACGCCTTCAGCCGGGCGGCCACCTGCCCCACCAGCAGCGAGTAGCCGGCCCGCTCGTCGTCGGCGTCGGCGAACACGAACCGCAGCAGCTCCTCCTCGCAGAACTCCACCAGCGTCCAGTAGAAGGAGCTCACCCCTTGCGTGCGGGCCGAGACGTGCGGCACGCCGTTGGGGTCGCCGGGGCGGGGCGGCGCGAACACGTGGACGCTGCCGAACGCCTTGGCCGGCAGCCCCAGCCGCGCGTAGACGCTGCGGGCGCGCTCGTCGAGCCGGACGTTGTCGTGGTCGAGGAAGAGCAGGTCCTCGCCCTTGACGGAGAAGATCAGCGCCTTGGTGTTGGCCGCCTCGCCCTCCAGCACACCCGAATTGAAGATCGAGTAGAGCAGGAACGTGGCGAACGAGGTCTTGGTGGCCACGCCGGACACGCCGGAGATCGACACGTGCGCGCCGCGGGTGCCGTCGAGGAAGTCGAAGTTGACGTACAGCGGCTGGCCGTCGCGGCCCATCCCCAGCGGGATCCGCCGATCCATCACGTCGAAATACAGCGCCTGATCACGGTCACCCGAACCGGCGAGGTAGACCTTGGAGCCCGGCAGCGGCGGCACGAACACCTCCGGCTCGACCCTCGTCACCCGCACCTCCGCCACCTCGACCACCGCGGCAGGCAACGCGCCGTCGGCGATCAGGAAGACGTCGGAGTCGTACGCGGCACCCTCGTGCCTGGCCTCCACCGTCGTCACCACACCCGCCACCAGCACCTGGCCGTAGCCCGGCACCTCGCGCCTGGTCACCACCACGTCGTCGAGCTGGACGACCTTGCCCGGCTCCAGGCCCACCCAGAACGACAACGGCGAGGCCGCCTGGGTGCCGAGCACCCGCCCGACCGCCTCACCGGCAGCAGGCGCCGCCGCCGTCGCCTGATGGTTAACCGCCCCGTTGACCGTCACTCATCCCTCCACCCCCACGAATGTCGCTCTTAGGGAGCGTAGTCGGCTCAAGGGGTGCGTCCGGCTCATTCCGCGGGCGGGCACCTCGAACGGGCGCCGTGATGGTCCACGGGATCTCTTGGTCGTACGGTCGGCCGGGGTCGAGTGCCAGACGCGCGCAGTGACGGCCTTGGTCACGCAGCGGGTTCGTGACGGACGTGATGCCGAGGCGCCGGGCGGCCGGTGATGCGTCCCAGCCGAGGTAGGAAGCCTCGGGGTGAGTCTCGCGCAGGGCCTGGTGTGCTCCCAGCGCGAGTTCGTCGCTCATGGCGATGATCAGCGCGTCGGGGACGAGCTGGGGCGCGAGGTCTCGCGCTGCCGCGAGGCCGTCTCGCTGGGTGTTGCGAGCCACGACGGCGATCGGGGTGTTCGCCCAGCTCAGCCCGGCTTGTTCGATGGCGGCGCGATAGCCGCGCAGGCGGGCGTCGGTGACGGGGAACGGCACGTGTGGCGGGAGGTTCGCGCCGGTCGTCAGCTTGTGCTCGCGGTTGCGATCGAGGGGGAATGAGATCACTGCGGGCGACCGGCCCTCACGGAGTCCGTGGGCGGCGACCGCGAGGGCGGCCCGGTAGTCGTCCTGGGTGACGCACACGATCCCCGGGCGTGGCGGACCGCCCTGGATGACGGCGGGGCGGGGGTCGCCGGCGATCGCCGCCAGCACCGGATCGTCCTCCGCGGTGGTCCACAGCACGAAGCCGTCGACTGCCGCGGACAGCACCCGATCGGCGTCGGCGGCGTCGCCCCGTGTCGGGATGAAGGTGAGCCCCCGGTCCTCCTCGACGCAGACCTCCGCGACCCCGGCCAGGAACTGTGCCGCCTGGGGGTCGTCGAAGGCGTAGGTCAGGTGCTCGCTGAAAACCACCCCGATCTGGTGCGTACGGCCGGATTTCAGCGCGCGGCCCACGGCGTCGGGGCGATACCCCAGCTCGCCGGCCGCGCGGCGGACGCGGTCGCGGGTCGCGGGCGCGACTCGGGCAGGCCGGTTGAAGGTGTAGGAGGCGGTCATGGGTGACACCCCCGCACGAGCGGCCACGTCCTTCAGCGTCACGCGTCTACGGTCAGTTGACACAGGAGCATCCTACTTGTGTAGCGTTACACATATGTCGCCTTCGATCGCTGGGATGTTCCGTGCGGCGCCGTTCCTCGGCTTCGCCGGATTCGGCGCCTTCTGGGGGGTATGGGGTGCCACCCTTCCCCTGCTGCGAACCCAAGCCGGCGTGAGCGATGCGGAGTTCGGCGTCGCGCTGCTCTTCGTGGGCGCCGGAGCCCTGCCCGCCATGCTGCTGACCGGGCTGCTCGTCGACGCGCTCGGGCTGCGTGTCGCCGGAGTGCTGCTCGCGCTGCTGGGCGTCATGGGCGTCGTGGTCTCAGTCGCGTCGGTCGGCTATGCCGCGCTGTGCGCCGGCATTCTCCTGGTGGGAGCGAGTTCGGGAGCGGCTGATGTGGCGCTCAACACGCTGGCGGCGACGGTCGAGAAGCGGACAGGACGCCCCGTCGTGGCCCGTTCGCACGCGGCGTTCTCCGCCACCGTCGCGGTCTCGAGCCTGGGTGCCGGCGCGCTCGCCGGAACGGCGGACAGCCTGCTGGTGAACTTCGCCGCGGGCGCCGCCGTCACCGTGGCTCTCGGGCTGGCCGTCGTCGCCGCGACGCGCCCGTCCTCCGCGCAGGACGCCGTAGCCCCCCGGGGCCAGGATGCGCCGGGCCGCGTCGCCGGCGTGTCATGGTGGCTCCCCCTGCTCGGAGTGGGACTGATCGGCGCGCTGGCGTTCGCGTCGGAGAATGCCTACCAGTCCTGGGGTGCGGTCCTGCTGGCCGACGAGTTCACCGCCGCGCCGGCGCTGGCTGCCGTCGCGCCGGCGGTGTTCGCCACGACGGTCGCCGTGGCCCGTTTCGCCGCCGCCACGATCACCTTGCGCCGTCCGATCACCGCGTTGGTCGTGGGAAGCGTGATCGCCACGACCGGAGGCGTCCTGACAGCGTTCGCGCCCATGCTGCCGCTCGCGCTGGTGGGCATCGTCGCTGCCGCCGTGGGCACTTCGGTGCTCTTTCCCACCTTGCTGTCGTACGGGCTCCGACCGGTCCCCGGCGAGTCGCGGGGACGAGCCACGTCCGCCATCTCCACGGTCGCCTATCTCGGCTTCCTCGCCGGCCCGGCGTACTTCGGCCTGCTCGCTGACGCCGCCGGGGTGCAGCAGGCGTTCGCCGGCATCGCCGCACTGACCGCCGTGCTCCTGGCCACGATCCCGGCACTGCCGGCTCTCAGGCGAGCGGGTGCCGCCGCCTCTTCGACTGGACGCCGCGCTTTCAGCCAGGTCACCGAGATCGGGGTGTGCGCCGACGACCGGTCAGGGGGCTAGGCCGCAGGAGCATGCAGGGCCGGCCCAGTGCAGGGCGATGTACGGCTCGGCCTGGCCGCAGTAGCGCACCCGTTCGCGGGTGATGCGGTAGCGGGCGCACGCCTCGGGCTCATCCGGTGAGCGGCGCGGTATGGGGAAGGCAAGAACGCCGATGTCCTGGTCGACATGGGTGAGCAGGCCGTGACAGGGCCCGCCGAGGCAGATGGCGTTGCAGTCGTGGCAGCCGTCCGGCGGGAGCCCGTTCATGCGGGGTAGGCGTGGGTCTCTGTGGCCTTGACCGAGGCCCAGATTCGCTGGCCGGGGGTCAGGTCGAGGTCGGCGAGGGCGGCGGGGGTGATGTCGGCGAAGGCGGTGATGGGGCCGTCGAGGTGGACGCGTACGTTGTCGCCGTGCCGTTCGATGCCCTCGATGCGGGCCTGCCAGAGGTTGCGGGGGCTGCCGTCGGGGCGGGTTCGGTACAGCGCCACGGCGGCGGGAGGGAAGGCGACGAACGCGGGACCGTCGAGGTGGGCGGAGGTGTGCAGCAGGACCTCGCCGACCTTGACCTGGGTCCCGTCCGCCACGCCGCGATACAGGTTGAGCCCGACCAGGCGGGCCACGTAGTCGGTGCGCGGGTGGCGGGCGACCTCTGCCGGGGCGCCCTGCTGGACGATGGCGCCGTGCTCGATGACGACCAGCCGGTCGGCCAGCACCATGGCGTCCAGCGGGTCGTGGGTGACCAGCACGGTGGCCCCGTCGAAGTCGGACAGGTGGCGGCGCAGCTGGGAGCGGATCTGCAGCCGGGTGTGGGCGTCGAGGGCGGCCAGCGGCTCGTCCAGCAGCAGCAGCTCGGGCTGCACGGCCAGTGCGCGGGCGAGCGCGACCCGCTGGGCCTGGCCGCCGGACAGCTGCCGCGGTTTGGCGGCGGCGCGGCCGGCCAGGCCGACCCGATCCAGCAGGCCGGCGGCGGTACGGCGGGCCTCGGCTTTGGGCACCCCCTGGCAGCGCGGCCCGAAGGCGACGTTGTCCAGCGCCGACAGATGCGGGAAGAGCAGGTAGTCCTGGAAGACCATGCCGATCGGGCGGCTTTCGGCGGGCAGCGTGTGCAGGGGCCTGCCGCCCAGGCTGATCTCCCCGCCGGACATGCGGGTGAGCCCGGCCAGCGCGCGCAGGGCGGTGGTCTTGCCGGCGCCGTTGGGGCCGAGCAGCGCGACCACCTCGCCGGGGGCGACCTGCAGGGCGATGTCGAGGGTGAAGGCGGTCCTGGTGACCACCAGCCGGGCGTCGAGGGTCATGGCGCGCTCACCCACCGGTCGCGCAGGCTGGCCAGAATGACCACCGAGACGGCCAGCAGCACCAGACTGAGCACGATCGCCGCCTCCGGCTCGGTTTCCAGGGCCAGGTAGACCGCCAGGGGCATGGTGCGGGTGGTGCCGGGGAAGTTGCCCGCGAACGTGATCGTCGCGCCGAACTCGCCCAGCGCCCGCGCCCAGCACAACACCGCCCCGGCCACCACGCCCGGCATGACCATGGGCAGCGTCACGCGCCGGAACACAGTCCAGCGCGAGGCGCCGAGCGTGGCGGCGGCCTCCTCGAAGCGCTGGTCGGCGCCGCGCAGCGCACCCTCCACGCTGATCACCAGGAAGGGCATCGCGACGAACGCCTCGGCCAGGATCACGCCCGCCGTGGTGAACGGCAGCGTGATCCCGAAGGTGGCCTCCAGCCACTGCCCGACCAGGCCGCGCCGGCCCAGCACGAGCAGCAGAGCGACACCGCCGACCACCGGCGGCAGCACCAGCGGCACGGTGACCAGCGCCCGTACCAGCCGCCGGCCCGGGAACTCCGCCCGGGCCAGCAGCCAGGCCAGCGGCACGCCGAGCAGCAGGCACAGGGCGGTGGCGACGGTGGCGGTCACGAGCGACAGCCGCAGCGCCTCCAGCACGTGCGGCTCGGCCAGCCGTTGCGGCAGCGTGGACCAGGGGGCCCGGATCAGCAGCCCGGCCAGCGGCAACACCAGGAAGGTCAGCCCTGCCAGGGCGGGCACGACCAGCATCCACGGCGGCCGCCCGGAGACCTCGCGGCCCGCCGCCCGCCCGGCGGGTCCGCCACGCGGGCCCGCCGAGCCGATCTGTTCCGACGCGGAAGAGCTCATGGGGGATCAGGGCGCCTCGAAGCCGGCCTTGGTCAGCACGTCCTTGCCCTGCTGCGACAGCACCAGGTCGACGAACTGCCGCGCCAGGTCACCGGCGGGAGCCTCGGCCACGGTGGCGATCGGGTAGTCGTTGATCGCCTGATCTGCCTCGGGGAAGGCGATGCCCCGCACCTTGCCCGCCGAGGCGATCACGTCGGTCTTGTAGACCAGCGCCGCGTCCACCTCGCCCAGTTCCACCTTGGTCAGGGTGGCCTTGACGTCCTGCTCCAGCGTCACCGGCCTGACCTCCAGCCCCGCCGCGTTCAGCGCCTTGACCGCCGCCGCCCCGCACGGCACCTGCTCGGCGCAGAGCGCCACCTTCACCTTGGGATCGGCCAGGTCCTTCAGCTCGTCCACCTTGGCCGGGTTGTCGGCTGGCACGGCGATCTGCAGCTTGTTACGTATGAAAGTGGTCGGCGAATTCGCCAGCGACGCGTCGGTGACCGTCTTCATCGTGGCCGGGCTCGCCGCCGCGAACACGTCCGCCGGAGCCCCCTGGACGATCTGCTGGGCCAACGTGGCGCTGGAGCCGAAGTTGAACTTCACCGTCGTACCCGGATGCGCGGCCTCGAAGCTCTTGCCCAGCTCGGTGAAGGTCCCGGTCAGCGATGCCGCCGCGAACACCGTCACCTCCTTCGCACCCCCGCCGGCGGACGCCGAAGCGGAGGACGTGGACGCCGCCGGCTCGCGGGAGCCGCAACCGGACAGGCCCGCCAGCGCGAGCGCGACGGGCACGGCGATCGCCCATCGGGAAAGACGCCTGAACACCAAGTGGGGGCTCCTCACAAATGACTGGCCACGCGCTCGTGACCGGGAATCTCCACGACGACGTTGGTGGACTTGATCACGGCGACCGCCACCACCCCCGCCTCCAGGCCCAGCTCGTCGGCGGCCTGGCGGCTCATCAACGACACCACCCGGAACGGCCCCGCGGCGATCTCCACCTGCGCCATCACCGCATCGCGGATCACCTCGGTGACGATCCCGCGAAAGCGGTTACGCGCCGAGGAGCGGCCACCGTCGCCGGCGCTCTCGATCTGCGAACGGGCGAAAGCCGCGAGGTCGGCGCCATTGACCCGCCGGTGGCCCTGCTCATCGCGCTCGGCCCCCAACCGGCCGGCGTCCACCCACCGGCGGATGGTGTCGGAGCTGACCCCGAGCAGCGCCGCGGCCTCGCTGATCCGGAACGTCGTCACAAGTCCTCACCCTACCTTCCGCACATTCCAACCTGAATACCTGTCTCCCATCGCAGCAGCGGCGCGATCTACGGCTCTGCCATGGCATCTGCACCGGCCCGGGGCAATCGCGCGCAATGTGAGCGCCTACCACCGCACACCGTCCAAATGCGCTTGTCCGCCCTTGCGGCACCGCACTACCTTGCCGATGTGGATCTCTTCTCGCGCTCTTGGACGGCGTTGCGCGCGGCGGTCGCCGAACTCCCGGACGAGGACTTCGCACAGCCGTCCGGCTGTACCGGCTGGCTCGTGCGGGACCTGGTGTGCCACCTGATCATCGACGCTCAGGACGTCCTGATCACCCTCGTGACCCCCGCAGAAACGGAACCGACCCGCGACGCGGTGACCTACTGGGAGGTCGCAGAAACGCCGCCGACCGGCGACGACCCGCTCGACGCGCTGACCGTCCGGCTGGCCGCCGCGTACGAGGAGCCCTGGCTGCTCAAGTTCCACCTCGACGACGTCGGCTCCGCCGCCGGTCGTGCCGCCGAACTCGCCGACCCGGGCCTCAGGGTCGCCACCCGCGACGTGGTCCTCACCGCGGGCGACTACCTGTCCGCGTACGTCCTGGAGTGGACGCTGCACCACCTCGACCTGGTCGCGCACCTCCCGGACGTGGCGGGACCGCCGGCCGAGGGGCTCGCCCGGTCCCGCGAGATGCTGGAGAAGATCGCCGGGGCGGCGTTCCCCGCGTCGTTCTCGGACAAGGACGCGCTGCTGGTCGGCACCGGACGGCGTGCCCCGACCGACGAGGAGAAGGCCGCACTTCGCGAGCTGGCCGCGAAGCTCCCGCTCGTCCTCGGATGATCGCCTGACTGAACGGGACCTTCGGCACGGGCAAGACGACGACGGCGCAGTCCGGCTTCCCCGACGGCCAGGGCGTCGAGGTCAGCGGAAGTCGGTGATGCGGAGCACCGCCATCATGTCCGTCGCCCGGGAACCGGTCGAGAAGGAGGCTTCCGCGCCGACCCAGCCACGGAAGGCTCCCTTGTCGTCGATGATCTGCATGAGCGGTTTGACGTGAGAGTTCCCGGTGTAGCAGAACTCACCGCGCTCCATCGCCAGGCAGGTGCACCAGTGCCACAGCGTGTCGCGCCGGTCGGACTTGGAGATGGTCGTGAGGTAGTACTGGATGGAGCTGATGTTGGCGCGCGTTCCGCCGCCGTATTTGGGGCAGCCGCCCTCCTTCTGGCACGCGCTGCTCGAGGACGGCTGCAGGTAGGTCAGGCACGAGGTGGTGGCGGCGCAGGCGCGGAAGGCGGAGTGGCCGAACGGCTGGTTGCTGGAGGTGACGAGCTTGCCGCTCGCCCAGCTCGTCAGGTCCTGCCTGAGCGAGCCGGGGAACGCCTTCACCGAGCTCATCGCGCGCCGGGTGCCGAGCGCGGCGTTGCTGCCATAGCCGTACCCGTGAGTGGCCAGCGTGCTGTGCTTGAGGTCCAGGCGGGCCAGCTTCCCGTCGGAGGAGGGCCGCACGTACCACTGCTCCGTCCACGTCTGGGCGATCTTCCACCGGATGGTCAGCACGTTCCCTGACACGGTGTACGTCCCGGTGCGGCTCTCGTCGGGAGCGCCGGTGAATCCTCCGGCGGTGAGCACCTCGCAGGTACGGGGTCGCGATTGGGCGCCGCCGGCTTTGGTGGTGCAGCTCGGGTCGGGGACGGTGCCGGTGCGCTGTCTGGCCTTGGGGTGACGCTGCCACCACAGGTAGAGGGCGGCGGTCACCGTGCCGTTCGCAGCGAAGCGGTAGCTGCCCAGACGTACCCAGTTCTGTCTGGAGGCGGCCTTGAGGTGACCCTGCGAGACGACATAGGTGGCCTTGCCGCCTGGCAGCGGCGTAGCGGCGGCCGGTTGGGAAGGGACGGCGATGATGGCGAGAACGAAGGAGAGGACTGCCGCTGCAGCGCGCATAGAGGCTCCGAAACTTACGGGCTTTGCCGATGGTCCACGGGCCACGGTATTGGATCTAGGCCGGGCCCGTCACCGAAAGCGGCGCCTTGCGCGGGTCGATCGTCAGTCCCGCGGCTTGCGCCAGATGATGCTGTAGCGCAACAGGAGGTGACGGCGATACTCGGAGCCGGGCAGGATCTCGGCGGCCAACGCTCGCATCTGCGGGTACGTCACCGGCGGCGGCCACACCGTGGGGGACGGATGCTGCCAGTGGCCCTTCTTGGCGCGATGGAGCGTGCCGACGACGACGCCGGCCACCTCGCGCGGCAGGTCGTTGGGCATGGCGCTACGGGCCAAGCCGACGACGGCCAGGACGCCGCCGGGGCGCAGCAGGTCGCGCATGCGGGCCAGCCCGGCGGTGGCGTCCATGTGGTGCAGCGTGGCCACCGACGCGATGACGTCGAACGAGGCGGGCTCGAAGGGGTGGGTGAGGAAGTCGCCGATGACGTAGTCGACGTCGTCCGGATATCCGCGAGCCTGCTCGATGCTGGGCGTGTCGAGGTCGATGCCGGTGACGTGCGGGACGGCCTGCCGGAGTGCGCGGGCGAGCATGCCCTCGCCGCAGCCGACGTCGAGGGCACGCTGGGCGCCATGGGGGACCGCGCCCAGGATCTGGGGGTGGTAATGGATGTTGTGGTTCCACCGCTTGCCGTCCTTCATGTGATCATCCTGCCGCGTCAATCGAAGCCAGGCATGCGATATCGGCGCTGCCGGAAGGCGCGATGTGAGGGTGACTTTTCTCGGCGGGTGGTGCCAAAGTGGCGCGGTCGTTTCACAATTGGGGGTCTGCCTGAGGGGGCAGGTCTGGGGGAGAGCTGTGAGCTTACGGGTGGCGATTGTCGGCGGGGGGCTCGGCGGGCTGGCGGCGGCACTTCACCTGCGCCGGATCGGCGTGGACGCCGTCGTGTACGAGCAGGCGCCGGCGCTGCGCGAAGTCGGGGCGGGCGTGATGATCGCGCCGAACATGGTCCGGTTGATCACGCGGCTCGGCCTGGGGGACGCCCTCGCCCGGTGCGCGGTCTGGCTGGAGGAGGCGTGGGAGTACCGGCGCTGGGAGGACGGGGAGATCCTCTACGTGCAGCCGATGGGAGAGGCCTGCGAGCGGATGTACGGCGCCAACGTGCACACCGCGCACCGCGCGGACCTGCTCGCGATGTTCCAGAGCGCGCTGCCCGCCGAGGCCGTACACCTCGATCACCGTTTCGTGGCGCTCGAGCAGGACGACGCGGAGGTCCAGCTGACCTTCGCGCATCGGGCGGGCGGCGAGACGAAGGTGCGCGCCGACGCCGTGATCGGAGCCGACGGCATCCACTCGGCCGTCAGACCGCTGATCGTGTCCGAGGTGGAGCCGCACTTCTGCCACCTGAGCGCCTTCCGCGCGCTGATACCCGTCGAGCAGGCACCCGACTACGCACGGCGGCGGGTCCAGACGATCTGGGTCGGCCCCGGGCGGCACGTCGTGCACTATCCCGTGTCGGGCGGACGGCTGGTGAACGTCGTCGCCATCGTGCCCGCCGGTGAGTGGCTGCTCGAGTCGTGGACGGCGGACGGCGATCTGTCCGAGTTCGCCGGCGAGTTCGAGACCTGGGACGAGAAAGTGCGGCAGTTGGTCGCCGCCGCTCCCAGCACGAAGCGATGGGCGCTCTACGACCGCAGCCCGCTCGAGCGGTGGACGAGCGGCCGCGTCACCCTGCTCGGCGACGCCGCGCACGCGATGCTGCCGTTCTTCGCCCAGGGCGCCGGGCAGGCGATCGAGGACGCCGCCGTCCTGGCCCGCTGCCTGCGCGAGGCCGACCGCGATTCGGTGCCGAAGGCACTGCTGTCGTACGAGGCGACCCGCCGGCCGCGTGCCAGCCGGGTGCAGCTGATGAGCAGGGGCCGGGCCGACTACAACCACCTGCCGGACGGGCCCGAGCAACGCGAGCGCGACGCCGGGCTGCGCGACGGGGACTTCCTCCGGCACAGCGCCTGGCTCTACTCCCACGACGTGGACACTGAGCCCCTGCTGCACTGAGGGCAGGTCCCCTGCCTGGTCGAGGGTCTTCCGCGCCAGGACTTGCCAGGTGAGTGACATGTCGTGCCGGTGGCTGCCGGGCCTGCGGACGACCGAGACCGGCGGGCGTACCCACGGGGTGACGCTGACCTGGAGGGCATTGCGGAAACGTCCGGTCAGGCGGGCTGGGGCGTCAGGCGGATGACGGGCAGTTCCCGGTCGGTCTTGTCCTGGTAGGAGGTGAAACGGGGGGCGGCGCTGGTGATCTGCTGCCAGGCCTGTTCGCGTTCGGACCCGGTGAGCTGTTCGGGGATGACGGGGATGGTGCGGCCGTCGACCTCGACGGCGACCTTGTCGGGGTGGGCGGCGAGGTTGTAGTACCAGCCGGGGTTGCCGGTGGCGCCCATGGCGGAGGCGACGATGAGGTAACTGCCGTCGGGGCCGGGGAACCAGCCGACGGGGTTGATGCGTTCGGCGCCGCTCTTGGCGCCCACGGTCTTGAGGATGAGGGCGTTGAACCCCATCATCTGGCCGCCTCCCTTGCGGATGCGGCGCGCCGCGATCTTGTTGAACAGCCGGAACAGCGGTCCTGAAGGCTGCCGGGTCCTGCGGGTGCCCTTGCGGGTGCGGAAGCTCATCTGTTTCTCCACTCTCTGACACCTGCTCGAACAATGGGGCGTACGCGCGACTGCGGGTCATCGGAGCCATCGCGATGCGGCTGGCCAGGCGCTTGCCGCCCAGTTCGAAGGAGTCGAATGCCGTTGGCATGATCACATTCCTTGTTCTCGGAGAAGACCGCCGTTCAGGCGATCACAGGTCACGACGGCGCCCAAGCGGCCATCATTGCCTGTCCGAACAAGTAAATCTTGGAGCCCATTCCCGTACCTGCGTGACATGCGCCACCGTCTCGCGGATCTCCATAAAGGTCGCGGAGTTTCGTCGCACGCGCACGGCGCTCGAGGTGTGGCGGTAAACTTATGCCTGTTCGAGCATCTATCACACGACTGTGAGGTGACCGCGTGAGCAGGCCGAAGGACGCCGGCGAAGACATGTGCTCCGGCGATGGTGCGGACGTGGCGTGCGCGCCGCTGCCCGCCTCGGTCCAGGCGGGGCGGATGAACCACGCGATCCTCCGCGTGGCACGTCTGCACCGCATGCTCGCCGCCCAGCTCCTGCGCCGCGTCGGCCTCCACCCCACTCAGGAACTGGTCATGATGCAGCTGTGGGACCGCGGTCCCCAGCGTCAGGCCGACCTGGTACGCATGCTCGGCTCCGACGCCGCCACCATGACCCGCACCATCCAGCGCCTCGAGCACGCCGGGTTCGTCCGCCGCAAGCCCAGCCCCACCGACAAGCGCGCCACCATCATCGAACCCACCCCCGCCAGCCAGGCCGTCCGTCAGCAGATCGAAGACATCTGGGCCGAGCTCGAAACCGCCACCGCCGCCGGTCTCACCCCCGACCAGCAGGCCGAAGCCCTCAAAGTCCTCCAGCTGATCGAAGAGAGCCTCGCCCGCGCCGCCACCTGCTGAGAACGCCAACTCCCGCACCTGTCCGGGACGCCAGGCCCCAGTGGCTCTGGCGCTGAGCCTGGGCCACCTTGGCGCACCGCCCCGCTCTTCGCCGCACGCCGCCCGCCGCGCTGGGTTGAGATGACAGCCCCCGACGTCCGCCACGTCAGGCGTCGAGTCCACGTCGGCGCCCTCCGTTCAGGTCGAGAGCCGTCCCAGGCCGCTGTGCGGTGGTGAGGATGGTGCGGTGCTCGGAAGCTGCCTCTGACCCCCGGCTTCCAGATATGTATGCGTTCCGCATAGACTTCCGGGATGGAGCCGGCACTGGAAGCAGCCATCAACGAGTGGCACGCGAGCGTGAACGAGGGCGACCTGGAGCGTTCAGCGAGGGCGGTCGGCGATCCGATCGTCGTCCTGGGCCCGAAGGGCGCCGGACCGATCACGCCTGAGCAGTTCGCGGAGTGGGTGGAACGCTCTGGGATCACGTTGCGCCCGCGATCGTGGCATCCGATCAGCGAGCGCCTCATGGTCGTGGCGGAGGACGCCACCTGGCCCGAGAGCAAGGCTTCAACTCGAGTGGCGACGGTGTTCCGGGTAGCCGACGGGAAGGTGACGGCTGCTCTCCGGCTGCCGGATCTGAAGCAAGCACTGGAGCTGGCCTACATCTGCCGCGAGATGGCGGCCACCGAATGAGCACCGCGCGGCCTGGACAGGTCTTGTTCGCGTTTGTCCGGTACTGGTCACGGAGGCTACCGGCCGGCCACAAGGTGGCCGAACAAGGCCGGCTCGTGCTCGTCACCGAGGCCGTCCATACGCTGACCCGACGAGGAATCGCAGCAACGGTCAACGCCGTGGCCCACGAAATCGGCATCGACCAGAGCGGTGCATCGCGACTGGTCAAGAGCGCAACAGAGGCCGGATACCTGACCATGCAGGCATCGGATGCAGACGGTCGCCGGCGCCAGGCGACACTCACTTCATTCGGCCATACCATGCTGGATCAAGCCCACGACTGGCAGGAGCAGGTCTTCGACCGGCTGACAGAGGGCTGGAGCGAGCAACAACGCCGCAACTTCCGGCAGGCGATGACGGAGCTGATCGACCGGTCCTACGCGTTGGACGCATGACCCGGGATCCATCGCTCGGGTAACCATGCCAGGGCCAACGTGGACGCCGCGTTGCGACTGGCCGACGGCGCCGGCCTGGTCGCCGCCCTGCCGTCCGGCATGTCCACCGAGCTCGGCGACACGTTCGAAGGCGGCGTGAAGTGCGCGCTTCGCCGATCTGGCGCAAGCCCGGCCGGCCTCGCACGATGGCGTGCCGGCGGTAGGGGAACTCGCCGCCGCACTCGACTACTCCCCGCGTCGTAGTCCGGCCAGGCGTTGGTCCCGACGTGGTAGCGGCAGATGACTTCGCCTGTAGGACGCCCCTGAACAGCAGTTGGACGACGATTGCGGTCATGAGAACCCCCGGCCGTACATCCACGCGGCGGCGCACCCTCGCCGCGGTGGCCGTCGTGCAGTTCATGGTGTCGCTGGACCTGTCGGTCGTGAACGTCGGACTCCCGCAGATCGCTGCCGACCTCGGCTTCAGTGCGGTGGGCCTGACCTGGGTGATCCACGCTTACGCGCTCACCTTCGGCGGGCTGCTCCTGCTGGGCGGCAAGGCGGCCGACCGGTACGGTCGAAAGCGGGTCCTGCTGCTCGGGCTCGGCCTGTTCGGGCTGGCCTCGTTCTTCGGCGGCTTCGCTCAGGAGCCAGGCCAGCTGGTAGCCGCTCGCGCCATACAGGGCATCGGGGCCGCCGCATTGGCCCCGGCCGCGCTGGCGCTGCTGACCGCGACGTTCCCCACGGGGAGGGCCCGCGTCCGGGCCTTCGGGGTGTGGAGCGCGGTGAACGCTGCCGGTGGCGCACTCGGTGTCCTGATCGGCGGCCTGCTCACCGAGTACGCGGGCTGGCGCTGGGTGATGTTCGTGAGCGTGCCGATGGCGGCCTGCGCGCTGGCCCTGGCCTGGCGGGGCGTCGCCGCCGGTCCGCCCTCGGTTCGCGGCGGCCGTACGGATGTCCTCGGCGCGGTCCTGGGCACGGCGGGCATGACCCTGCTGGTGTTCGGCATCGTCCGCACCGACCAATATGCGTGGACCTCGCCGACCACCCTGACGACCCTGGCGGTCGCCGCCGCGCTGCTGGCCGCGTTCGTCCACGTCGAGCGGACCACCGCCCGCGAACCGCTGATCCGGCTCGGCCTGTTCGCCAACCGCTCGCTCACCGGCGCGAACGCCTACAACCTCCTGGTCGGTGCGGCCATGGCCGCGTCCTTCTACTTCATGTCCCTCTACCTGCAACGAGTACTCGGGACCGGGCCGGCCCTGGCCGGGGTCGAGTTCCTGCCGTTCGCCTTCGGCGTGGTCGCCGGATCCGTGCTCGCCGTCAAACTCGGCTACCGTCTCGCACCGCGCACCCTTCTGGTCGTCGGCGGACTGCTGGCCGCGACCGGGTTCGCCTGGTTCGGCCTGATCAGCCCCGACGGCGCTTTCATCACCGACGTCCTGGGGCCCTCGGTCGTCGCCGGCGTCGGCTTCGGGCTCTGCCTCGGACCGGTCGTCTCCACCGCCACCGCCGGAGTCGCGCCCCACGAGGCCGGCACCGCCTCGGGCCTGCTCAGCAGCTCACGCCAGATCGGCGCCTCGCTCGGTCTTGCCGTACTCGGCACCGCGGCCCAGCACCGCACCGGCCCGACCGCCACACCCGAGGCCCTCACCGACGGGTACGCACTCGGCCTGACCCTGGGCGCCGCGCTGCTGGTCGCCGCCGCCCTCATCGCCCTCACCGTCCTGCGCCGGACCAGCCTGCCGGTACGGGCTGAGCAGATCGATGACCGCGATGCGCTCGCCGCCCGGAACTGACCGGCGATCCACCAGTCGAAAGATCACCGTAGGAAGGATGCCTCGGCATGAGTGTCACCCCGATCGATCTCTTCGCGTCCTCTTTCCAGCTTCACCAAGGCGGCAAGGTTCACGCCGAGAAGAGAGCGACGGACTACGACCAGGACGGCTGGCAGCTGACGGCCTTCCATGCGAAGACCGACGCCGACGTCCACGGCGACCACTGGGAAGTCCACCCCGAGGCCGAGGAGGTCGTGTCCTGCCTCATCGGGAAGATACGCCTCTACCTCCGTCCGGAGCTGCCGGGACAACAGGAGGAAGAGATCAGGCTGACGGCCGGAATCGCCGCCATCGTCCCGCGCGGGCGATGGCACCGCATCCAGCTGGACATCCCCAGCAACATCATGGCCGTCACCCTGCCGCGTGGCAGCCGGCTGGAGAAGCGGACCGAAGTTTAGGCCGGACCCCTCGAACACCACCATCGGCCCGGCCACGCGCCTGGTCGCAACAAGATCGACGAATTCGGGAGAGCGATGAACGCCACCGACCTCGCCAAGGCGGGGGAGCAGTCCACACCACCACCGCAGGCCGATTCCGCGGCGGGACAGAGCCTGGCTGGGCTGCTGCGCCCGTACGGATGGAGTTTCGGCGCCGTTGTCATCCTGCAGGTCATCGGCGCCGTCGCGGGTCTGGCGCCGCTGCTGGCGGTCGTCGAGCTGGGCCGTGCCCTGCTGTCTCCCGGCCCGATCGATCACGGTCAGGTCTGGACCATCGTGATCGCGGGTGCGGCCGGCTTGTTCGTACGACTGCTGTTCACGGCCGCGTCGTCCGGACTCGGGCACATTCTCGACGGCCAGGTGCAACTGTCGTTCCGCCGGCAACTGGCCGCGCGGCTGGGGCGCGTACCGATCGGGTGGTTCTCCCGGCGCCGGACCGGCGAGCTGGCGAAGGTGGTGGGGGAGGACGTCAGCGCCGTGCACCCGTTCATCGCCCACACCCCCGGCGAGCTGGTCGCCGCGTTCGTCGTCCCGCTGGTGTCGCTGATCTACTTGTTCACCGTCGACTGGCGGCTCACGCTGATCACGCTGATCCCGGTGGTGCTGGCAGTGGCGCTGGTCCCCCTGATGATGACCCCGGCCAGGCTGCGTGAGCAGGAGGACTTCGACGCGGCCATGGGACGGATCGCGAGCTCCGTCGTCGAGTTCGTACAGGGCATCTCGGTGGTCAAGGCGTTCGGCGGAGCCGAGCGCGTCCACCACAAGTTCCGGACGGCCACGGACGATTTCGTCGGCAGCTTCCTCCGGATGGTGCGCGGTCTGTCCGGGATCGCCGCGGGGATGCAGGTGGCGCTGTCGCCGCCGTTCGTGCTGCTGGCCGTGCTGATCGGCGGCGCGGTTCTGATCACGACCGGTGGCATGGCCCCGGCCGACCTGCTGCCCTTCCTGCTGCTCGGACTGGGAGTGACCGCTCCGGTGGCGGCCCTCGGGCACGGCTTCGACGACATGCAGGCCGCCCGGCGCGCGGTCGGCCGGATCCGGGACGTGCTCGCCGTCCAGTCGCTACCGGAGCCTGCGCGCCCGGTCGCGCCACAGGGCCACCGGGTGGAACTGCGTGACGTTCGATTCGGTTATGAAGCCGATCATGAGGTGCTGCGCGGGATCGACCTGGTGCTCGAGCCGGGGACGGTCACCGCGGTCGTCGGGCCGTCGGGCAGCGGCAAGTCCACACTGGTCCAGCTGCTGCCACGCTTCTTCGACCCGACCCACGGCTCGGTACGGCTGGGCGGCGTCGATCTGCGCGAGCTCGGCAGCCGGGAGCTCTACCGGATGGTCTCCTTCGTCTTCCAGGACGTCCGCCTGCTGCGCGCGTCGGTCGCGGACAACATCGCGCTGGCGGTGCCGCAGGCCGACCTCGACGACGTGATCCGCGCCGCCCGGCTGGCCAATATTCATGATCGGATTCTTGAGCTGCCGCGCGGATACGACACGGTGATCAACGAAGAGGCCGGACTGTCGGGCGGCGAGGCACAGCGGATCTCGATCGCCCGCGCCCTGCTCGCCGACGCGCCCGTTCTGGTGCTCGACGAGGCGACCGCCTTCGCCGATCCCCAGACCGAACAGGCGGTGCGCCGAGCCCTGGCGACGCTGGAGGGCGATCGGACGGTCCTGGTCATCGCCCACCGCCTGGAGACGATCGCCGACGCCGACACCGTCGTGATGCTGGAGAACGGGTCGATCGTCGAGCGCGGCAAGCCCGCCGAGCTGCTGGCGCAGAACGGAAAATTCGCCGCGTTCTGGCAATCCCAGCGATCGGCGATCGCCCCCCACGTCGGCGTACTGCAAGGAGACGAGCCCCGATGATTCGAATGCTGCTGCGCGTGCTGGGCAACGAGTACGCCCAGCCGGTGCGCCGCACCGTGGCCCTGATGACGACGACCGCGATAGTCGAGGGTCTGTCATACGCACTGCTGGTTCCGGTGCTGCGGGAACTGTTCGGGAGCGCCCCCGGAGACGCGCGGCCCTGGCTGCTCGCGTTCGGGGCCGCGGTCGCGGTCTACGCGGTGCTGCGCTATGTCAGCGACCTGTCCGGGTTCCGCGCCGGGACCACGCTGTTGCACGGCATGTATCGCCGCCTCGGCGATCATCTGGCTCGGTTGCCGATCGGCTGGTACAGCGGGAGCCGCGTCGGGGAGGTGTCCGTCCTGGCCAGCCGCGGCGTCCTGCAGGCGATGGGCGTGATCGCGCATCTGCTGGCACCGTTCATCTCCGCCTGCGTGACCCCCCTGACGATCGTTGTCGTGATGCTTGCCTTCAACTGGCGCATGGGGCTGGCCGCGTTGGTCGCCGTACCGGTCGTGGCGGCGATCCAGATCTGGACGGGACGCTCGATGGCCGCCGCCGATGCGGAGCGCGTCGAACGCGACCATGAGGCCACCGGGCGAGTCATCGAATATCTCCAGGCCCAGCCGGTGCTGCGCGCCGGCGGCCGGACCGTCGAACGCTTCCGGTTGCTCGACGACTCGTTGCAGGAGCTCCAGAGCGCCTCCCGCCGCTTGACGCTGTCGGCGCTGCCTGGGGTGGTGGGCTTGACGCTCACCGTGCAGGCGGTGTTCACCGTGCTGTTGGCCCTGGGCACCTACCTCGCGCTCGGCGGGAATGTCGGTGCTGCGGAGATTCTGACGATCCTGGTGCTGGCCGCCCGCTGCGCGGATCCGCTGCTGTCGCTGTCGGACATCGGCGGCCAGCTACGCGTCGCGCGTTCCGAGCTGGCGAGACTCGACACGGTGTTGCGCACCGAGCCGCTGCCGGAACCTCGCGAACCGGTCCAGCCCGAACGCCATGACCTGGAGTTCGACTCCGTCGCCTTCCGGCATGGCGACCGTACGGTGATCGACGACGTGTGGTTGTCCGTGCCGGAGGGACAGCGGCTTGCCGTCGTCGGCCCGTCGGGTGCGGGCAAGAGCACATTGCTGCAGTTGCTCGCGCGGTTCTACGACGTGGACGCGGGCGCGGTGCGTATGGGGGGTGTGGACGTGCGCGCGATCGACACTGAAGTGCTGATGGCGCAGATCGCCATCGTCTTCCAGGACGTCTATCTCTTCGACGGCACGATCGAGGAGAACGTGCGTCTCGGCCGTCCCGACGCCGGCGACGCCGAGGTGCGGGCGGCGGCGACCGCGGCGCGGCTGGACGAAGTGGTCGAGCGGCTGCCCGGCGGATGGGCGACGAATGTCGGCGAGGGCGGCGCACTGCTGTCGGGTGGCGAGCGCCAGCGTGTCTCGATCGCGCGAGCGCTGCTGAAGAACGCGCCCGTCGTGCTGCTGGACGAGGTGACCTCCGCACTGGACCCGGTGAACGAGGCGGCCGTCCATGACGGTATCGAGCGCCTGATGGCGGGCCGGACGGTGGTGATGGTGGCGCACCGGCTGCGGACCGTGCAACGCGCCGACCGCATCGTCTTCCTGGACGAGGGCCGGATCGTGGAGGAGGGCAGCCACGACGAGCTGCTCCGCCGCGGCGGGCGGTACGCCGACTTCTGGAATACGTCCCTGACGCCGGCAGCGAGTGCCTGAGTGAGGGATGGGTAATGGCGGCGACGGCGACCGCGCCATGTGCGGTCGCCGTCGCCGGGCATCCGGCGACCGCCGTATCGGCCCCAGGCGTTCGTCCGGCCGTCGTCAGGAGCTCGTGAGGATGACGAGTTTCCGGGTCGCGCGGGTCATGGCGACATAGCGGTCGACCGCTCCTTCGACGCCCTCGCCGAACTCCTCCGGGTCGATGAGGACGACCAGGTCGAACTCGAGCCCCTTCGACAGCTCCGGCGTCAGCGACCGGACGCGGGACGTCTCCTGGAACGTGGGATCGCCGATGACGCAGGCGATCCCCTCGGCATGCGCGGCGAGCCAGGTGTCGAGGATCGAGCTCAGATCCGAAGCAGATCCGTGCACGACGGGGACGCCGCTGCTGCGGATGGAGGCCGGCACGTTGGCGTCCGGGAGCACGGCCCGGATGACCGGCTCGGCTTCCGCCATGACCTCTTCCGGCGTCCGGTAGTTGATGCTCAGGGAGGCCAGGTTGATCTGGTCGAGCCCGATCCGCTCGAGCCGTTCCTGCCACGACTCGGTGAACCCGTGCCTGGCCTGGGCGCGGTCCCCGACGATGGTGAAGCTCCTGGACGGGCAGCGCAGCAGCAACATCTGCCACTCCGCATCGGTGAGCTCCTGCGCCTCGTCCACGACGATGTGCGCGAACGGGCCGGCGAGCCGGTCCGGGTCGGTGCCGGGTAGTGCGGTCTCGTCGATCAGGCTGTTCTGCAGGTCCTGTCCGCGCAGCATCGTCACCAGACCTTCACCGTCGTCATCGGCCTCGATCAGGTTGTCGACGACCTGCGCCATGCGCTCGCGTTGGGCCGCGACGGCGGCGTCATGCCGGCGCTTGCGTCGTGACACCTCCGGGTCGCCGAGCCGCTGCCGGGCCGCGTCCAGGAGCGGCAGGTCGGACACCGTCCAGGCCTGGGCGTCCGCGCGCTGCAGCCGCCGGACCTCGTCGGGGCTCAGCCAGGGAGCGCACATCCGCAGGTAGGCGGGTACCGACCACAGGTCCCCGACGAGGTCGGTCGCTTCGAGCAGCGGCCACGCGCGGTTGAACGTCGTGAGCAGCTCCCTGTTCTGCAGCAGCGACTTGCGGACCAGGTCAGCCGAGACGTCGTCGTCGTCATGCTTGTCCACCAGGATCGTGAGCAGCTCCTCCCAGATCTGGTCGCGCGCCTCGTTGTGCGGAGCGCCGGGTTCTGCCGCTTCGAACGCCTCGGCCCAATCGTCGGCGCTCAGCCAGATGTCGGACCAGTGGGTCGTGACCGTCATCCCCTTGGTGGGCGGGTTCTCGTAGAACCTGACGGCCGGCTCGATCGCCGTCACCATGTTCGCGGACGACTTCAGGCGGGCCACGTCCGGGTCGGTCTCGATCGCCGCCGCGGCTCCCTCGGCGACGAGGTCCCGCAGGGTGCAGGTCCGCACGCCCTCCTCACCGAGGCTGGGCAGGACGTCGGCGACGTAGGCCAGGTAGGGCTGGTGCGGACCGACGAACAGCACACCGCCCCGGCGGTGACCGAGGCGAGGGTCGGAGTAGAGGAGGTAGGCGGAGCGGTGCAGGGCGACGACGGTCTTCCCCGTGCCCGGACCGCCGTCGACGACGAGAGCGCCGCGGGAGCCCGCGCGGATGATGGCGTCCTGGTCGGCCTGGATGGTGCCGAGCACGTCCCGCATCCGGCCCGACCGGTTGCCGCCCAGGCTGGCGATGAAGGCGGACTGGTCGTCGAGCGCGGCGTGCCCTTCGAACCCGTCCGAGGTGAACACCTCGTCCCAGTAGTCGCTGATCCGGCCGCGGGTCCAGCGATACCTGCGGCGGCTCGCCAGGCCCATCGGGTTGGCGTGGGTGGCTCCGAAGAACGGCTCAGCCGCGGGGGAGCGCCAGTCGAGCAGCAGCCGGCGACCCGCGCTGTCCGTGAGGCCGAGCCGTCCGATGTACACGGGCTCGGGGTTGTCCGCGCTGACCATGTGGCCCAGGCACAGGTCCAGCCCGAAGCGGCGCAGCGCGCGCAGGCGAGCGGTCAGCCGGTGGATCTCCATGTCCCGGTCCATCGCCTGCCGGCCTTTGCCGCCGGGCGACTTGCGCTCGGCATCGAGGCGGTCGGACAGCTCGGCGATCGACTGCTCGAGGCTCTCCGCGATGGCCGCGAAGTGCTGCTCATCGCCGGCGATCAGCGCCGGGTCGGCCTTGGTGGAGAGGTTGTCGGGAAGGTCGAAAGCGCTGGTGGTCAGGGGGTTCAAGTCATTGGCTCCGATGTGAGATTGCTTGCGCCATTGTGCGCAGCAAGGCGTCTGTACGGCGATCCCGCGTGGTCACGCGCCGCCGTTTCCCGGCTGATCGCGTCGATCAGCAGCCTCGCGGCCACCGCCGCCCCGTCGGTGCGGATCGTGCCGGCCACGGCTGCTGCTCGTGCCCGGGTCTCGGCGGCCAGCGCCGTCCTGAGCGCGGCTGACAGGGACTCGGCGGTCGGGGCCGGACCGTCATGCGCCGCGCCGACGCCCAGCTCGGCCACCCGGCCCGCCCAGCGAACTCCTCGTCCGGCGGCGCGCACACCCGCACCTCCGCGCCGAGTTCCCGCAACCGCACCGCGAGTCCCGCCAACGGTTCGACGTCCCCGCGCGACCCATACGTCGACAACAACACACGCACTGCGCGTCCCCCATATCCGCAGATTCTGGCCTCGGCCGACGATTCTGCGGCACGACCCGGGTCTTGCCGCAAGCCCCCCGGTGCGCTATACGTTGAGAGTGGAAAGGAGCGGGTAATCCCCCTTTCCCGTCATCGTCCGCTGTGGAGCGGACGACCTCCCTCACCCAACGCCGTCACCGCGACGTCCTGGCCGCCGCCGAGGGCACCCGTCAGTGCGAGGTGCCGGCGGCGCGTACGGGCTGCTGGTAGTTGCTCAGGAGGGTGAAGTGCTCCTTCGACTCCGCCGGGACCGGGCCGATCTCCACGGGGTCGGAGGGGGAGATCAGGCTGGCGCGGTAGAGCCGGTCCGTGTCGGTGTTGTCCGCATCGGCCACGATGATCAGGGAGCGGCGGTCCCGGGAGAGCGCCACCGAGCTGATCGTTGTCTCGGTCGCGGGGGCGATCTCGGCTTTCACCTTCACCTCGGTGGACTGCACGTACTCGATGTCGTTCCGGGCGGTCCTGGGGTCGATCTGCACGGTGTAGAAGTCGTTGCTCGCTCCCGCGCAGAGCAGGTCGGTGGTGTTGACCCAGGCGACGGGGCCGCAGTCTTGCAGGCGTCCGTCGTCGCGGACGGCGACCTTCATGCCGAACGGCAGGGGGAGCGGGGCGTTCGCGTACCGGTCGACCGTGTTCGCGAGGATGTCGAGCTCGGCTCCCTGGACCAGGGTCATCCCCTTGGCCACGCGACTGGGGTTGGCCGCGAACCTCCCGGAGGGGTGGACGGTGCCCTCGCACATGACGGCGACCGACCGTACGACCTGGTAGAAGGTGTCTTCGTTCCGGTTGCTGAAACAGGCCAGGCTGAGCCGGCGCGGGGTCAGCCGGCCGTTCGGGTCCGCCGAGAAGAACTGCTGGGAGTCGCGCAGGAACCAGAACGACCCGTCGGGCGCGAATCCGGGGTACTTGTCGGAGAACGTCTCCTTGACGTACCCCTTCTTGTTTGACTTGTCGGTGAGGTCCGTGAACGTCCCGGTGCCGAGGTCCAGCCAGCCGACATGCGTCGGATCGCCGCTGGCAGGAAAGTCCACCTGGACGGCGACCCGGCGGCCGTCCAGCGAGACCGGGCTGACGCCCGGGTCTCCCTTCTCGCCGCACAGGCTGCGCACGAACGCCTCCTGTCCGCCGGCTTTCGTGGCGATCTCGGTCAAGAGGGGCGCGAGCGTGGTGCTGGAGAAGGCCGCGGTACGGGTGCGGAAGGCGTCGTCGTAGGCCGTGGCCTGCCACTGCCCGTCCTGCTCCGAGCAGGCGACCGGCCCCGGGGCGGAAAGTAAGGCGGGCAGGCTTTTGGCCGCCTCGGCCAGCGCCGCCTTCCTGGCGTCCGCAGTGACGGCGACGCTCGGGCCCGGCTGCGACGGGGCGGCAGGGCCGGCCTGTGCCGCACAGCCGGCGGTCGCCAGGAGGATCGCGACCGTCGTCGCCGGCCAGCCGCCTCTGCGGTTACCCATCCAAGGTCTCCTTCGCATCGCTTCAATGATGATCCATAAAAGAGTGAATACTATTAACCATGTGTCGCCTATTAACCGCAAGTGGCAGCTGCGGACGAGACCAGACAAGATGGGCGGGTGACAGCGTTGACGCGACGGGAACGACTGCGGGCCGAGCTCGAACGCGATGCCAAGGCAGTCGCCCGGAGGATCGCCGCCGAGGAGGGCGTCGAGGGTCTCACCCTCGCAGCCGTGGCCCGCGAGGTCGGGGTGACGCCCCCGGCTCTCTACCGCTACTTCAACGGCAGGGCAGGCCTCGTCCGCGCCGTCTACGACGACGTCACCGCGGAGTTCATGGACATCGTCTCCCAGGCCGTGCAGCGCCAGGACCCCGACGACATCAGCGCCCAGCTGCACGCCGCCACCCGGGCCGTGCTCGACTGGTCGCTGGCCAACAAGGTCGAGTTCGACCTGCTCATGGGAGCCGGCTTCCCCAAGGTCGCCGCGTCGGATGACGACATCCCGATGGTCATCGCGCGCGAGTTGGGCGGCCTGTTCGGGCAGCGGTTCGCGCAACTGTGGCGAGAAGGACGGCTGACCTTCCCCGCGGACGAGGACATCGACCCCGCCCTGGTGCCGCAGCTGCGTACCTACCGCGAGACCGTCGGCCTGGAGTTCCCGATCGGCGTGGTGTTCCTGATGATCATCTGCTGGCGGCAGATCTACGGGCTGCTCTGCATGGCCGTCTACGGACACCACCAATTCGCGTTCGACAACCCGATGCCGTTGTTCGAGCACATGATGGACGACCTGCTCGGCCTCCTCGGGCTCACGCGGAGCCCCAACCTGCGCGTGCCCTGACCTGCCCCCGGCGACGCGGCGGCACGGTTACGCGGGGCAGCAGCGCGAGGCCGGCCGGGCCGTTGGCTACGCCTTCGAGCCGGTTACCGGCGCGCCGGAGTAATTCCTCCGGGCCGCTGTCGATGTCGGCTGTTCCTGTTCGTCGGGTGATAGAGAGGATGACCATCAAGGAGGAGGGCCTGATGCCCCAGTACGGAGTCCTGGTCTACATGCCGGCACCGGCCGACCCCATGAAGATCTCGCCCGAGTACGAGGAAGCGCTCGAACGGTACCCGGCCCAGGTCGAGGAACTGGGCGGGCGCGCTGTCGCGGGGTATGCGCTGCAGCCCAGCACCACGGCCACGTCCGTGCGCGGCGGCGACCTGGTCACCGACGGCCCGTTCATCGAGGCGAAGGAGGTCGTCGCCGGGTTCTTCATCCTGGAGGCGCCCGACCTCGACGTCGCCCTGAAGATCGCCAAGCTCAACCCGGTCCACCTGGACGGCGGCGGCGTGGAGGTCCGGCCGCTGTTCGTCCCGCCCGCCGAGTGAGCGACGACAGCAGGGCCGCGGTCGAACGCGCCGTGGCGGACGCGCACCGTCGCGAGTGGGCCTTCGTGCTCGCCGCGACGGCGCGCGTCGCCGGCGACCTCGACCTGGCCGAGGAGTGTGTCCAGGACGCCTACCTCGCCGCACTGGAGGCCTGGACCCACGACGGCGTGCCCCGCAAGCCCGGCGCCTGGCTCACCACCACCGCCAAACGCAAAGCGCTGGACGTGCTGCGCCGGGACCAGGCATTCCGGGCGAAAATGCCGCTGCTCGCAGAACCCGACGAAGTCGACATGGAGGAGCCCGACGACGAGGCGATCCCCGATGACCGCCTGCGGCTGATCTTCACCTGTTGCCACCCCGCGCTGGCCCGTGAGGCCCAAGTGGCCCTGACCCTGCGCCTGGTGTGCGGGGTCGGCACCGGCGACATCGCCAAGGCGTTCCTGGTCTCCGAGCCGACCATGGCGGCACGTCGCTGCCTACCACTACCTTCCGGCCATCCGAGCCGACCTGCTGCGCCGGCTCGGCCGCCGCCGCGAGGCCGCCCTCGCCTACCGGGCGGCGTTGGACCTCGCCGGCAACCAGGCCGAACGCGAGTTCCTCGCCGCCCGCCTCGCCGAGGCTGTCGATTCCGGATCCGGCCGCCTGCCGGCACGGTAGACGACCTGGTTCAGGGAAAGTCAGGCAAGAAACCCCGTCGCGCGAACTCGCGCGCGGAAGATCGCATCAAAGCAGGAATGAGATCCTTGCGGGTGTTCGTGGCGGCTGCCCTCATCGTCCTGAGCGCGGGATGCGGCGGCAACGTGGCGGACCCCCAGCAGGCTCATCCTGCGCCCACTCCAGGCCAGGCCGCCGCGGCGCTGCTTCTGCCGGACCGTCCAGGAGACCTCCATCTGGAGCAGCTGGTCACATCGGAGGCCGAGCAGGATCCGGTCACGGCGTACGCGGAAGGCGACACGCCCGGCGACAGGACGCTGGCCGTCCTGGTGACCGAGTCGGAGGACTGGGATCAGCCGTACGGTGGAAAGCCGGTCAAGCTGGACAAGCACGAGGCGACCATGGGCGGATCGGGACAGCACCGCTGGATCACCTGGCCGGTGAGGTCGAGCGAGGACTTCGAGTCGTTCGCGGTGCTGGGCCACGGGCTGCCGGAGGCCGAGCTGATCAGGGCGGCCAACGGAGTGGCAGAGGATCTGCGGCGGCCCCGGATCGACGCCGCGCATCTGCCGCAGGGGCTGGACCTCGTCAAGACCGGTTCGCTGCCGATCGCCGGCTGGCGGGCGGAACTCGGCGGAACGGAGCAGGTCTGGACCAACCGGCGGGCGCGCGCCAGGATTTCCGTCAGCCAGTTGCCCGGCGATGCCGGCATGGAGATTCTCACCGGCGCCACGGTCATGGGAGAGCCCCGGGAGATCCGCGGCACCACTGGCCTGGCGGGTGGCGACCTCCTGTCCAGCGGATCGCTCAGCATGGACTGGGTGCACAAGGATCCGGCCCTCATGATGCCCAAGGTCCGGCTCTGGCGGGAGAACGGCATGATCGTCAAGGTGTCCGCGCTGGGTCTGGCCGACGAGGTGGTGGACGCGTTCGTACGAGGGCTGCGCCCAGCCGGCACTGAAGCCGTCGAGCGGGCGCGTGGCCAGATCCTGGAGTACCCTCCCGACCTGCTGTTCCCGCCCGCCGACGAGGAGAACCGTCCGTTGCGTGTCGTCACGCACGGCAGGAACGCCGAACGAGCCTGGGCCATGAGCGCCGGACTGCAGGGGAGAACCTTCACGTACGCGCTGCGCGTGCTCTCCCGCCGGGCCAAAATCGTGGACGGTGGCGGCGGGAGCTTCGAACCGTGGAAGCCGGAGTACGGCCGGGCGCCGCTGACGATCATGCGTGACGTGATGGAGCTCGACCTGCCCAGCGACAACGTCCTCATCGGCTTCGCGGGGACCGGAGCGAGGAAGGTGCGCATCAGCTACTCGGACGGCACCTCGGCAGAGCTGCCGCTCGGTCCGGCGGGCGGTCCGGGCGGCGTCCGCTGGTTCTCCGCCGAGGTGAAATCCCGCTCGTTCAAGCTCTCCGCCGAGATGGAGGACGGCAAGGTCACCGACTCCGTACGGCGCCTCCCCTGACCTGCCCCCGCGTGGACAACTCCATGCCACCGGGGGATCGCCGGGTGAGCGTGGCGGGCCGGTGTCAGATCCGGGTCATGGCCGATGCGTATCCGCCTCCGCCGGGGTAGACCCATTCGCCGGTGACCGTGGTGCCGTCGGCGCTGAACGTGCCCTCGTAGTACGCCGGGCTGCCCTTCGCGCCGCCCCAGATGGTCAGCTTGTCGCCGGTCAGCTCGTACACGTAGTCAAGCGTGTTGCCGGCCGAGTCGTAGAAGCGCGACACCACGTCCGCGCTGACCGGCTCGCCGAACGGGTGCAGGTTGCCGATCACTTCCAGGCCGGTGACCTGCTGGCCGAATTGGGTGAGCTCGACGTGCTGGAGCAGGAAGAAGCCGCCGGGCATCCACTCGTACCGCACCGTTCCCTCGGCGCCGCCGGTGACCGTCCAGGTGCCGACCAGGCGGTCCAGGGCTTTCAGTTCGGCGCTCGGCATCGTGTCCATCTCGTCCTCCTTGGTGAGTGCTTGCCGCTACCTCGGAGGCGATCCCCGGCCTTCGACGTCTTTCGGATGTGACTTAGATCACATTGGCGGCCATGTCGAAATCCGGGATCCGGTTACGAGGTAGCGACAGGAACCCGCCGAAGGGGTCCTGCCAAGCAACCATCGAGGAGGAAGTCATGGCCACCGCCACCCCCGCCGTCCACACCACTCTCGCCGTTCCCGCCGCGTCCGGCCGCCTGCTGCTCGCCGGTGCCCTCGCCGGGCCGGTCTTCTTCGCCTCGGCCATCGCTCAGATGCTCACCCGTGAGGGCTTCGACATCACCCGGCACCCGATCAGCCAGCTCGCCACCGGCGACCTCGGCTGGATCCAGATCATCACGTTCGTGCTCGCGGGCCTCGGCGGCCTGGCGCTGGCCGCGGGCGTCAGGCGCACCCTCACCGAGGGGATCGGAAGGCGGGCGCTGCCGATCCTCGTCGGGATCTTCGGCGCCGGGCTCGTCTGCGCGGGCCTGTTCACCATGGATCCGGAGAACGGCTTCCCCGCCGGCACCCCCGACGGACCGGCCGCCCAGATGTCCTGGCACGGCGTGGCGCACTCGGTCGCGGCCGCCGTCTCCTTCACCGCGCTGGCCGTCGCCGCCATCGTGCTGACCGTCCGGTACGCCCGCCGCCGGGCGGTCCTGCCGGCCGTGCTGAGCGGCGCCGCCGGGCTCGTCCTGCTGCTGCCCGTGTCGCCGGACCACATGAGCATCCAGATCGCCGTCAACGGCCTGGTCGCCTTCACCTGGACGACCGTCCTCGCACTGTCCCTGCGCCGCTCCGCCTGACCGGGCGTACCCTTTCCCAGCACGATCAAGAAGAGGATCACAGTGAAGTACCTGTTGCTCAGTTACACCCCGGCCGCCGCCTGGGACGCCGCGACCGCCGACACTCCGTCCGAGGAGGCACTGGCCGCGTTCGCCGCGTACCAGAAGTTCGAGCAGGAGCTGATCGAGACCGGCGAGTTCGTCAGCAGCGAGGGCCTCGGCCATCCGGCGGTCAGCACCACCGTCCGCAGGAGCCCGGACGGCGTGGTGGCGACCGACGGGCCGTTCGCCGAGCTCAAGGAGGTCCTGGCCAGCTTCGCCGTGATCGACGTGGCCAGCAGGGAACGCGCCGTCGAAATCGTCTCGCGGATCGTCGAGGTGCTGGGCGAGCCGATCGAGATCCGCCCGATCATGGGCGACGACTTCGCGGCATGATCGGCCGCTCCGGCGATGTGGAGCACCTGCTGCGCACGGAGGCGCCGCAGGTGCTCGGTGCGCTGGTGCGGCGCTTCGGCCACTTCGACGTCGCAGAGGACGCGGTGCAGGAGGCGCTGCTGGCCGCGAGCCGGACCTGGGCGGCCGACGGCGTGCCGGACAACCCGCGCAGCTGGCTGATCCGCATCGGCTACCGGCGGATGGTCGACCTGCTCCGCTCCGAGCAGGCCCGGCGCCGCCGCGAGCACGAGGCCGGCGTCGCCGAGCTGGCCATGCGGGAACCGGCCCGCCAGGCGCCCCCGCCGCAGGAGACCGACGACAGCCTCGCCTTGCTCCTGCTCTGCTGCCACCCCGCGTTGAGTGCCACCTCCCAGGTGGCGCTCACGCTGCGGGCGGTGGGCGGCCTGACCACCGCCGAGATCGCGCATGCCTTCGGCACGGCCGAACCCACCATGGGCACCCGGATCAGCCGCGCCAAGCAGCAGCTCGCCCGCGCCGGTGCCCGCTTCACCCCGCCGACCGGCGCCGACCGGGACAGCCGGATGGCCGCCGTGATGCAGGTGCTCTACCTGATCTTCAACGAGGGCTACACGGCCTCCGCCGGCAACGAACTCGCCCGCGTCGACCTCACCCGCGAGGCGATCCGGCTGGCTCGCATGCTCCGCGACTCCCTGCCGGACGACCCCGAAGTGACCGGTCTGCTCGCGCTGATGCTGCTGACCGAGTCACGGCGCTCCGCCCGCACCGGCGGCGATGACGAGCTGGTGCCGCTGGAGGAGCAGGACCGGACGCAGTGGGATCCCGACCTGATCCGCGAAGGCACCGAGCTGATCGACACCGTCTGGAGCCGGCGCGAGGTGGGCCCGTACCAGCTGCAGGCCGCGATCGCGGCCGTGCACGCCACAGCCGCGACGCCGGAGCAGACGGACTGGCCGCAGATCGCGGCGCTGTACCTGTGGCTGGAACGGCTCAGCCCGACCGCGCCGGTGCGGCTGAGCCGCGTGGTGGCGGTGGCCCAGGCGTACGGGCCGGGCCGAGGGCTGGCGCTGCTCGACGACCTCAACCGCCGCTACGGGCTGGATCAGGAACCGCTGACCCGGCAGCGGGAACGCGCGGTGCGCGCCCACCTGCTCCAGATGACCGGCGACACGGCCGGCGCGGCGCGACTGTACCGCGAGGCAGCCGCCCTGACCGGCAACCAGGTCGAGCAGCGATATCTGCTCGACCGGGCCTACCGCCTCGGCTAAGGACTGCAGGGAGGCAGCCCAAGTACCCCTCTCCGGCGTTCCTGACAGTACAGCGCCCCCTTTCGTTGCCGCGGGCGCAGCTCACGGTGCGCGACAGAACTACCGTTCGCGCACGAACTCCGCGTCGTCGACGCCGCGCTTCGTCGGCCCGGTCGTTTCCTCAACGGCCCCGAGAGTCCCCTGCGCCTGGCCGCAACACGTGCGATCGGCGACCTGGTCTACGCCCACTACCTCACCGCACCAGGCCCAGACACTCCCTGAACCCCGCCCGGCCCACCGACTCCCGTCTGAAAAGCAACAAGCAAAAAAAGAGGCACCGCCATGAAGGCCATCGTCGTAACCGGCTTCGGAGCCGAACCCAAGCTCGCCGACCTGCCGACACCCGCCCCAGGACCCGGCCAGCTGCTGGTCCGCCTGCGTGCCGCCGGACTCAACCCCTTCGACTGGAAGGTGGCCGACGGCGCGCTCAAGGGCGCCGTCGTGCACGCCTTTCCCCTCGTCATGGGCGCTGACGGCGCCGGCGTGGTCGAGCGCGTCGGCCCCGGCGTGACCCGGTTCCAGCCGGGCGACACCATCGCCGAACAGGTCCGCTCCCTCCACCCCGAGGGCGCACGCCGTCCTGGACCTGATCACCACCCCCGGCGGCGACATCGACGCCCTGGCGAGCCTCTTGGTGCCCGGCGGCACTCTCATCAACACCAATTACGCCGCCGGTCGATGCCCTGGCCGTCCGTGAGATCCGCGGCACCAACTTCGGCAACAGCCCCACCCCGGCCGACCTGGAAGCCCTCGCCGCTCTCGCCCCCGCCGGCACGCTCCGCGTCACCGTAGCCGCCGAGGTCCCCGCTGGCTGACGCCCCCGTCGCCGTCGCTCGCGCCCGCTCCGGCCACGCCCGCGGCAAGACCGTCATCGTGCCCTGACTTCTCGTGTCGTCGTCGACCGGCGAGCGTGGCCGGGCCCCGGTCCTGCCCCGTCGTTGACGCAGGTGCCCGCGATCACGCCAGCACCTTGGGCGCGACGTCGCGAACAGATCCTCCGGCAGGCCGACCGCGCGGATCACGTTCAGCTTGAACATCTCCTCACCGGCGATCAGCTCGAAGCCTCGTCGGTCAGCGAGGGTACGGCGCACGGGCGGAGGACCATGAGCGAGTCCTCCAAGGCCGCCACCATGGCGAAGGGGAACCGGTCGAGTTCAAGACAGAGTGCTACGTCATCAGGATGGGCTCCTTGGCGCAGGCCCTCCGCCAACGCGGCGGCGGCGCGCGACTCGCCGGCGCGCCGGAGGAACTCAGCCGCATCCGCCCCGGCTCCGGTGGCCCTCTGGGCGATGTACTCAGCGCACGCCAGATCTTCATCGGCGCGCCCGTCGTCGCCGGTGACCACGAACGTGACGCTGCCGCACTCGCGTTTCCGCAAGAGCCGCGCCGTTGCCTCCGCCACCACGAAGCTGGCGCACATCACCAGCGGCGCCTCTTTGACGGCAAGGGCGCCGACCGTCCCTGCCGTGGTCTTCTGCACAACGGTCCGCCCACCAAGGTCGACAGAGCGCAGCAGGCCCGGCGAGTTGACGGCGTCGAACCCGGTCGCCGGCGGACCGTCTTTGAGCGCCACCCAATCCGGGTGGCGAGCCTTCAGCGCCAGGGCTTCGTCCAGCGACTCAGCAAGTACGATCTTTTCCGCCCCCTGACCGAAGGCCCAGGCAGCCACTGTGAAGGCACGCATGACGTCGACCACGACTGCCGCGGACGGGGCTTCGACCAGATCAGCGATACCAAGTAAACGAGCGTCCATGCCGGTCATCATCGCGCATGCCCGATCGAAGCACCCAGACAGTGATGCTGGCAAAAAGCACTAATGGCGAGCGCGTAACAGCGTGCTTCCGGTGATCATCTTCGGGAGCGGAACTGGAGAGAAAAGGGGCGATCGTTATCTGGGGTAGTCAAGCGAACTAGCTGGTCAGCGGCTTGAAGGCCGTTAAGGCATGTAAGGCAAGTAGCCCCGGTTCAGGGCGAGGCGTGGATCGACGTGCCTCCCTGGGCAAGCAGGGCGAGCTGGAGAACCTGGAGGCGCTGAAGGAGCAGATTGCCCGCCGGATGAGGGGTGATGGTACGGAAGAGCGACGGTGGTGATGCGCGGGCACGGCGAGCGCGCGATGACGGCCGCCAGCCTTGCTCCAGCGCGCTGGGCACCGGCAGCTACAGGTCCAGCAGGTCGGGCGCGATGGCCTGATCGGCGATGTTGGCGGGCGCCAGGTGGGCTTCGACGATCACTCCGGGCCAGCACACCCGCAGGTGACCGCGTAACCCGAGGAAGGTCTGCTTGACCGACTTCGTCGCGGCTCCAGGCGGACACCTCGCGCAGCCGGCGGCAGCGGTAGGCGCGAGTGAAGCGGCAGACGGGGATGGTGACGCTGTCATTAGGGACAGGGCCGCGTCGAAGTCGAGCTGGTCGAGCAGATGCCGGTGCAGGCTCTGCTTGACCTGCCACAGGTTGGCGGGGTGAAGGTGGTGCGGTGCACGTGACATAGAGCGGGGAACCATGCCGCCCAGTGCCGGCGGAAGTGCTGGTACAGGCCTTGATCGGTGTCGATGCCGAGGAATTCCCCGACGCTTTCGATGGTCAGTACCTCGCTGTCGGCCAGCGTCGGCCGAGGCCCTCGCCGGCGTAGGCGTCGATCGCCGAGCCAATCGTCGATGAGGCAGAACACCGTGGTGACGAATGTCGTAATGTCCATGGCAGGACCCTCGTACGCGAGATGACGGCTTCATCTGCAGCGTACGAGGGTCCCCTTGGCTGGCCAGAGAAACCCGCACACCGGGTTAACTAGCCGACGACCGCGGCCCGGGTTGTCAGATCGTCATCTGTGATGGGTCGGAGTACCCGGCAGGGCGTCCCGACGGCGACCACCATCGGAGGGATATCGCGACTGACGACGCTGCCCGCGCCGATGACGGATCCGTAGCCGATACGGACGCCTGGCAGGACGACGGCGTTGCTGCCGATCCAGACCTTGTCTTCGATCACAATTGGTTCCGAGAACCGGCCGTAGTCGACCCGGCGCGCGGGATGCACCGGGTGCCCCGTTGTCGTGAGCGTCACACTTGGCGCAATCATGACGCCGTTACCGATGCGGATGTCCACGTCGTCGACGAATGTGAGATTGACGTTACCGAAGAAGTCATTACCGATATGGACGTTGCTTCCAAATCCGGCATGGAAGGGCGGCAGCAGTACGGCGCGCTCTCCGACCGACCCGAGGATCGCGACGAGTAGCGACCTCCGCCTATCAGTTTCTCTGGGGGGCGTGTGGTTGTACTCGAAGATGAGATCGGTACGTCGCTGAGAATCCTTAAACGACGCATCCGACTCGGTATAGACGAGACCCTGACGGATCCGGTCCAAGACCGCTTGCTCGTCACTCTGATGCACGCTGCATTTCTCCCTTTAACCTGCATGCCGAGCTTCGGGGATAACGCTCGCGGCGCCAGACAGACGCTTCGCCGCAAACCGCAAGCCGTTGGGTCCGGTGAAGGTGACGCTCTCGCCATCTACCCGCGCGCCGAGTATGCCGCCGCCACCGAAACCCCGCCGCGTCGCTGAATGGATCACGAGTGACCGGCACCCTACGCAAGCCCGAGGACCCACGCAAGCCCGAGGACCCACGCAAGCCCGACGCCATCCGCCGGCGCAGCAGCGCGCCGCCTGGACGACGCTGAGCTGGCCCAGCACCAGATGGACCCGCCCCTCCCTGCCCAGGACTGTCCACCGCCTGAGGTCCTGGCCCTGATCGGGGAAAAGTGGAGCGCTTCGACACTGGCCCAGATGAGCACGTGCAGGCGGAGAAACGAGACCTCATCATCGCCTACACCGGCTGCCCGATGTCGCGTGACCGTGCCTCGTGACCTGCGACTATCTGGCGGAGGACTACGAGCCTCATCAAGAGAACCAACCGTTCGTCGGTGGCCGGCTGTCGGTGGTCAGCTGTCGCGCAGGGGCCTAAGAGCGCGGCCCCAGGCGATGACGTCTTCCAGCATGGCGCTTACCGCGTCGTCCTGGTGGGCCTGTGGCTTGAGCTCGGTGAAGTCGACGAAGTCGTGGTGCATCAGCAACGCCACGTGGTGGCGGACGTCGGCGATTCCGAGCGCGGCCATGGTGCTGCGCAGGTGTTGGATGGCCCGGCCCGCGCCCTCCATGCCGTATCCGACGAAGCCCGCCGCCTTGTTGACCCACTCGGGATAGAGGAAGTCGAGCGCGTTCTTCAAAACGCCGGGAAAGCTGTGGTTGTACTCAGGAGTCACGAAGACAAAGGCGTCCAGCGAGGCGACCTTCTCGGCCCAGCGGCTGGTATGCGGTCGGCTGTAGCCTGCCGCCATCAGCGCGGGCACCGGCTCATCGAGCTGCGGCAGGTCATAGTCCATGAGGTCCACCAGCTCGAACTGCGCACCGCCCTGCCTCTTCGCGCGGTCGAGGACCCAGCGGCCCACCGCATCGCCGACGCGGCCGGGCCGGGTGCTCGCGACGATGATACCAACCTTGATCATAACTTCGCCCTTCGCTCACTGTGCGCGGCCGGCGTTCTGGCGCCGGCCGCAGCCAGAGTACGGAGAGCCACCGAGACGGTCCATGCGTCAGAATCCTCCATGGATACGCCATCGTCCTCATTGATAGCCTGGCGAAGGACTCAGGTAGCCTGCGCTGGTGGACGTGCTCAGTCAAGTGATCGATTCCATGCGCTCGGGTCGACCGCGGTTCGCCCGCATCGCGGGGCATGGTGTGTGGGGAGGCCGGCTCCAGCCCGTCGCAGGCGTGGCGTTCCATGTGATGCTGCGCGGGGCCTGCACGCTGATTCCCGGCGCGGGCGATCCCGTCGCGCTGGGGATGGGCGACGTTGTGCTGCTCGCCAACGGCCACGGTCACGGCCTGGCCGACAGTCCCGGTACGGAGCTGGAAGATGTCCCTCTCATGCGGGGAGACGAATTCCGGCTCGAACCGCAGACGGTCTTGCTGGGATCCTCCGGCCAGCCCGTCACCGCCGTGATGCTGAGCGGAACGTTTCCCGTTGACGACAAGCGCTGCCATCCGATCATCAACGATCTGCCAGACATCATTCACCTTCCGGCCCAACTGGGCCACGAGCCGCCGTTGCGTAGTGTGATCGACCTTCTCGGCGCGGAGTTGGATAAGCCGGGCATCGGAACGGAGTCGGCGATCGGCTCGTTGCTCGACGCCCTGCTGCTGTTCTCGCTACGCGCCTGGTACAGAGAACATGGCGCCGGAGCCGGCTGGGGACCGGCCTTGAACGATCGGGCGATCAGCCACGTGCTGTGCCGCATCAACAACGACCCCGGCCGGTCATGGACGGTTCATGACCTCGGCGCGGAGGCAGGGCTGTCGCGATCCGCGTTCGCCCGCCGTTTCACCACACTCGTCGGCCAGCCGCCGCTCGGCTATCTCACCTGGGTGCGGATGAACACGGCGGCTCAGACGCTCCGCGAGTCCGATGAGCCGCTGGAGACGGTGGCGCGGAAAGTGGGCTATGGCTCGGAGTACGCGTTCGCCATCGCCTTCAAACGGCACTTCGGCACCGCTCCCGGCGCTTACCGCCGACAGAGCTCGGCGATCTCGAAAGGGGCGTAACGCCCACCCCCCGATTGGGAGCCCTGACACCTCACCGCGGCGTCGACGCGCGCCTGCACGCCCACACTCGGCCCCTGCGCGACCGGGCCATCGTCTACCTGCTGCTCGGTACGGGGCGACGCCGTGCCGAGTTGGCCGGCCTGGACCTGGAGCAGTTGGAGCCCGCTGATCCCGACCGGCGCTCCGGGAGCGGCTGCTCACCGGCGGCCATCGGGGTGCCCCGGCCCGGCAGCAGACACTGCGCGCGATGATCGACTGGAGCTGGGAACTGCTCACCGCAGCCGAGCAGGCGGTGCTGCGCCGGCTCGCCGTTCACTCCGATGGCTGCACCCTGGAGGCCGCCGAGGCTGTCTGCGCCGGTGCCAGCGTGAAGCCCCTGGAGGTCCTGGACCTGCTGACCTGGACGCCGGGACACGTGGCCGGGAGTCCTGGTGCACGGACGGCTGGACGTGAGCGCGGCACTGGAGACCGCTGGCGGGCGCACCGTCGTGTTCGATGACGAGACCATGACGGCCGCCTACGGCTTGCTCCAACTCATCGTCGTGCTCACCCAGGTCGGCTCGTCAGCCCAGCTCGTGCAACTGCGCGGGCCGCGAAGAAGCTGGCTAGCGATCTTGCGGCGGTAGGCCGGGTCGGACAGATACTCATTAGTTACGTGCAGCGTACGGCGCAGCATGCCCCACTCCGTCAACTATCAGCGCCACCGTCCAGACCCATCCGAGCCCATCGGTCCGTTGTCAGCGGCCCGCCCAGCGTGCGACACCGGCTCGGTGACAAATTTGCCTGCCTCGACTGGCGCCTGACGCCGTGCGAGGAGGAACAGCAACCACGCCACAGCACTGAGTACGGCGCAGCAGACGAGCGCCGCACGGTAGCCGAGGGCATGGGAGATGCCCCCGGCGGCGATGCCGGACACGAGCGAGCCGGCTGTCGCGGTATTGGCGAACAACGTGGTCGCCCGTCCGGGGGCGGCCGGCATCAGGTCCTGCATATGGCTGATGCCCAGCGCGCCCACGACGGCGATGGCCGCTCCTCGGGCGATGTGAATGAGCACCAGCGCCACGATGCCGGTGAACGCCGCCACGAGGGCGAAGTACACGATCATGAGCCCCATGCCGATCAGGATCACCCGGTCTCTGCTCCAGCGGCTTGGTAACAGCAGCAGGGCGAGTGCCGCGGGGATCTCCGCCGCCGCGCAGACGCTGAACATCCATCCCACCGCGCCGGCCGAGCCGTGCAGCACCTCGGTGACATAGAGCGGCAGCGCCACCGCGCCCGAGAACATCGCGACGTGGAACAGGGCGAAGCCGGCGATCGACAGCGCGACGGCTCGCGAGGAGAGCGGCCGGTCTCTGCCCGCATCGACAGGCCGCGGCACTTCCGGCGGGCGGATATCGAGTCCGAGCACGGCCGCGACCACCAGGCAGAATCCGCAGGCCGTGGCCGCGAGCACTCCGGAGTAGCCGGGCCCGGCCAGCAGCGCGCCACCCGCCAGCGGGCCGATCGCCCAGGCGAGTGACCACGCCGAGCGCAGGACGGGTGTGCCACTGCCGGACGCGGCCGCCGTTCCGTCCGCGTGGCTCTTGGCGAGGGCGAAGAGTTGCGGGAACACCGCGCTGCCCGCGCCGAGGAACACTACGCCGATGAGGAGCAGCAGTGGATAGGGCGGGGTAGCCAGGAGCAGCAGGTATCCCGTTCCGGCCAGCGACGCGGCCAGCACCGCCGGCCATCGGCCGGGTCGGCGATCGTAGCGGCCGCCGAGCCAGACGCTGGCGACCATGCCACTGAGTGCTGACAGTGAGAGGAAGACACCGATCTCCAGTGCCGACAACCGCAGTCGTTCGGCGCCGAACAGGACGAGGTAAGGCCCGATCATGGACTCGGTGACGCCGAGCAGCAGAACGGCTATGAGGAGAGTGATGAGCCGGCGCCGCGGCCTGGATACCGGAGTTGACCCCATTCGCAGCGCGCTACCCAGCCTGCTCTGCTCGTATGCGCATGCGCCGTCCAGCCGTTCGCGTGGTACGTACGCACCAGCGCCCTTAGGTCCTAATTAGCCCGCGACCTTAAGGCCGAAGGGCGCGCGCCGTGCGGCTCTCCAGGGTGACAGCCTGAGGTTGCGGCCACGGAAGTGGTGTACGAGTTTGACCTGGTCACAGGGGTTGCGTCGTGAAATGAGGACGGCCATTGCGTGACGCTTCAATGTTTGTCAAGCGGCTCGCGCAGCGGGTGACGGGTGTTCGAGGGCGAGGTAGCGCTTGAGGCCGTGGATGGCTTCGCGTCGGGTTTTTGCCGTCGCTGGTGCGTCTGGCCAGGTAGTCGCGGGTTTGGGGATCGCAGCGCTCGAGGGTGAGGGCGATGTGGGGGAAGGCCCGGTTGAGGGCCGGGCTCTCGATCAGCTCCAAGCCGAGGGCTATCCGCTGGCCGAGGAAGACGTTGCGCGGCTGTCGCCCTTCGTCCGCCAGCACATCAACGTGATCGGCACCTACTCCTTCGCCCGGCCCGTCCTCGGCCCCGCCGCCTGGCCCAGCAGCGCCAGCCCCGCTACAGCACACCCATGGTCATGATCAGCGAGCGCCCTGCCGAGGCTGACGACCGGGCCGTGCCGGGCCACTGTGAGGGTCCTGGAACTTCTGGCCGGCCAGCCCTGGCGGGCCTGGAAAGGGACCGAGCTGGCTGCCATCCTCGGAATCGAGAACGTCAACAGCTTCCGCGTCCAGCTGTCCCAGTGGTCCCACCAGGGCTCCATCAACAAGATCGGGCCAGCCCTCTACGGTCGCATGCCCACGAGCGCTTAAGCCTTCGTCAGCCGGCTCGGCGTCCTGGAGCTACGGCTGACCACCGCTCAGCTGATCAGCGGGTACGTCGGTGAGGTGGCAGGACCTAGATACGGGTGATGCCGGGAGAGCCGCTATGCTCCCGTGGCCCCATCGATGCGCTCTCGGATCAGGTCGGCGTGCCCGGTGTGCTGCGCGTACTCCTCCAGGAGGTGGATGTAGATCCAGCGGAGGCTGACCTTGCCGGTCGGTGCCCGGGGGTCGTCGGCCAGCTCCTCGAGGTCGATGTCCGCAACCGCGGCATCGCAGGCAGCCGTCTCCGCGAGGAAGGCGGCGTAGTCGGCCTCGGCGTCGGCGTCGGCCACCAGGTCGAAGTCGCCGTCTTCGTACTCCTCCGTGATGTGCAGCTCGGGCAAGTTTTCGTGCAGGAACTTCTCCCGGAACCACCAGCGCTCGACTTCCGTCATGTGTCGCAGGAGGCCGAGCAGCGTCAGGTTGGACGGCTCCACGGAGGCAGTCTTCAGTTGCTCGGCGGTGAGGCCGGCGCATTTGCGCAGCAGGAACAGCCGGCGGAGCTTCAACCAGTTATCCAGCATCTCGCGTTCGCCACAGGCCATGTCCGTCCGAGGTCCCCGCTCTACGTCGGGTGCTGTCCACGTCATGTCATCATCATGACGACCTGCGCAACCGATTTTGCGGGGTACGCGCGTATCTTGCCCGCCGCCGGGCGTATCGCTCGAAGATGGGGCTCGACCAGGGCATCCCTGTCCCGGCCTCAGCGACCAAATCCTTTGTCAGCAGGCTCTAACACCGTGGACTTGCCGGTGCCCGACATCCCCGTGACCAAGATCTTCGCCATCAGCCGAGACTACCGAACCTCCCCGATCTCGGTCGGCTTCATGTCACCCACGTTGGCGACCTGCTGACCTCCGACTATGGGTTTCCGCAGTCCCCGCAACTCGGGACTGCGGAAACCCACTCGGCTCGCTATGCTGGCCGCCGCCAGTAAGTGCTCACCGTGTTGCGACGACCCCTCGAATACACCTACGAGATAGGGGCCGTAGCGGGGCGGGCAGTTCCTCCACGAACGGCGCAAGGCGCGCCACTTCGGCAACATCACATCGGGTCCGCAGTGGCCTACCGGACCAGCCGCCCCTTCGGCCTCCGTATGGTGCCCCGCTTCGAGCCACCACCTGCCCGGTCCTCACGCCGGCAAGCGACGATCACCGTTTCGCCGGACTCGATAGTGAAAACGCAGATGCAACCGGGTGATGCCGCCGCTGTCGTCGAGATTGATCTCGTCACAGAACTGGCGCATCAGCCAGAACGCGATGCCCCGCTCGGTGAGCTGGTCCGGATCAGGATCTACGGTCAAGTACGCCATGGTCAACGCGCCGGTCGCGTCGACGACCTCCAGGCTCACCCCGCCCGGGTCGCTCCATGCGATCAAAGAGCCGTGTCCACCATGTTCCAGCACCGTGGCGGCGGCCTCGCTCGCCGCGATCACCAGATCCGTCAGCCGCCGGTCGGTCAGGCCGGCACCGGCGCCGAACGCCCGCACGGCCGCCCGCAGCGTGACGAGGTCCTCTGTGATCGGCCATTCCAACCGGAACCCCGAGGCCACGTGGATCGCCACCTTCCGCCGCCAGCGCGCCATCGTTGGCAAGAGCCCTGCCCCGCTGGCAACGTGATACACACGCGCAGCGCGTGACCTGCGGCAATACCGGGCCGGCGGGCCTTCACCTTCGAGCCCGCTCCCGCCGCGGTGCGCTGCGCGAGGTCGGCTGGTGGCCGGCCTGCTGGTGCTACGGCGAGGCGATCCCGGAGCAGTCCGACGGACACGTGTGACTGCGGGCGCACAAGGGCACGCGGCCGAGGCCCTGCCGACCCGAAGAACCCACCGGCCTGGCCGACTCCGCAGGACGCGCCGACCGGCGATCTGCGACGAGGCTTGGCGAGCCCGGACAGCAGGGGCCACACCCGCCGCGCACTCGTCGCCGGCTCGCGCAGGTCACCGGCCTTCACATCGTGGCGCGTCACCCGCTCGCGCGCCGCGCCGTCCGGATGCCGGCGCAGGAAGGTGCCCGTCCCGACGACTCCCCAGCCGGACAGCGCGACTTCCACGGCGCAGACGGCCGCGGCGGCAAGCGCTCGCAGATCCCACATCAGCTCCTGGTGCACGTCGTCCTGCACGTCGGCCATCGAGTGGGCAAGGACGCATACATGCAGCGGATCGCCTTGCTCACCGCCGATGTCGTCCCAGATCTGCGCGAACAAGTCGCGAGCGGCTTCACGCTGACCTTGGTGGTGATGCAACTCCACCCCCTGGCCGATCCGGGTCATCGTGGGGTCGGCGGTCACGAGCAACTCCTTCACCGTCGCGGGTGATCGCGGTCAGCCTACTCGCCTGACGTGCCTTAACGATCTTCAAGCTTCTGACCAGCTAGTTCGCTTGAGCATCGTGCCCGACAGTCGTCGTCCGTCCTGTCGCCCATGGCGTCCACTAGCTCGACGACCTGCCGCATCGCCTCCAGGTCGTCCCACCCTCAGCTGCCCTACCTCTCTGGAAGCGCGTTACGCTCCCGGCACGGCCAGCCCCGACTCGTAGGCGGCGATGACGGCCTGAACCCGATCCCGCAGCCCCAGCTTGCTCAGCACGTTGCTGACGTGCGTCTTCACCGTGTGCTCGCTGACCACCATGCTCTGAGCGATCTCGGCGTTGGACAGGCCGCGCGCGATCAGCAGCAGCGTCTCGCGCTCGCGGGCGGTCAGCACCTCCAGCGTCGCGACGGAAGGCGGGGCCGCCGGCCGCTTGGTGAACTCGGCGATCAGCTTCCCGGTGACGGCGGGGGCGAGCAGCGACTCGCCGGCCGCCACCACCCGGACCGCGTTCACCAGGTCGTCGCGGCGCACGTCCTTGAGCAGGAAGCCGCTCGCCCCGGCCCGCAGCGCGTCGAAGACATAGTCGTCCAGGTCGAACGTGGTCAGCATCAGCACCCGGCACGCGCTTTCCGCGCACACGATCCTGGCCGCCTCGATGCCGTCCATCCTGGGCATGCGGATGTCGAGCAGCAGCACGTCGGGGGAGTGTGCGCGGACCGCGGTCACCGCCTCGGCCCCGTCGCCCGCCTCGGCCACCACGTCGATGTCCGGCTGGGCGTCCAGGATCATCGCGAACCCGCCCCTGACCAGCTCCTGATCGTCGGCCACGACGACGCGCACGCTCATGACGCCGCCAGCGGCAGCCGTACCGACACCACGAAGCCCGGACCGTCCTGGCGCGGCCCCGCCGTGGCGGCGCCTCCGCAGGCGGCGGCGCGCTCGCGGATGCCGATCAGCCCGTTCCCGCCCGAGGGCAGCGCCCGGCTCCCGCCGGTGCCGTTGTCGCTGATGTCGATCATCAGGTTTTCGTCCTCCCAGGTGAGCCGGATGTCGGCGCGGTCGGCGCCGGAGTGCTTGACGACGTTGGTGAGCGCTTCCTGCGTGATGCGATAGGCGGCCACCGCGCTGTCCGGCGCGAGCGGGCGAGGCTCGCCCGTTTCTGCGAAGGCGACGGCAAGGCCCGTGCCGTGGACCTGATCGGCAAGTGCGGGCAGGTCGCGGAGCGTGGGTTGTGGTTCGCGCGGCGTGTGCGCGTCCTCCTTCAGCACGCCCAGCAGGCGACGCAACTGCACCATCGCATCGCGCCCGGCGGCGGCGATCGCGTCGAACGCGGCCTCCGCCCTGGCCGGGTTGCTCCGCACCACCACGGGCCCGGCCTCGGCTTGCACCACCATCAGGCTGACCGCGTGGGCCAGGATGTCGTGCATGTCGCGGGCGATCCTGGCCCGCTCGCGCTCGGCGGCGCGCTCGGCTTCCATCTGGCGTTCCCTTTCCAGCCTGGCCGCACGTTCTTCCAGCGCGGCCGCGTGGGCGCGGGAGGTCGCTGCCGCCCGGCCGATGGCGTACGCGGCCACGACCTGCACCGTCCCGCGGACGAAGGTGTCCCACGACCCGGCGCTCACCAGGGTCCCGACGCAGGTCAACATGAGCACGCCGATCCTCCACGCCCGGGAGCTGTAGGCGGCGACCGTGTAGAAAACGACGAGAAGGCCGTACCAGATGGGCTGTCGGGCGACGTTGCCGACGAGGTCGTAGAGCTCGCTCGTGCACAGGCTGACCAGCAGGACGATCACCGGGGCCCGCCGCCGCCACACCAGAGGGACCGAGGCGCCGACCGCGACCACGTACCCCCACCAATGCCACGGCCGTCCCGTCGAGCTCGCCGAGGAGATCAGCGGCCACAGCTGGATCACCGTGATCACTCCGGCGAGCACCCCGTCCACCCACAGGTGCGGCAGCGCCTGGAGCCGTCGGCGAGCGACGTCGACCAACGTCAAATCAGACACGGTGTGCCATTGTGCCTCACGCATGGATGAGCGCACGCCGGGCGGCGGCCACGTCACGCCGGGCCAGCGGCCAGAACGACACCAGCAGGAAGATCGCGCCGACCGGGATGAAGTCCTTGTCGATGAGCGGGAGCATGAGGTCGATCAGCACCAGGACCGGCGTCCAGGCCTTGACCACCTTGACCTCCTTGCGGAGGGCGCAGTGGACGACGAGCGCGAGCTGCGCCACGTAGAACAGGTACGGGCCCGCGTCGTAGACGGCGAGCTGCACCCCGGGCACGGCCTGCACCTGGTCGAACAGCGGCCCCATCGCGTCGTGGTCGGCCGCCATGAACCCGACGACGACGTCGATCGCGAACTGCGCGAGCAACGCCACGATGCCGGCGGTCCCGGCCACCGCGCTCGCGGTGGCCAGGGCGGTGCGTCCGGCCAGGTGCCGCAACCGCCAGAAGGTAGGAACGAAGAGGACAAGAGCCGCCATGAACGCGAGATGGCCGGTCGTCCACGCGATGCCCGGACCCCTGCTGCCGTCGAGGCCGTCAAGGATGCGGATCACGCCGTAGGCGAAGACGAGCAGCGGTGCGGCGATGAAGGCGAAGCGAAGTTTCATGGGGAGAATCCTCGGCTCGCCGGAGGCCCGCGGGCATCGCCGGTACCGGTGATCCTGGGACTCCCTCGTAGGAGTGAGTGCGAATCCGTCGCACCGGCGATCCGCTGCCGTCGCGTGATCGACAGGATGGGCGCATCCCAGCAGAACCTCTCTCACCTGGAGATATCCCGATGAAGCTGGCAGCCGCCTGTCTCGCCCTCGCCACCCTCCTCACGGCCACGCCCGCGCAGGCGGCCACGCCGAGCCTGGCACCCACGCCGACCCCCTGCCCACCGCCGGTTGTCATCCAGCCCGACCCGGACGCGTCCATCCCGCCGATCAACAGCGCGGCGCTGCAGCAGTCCATCGCGGGCCTGCCCGCCGCCGACGCCACCGCCGCGATCGTCCGAGTCGGCGGCGGCAAGGGCTCGTGGAAGGGCACGACCGGCGTGGCCGACCTCACCACCCAGCGCAAGGCGTCGGAGCGCGTACGCTTCCGGGCAGGCAGCGTGACCAAGATGTTCACCACCGCGGTGGTGCTGCAGCTCGTGGCCGAGGGCAGGATCTCGCTCGACGACGCGGTCCAGGACCACCTGCCCGGCCTGCTGCCCGACTCCTACCCCAAGGTGCAGGTCGGCCAGCTGCTCAACCACACCAGCGGGCTGCCGGCGCCCACCCTGCCCGAGACGTTCGACTGGGTCTACCAGACCCGGTTCAAGACCTGGACGCCGGAGGAGTACGTCGCCCTGGCCGTGCGGAACCCGATCGAGTTCCGGCCCGGCACCCGGCAGCACTACCTCAACATCAACACGTTCGTGGCCGGCATGCTGATCGAGAAGGTCACGGGACGCTCGTATGAGCACGAGGTCACGGCCAGGATCTTGCGCCCGGTCGGCATGCGCGACAGCTACCTGCCCGGCGCCTCGCCGCGCATCCGCGGCCCGCGCCACAAGGGCTACCAGGTGGTGCCCGCGGGCTTCGAAAACGCCATCGCCTACGGTGACGGCCACGTGGTCGACATGACCGCCACCAGCGTCACCTCGACCTGGGCCTCGGGCGATCTCATCGCCACGGCTGCGGACCTGGAGAAGTTCGTCAAGGCGCTGTTCTCGGGCAAGGTCGTGCCGCCCGCGCAACTGGAGCCGATGTTCACCGTGCCGGAGGTGATGATGCACGACAAGTGCGGCAACCAGCCGGCCAGCTACACCTCCGGCATGACGAGGCTCGTGCTGCCGGGCGGGATCGTCGCCTATGGCAAGACCGGCGCCCGCTACGGGTATGCCGCGGGGGTCGGCGCGACCCGCGATCTGAGCCGCACCCTGGTCTACTCGGTCAACTCCACCGACGCCAAGGCCTCCGGGCAGAACCAGCGAACCCTCCGCATCGCGCTGGCCGCCTTCTCCTAGCAGTTCCCGCTGTAGAGCGGCATGGTCGTCACGCCCGCACCCCCTCCGGACCTGGCTCTCCGCCCGGCTGGCCGACGGGCAACGGGCACAGGCCCGCCGCCGTTCCCATCGTGATCCCAGGCGCAGGAGCAGGCCTGCTCGCAACGGACAGGAACACGGTCGCGCCGGCGGCGGCACCTGAGCACCTGAGCAGGACACAGCCGTCTGACAAGGCCTGCCACTTATACTCCTTGCAGTTGTTCTGGAGTCCCTTGGCGCCGCTCCTCAAACCAAAGGCTGTCAGGGTGGTGTCCAACAGCCGACACGTCAACGGAAAACAACCGGGAGTTGTTCATGGAGCTGGACCTCGGTGCCGTCAGGACCTTCCTCGCCGTCGTCGACGACGGGCATTTCACCGAGGCGGCCGCCCGCGTGGGCATGAGCCAGCAGGCCGTGTCCAAACGAATCGCCAGGCTGGAATCCGACCTGGGCGTCCCCCTGCTGATCCGGTCCCGCGCCGGGGTCAAGCCGACCGAGGACGGCGCGGCCTTCCTCCCGCACGCCCGGGCGCTGATCAGCCTCGCCGACCAGGCTGCCGCGATGCTCCGCGCGCGCCGCCGCCCACTGCGCATCGACGTGCTCGGCCGCGACGCGGCACCGATCGACCTGGTCCGGGCCTTCTACGAGGACAGCGACGTCGACGTCGACATCGTCGTCTCCAAGGGCGCCGTCTCACCTGCGACGGCGCTCACCGACGGCTCGGTCGACGCGGCGTTCGGCCGCACCACGGGGGAGGTGCCCCCAGGGATCGAGCGCGCCCCGGCCTGCCTGGAGCCGATCCCCATCCTGGTCAGCCGCCGGCACCGGCTCGCGAGGCGCAGGCGCGTGCGGATGGCGGAACTGTCGGGCCTGACGGCGTGGATGCCGGGCAACGCCCGCGACAGCGAGTGGGCGGACTACTACCGCCTCCTCAGCGCCGAGTTCGGCGTGCGGATCGACAGTTCCGGCCCGTTCTTCGGCCGTGACCACATCATGGAGAGGGTCGCAGCCTCACCGGATCTCATCACGTTCGGCAACAAGAGGCAGTACCCGATGTCTCCCGGCGTCGTCGAGATCCCGGTCACCGACCCCATGCCGGTGTACCCCTGGTCCCTCATGTGGCACGAGGCGAACCGCCACCCGTCGCTGCCGCTGCTCATCGCCTACGCGAAGGACCGCTACCGCCCCTTCACCACGCGGAGCCAGTGGCTGCCCGCCCCTGACCGCCCCCTCTTCCCAGCCGATCCCGAACCAGCACGCTAGGTTCTGTGGCCAGGCCATTGCCCCTTTCCGGCTGACCCGGCGGCGACAGCCTGCTGACCTACAGTCAGGCGGGGCCAGGCGGCTTGCGGCCATCCGGCGGCAGCCGCTGGTCTCGCTCAACTTCGACAGCAACGGCGGCGACGATATCGTCGTACTCATCGGCACCGCCGAGATCCTGGACGACCACCCGGCGATGCCCGACAACCCCGCGTGGCTGGAGAAGTATGGCGAGGCCATCGACGCGCGGTTCGGTGGCGCCGTGAAGTTCGCGAAGAGGTTCTTCGGTCCCGGTCCGGATCCACCTCACCCGCGTCCGCGGCTTCTGACACGAGGTGGCTCGTACACAACCTGGGCTGCCGTCGCACCCGCCCTCGTCTTCACCGTCCTGACATACGGCACCGGCCAACTCCACGGGCCATTCTGGGTGCGCAAATCCGCGTTGGAAATCCGGGAACCCGCAGGTCAGCGCGACGCTCCTTACGCGAACCCGCGATCGTGAGCCACGCCAAGCCTCATGGCCGCCGTCTACCCAACTCGTCTCCTAGTTGAGTGCTGCAGACACGCCTGTGATATCCGCGTACCGAATCCTTCGCCGATTACGGGCAGTATCCGAGGAGATCGGGATCGGCTCTTTCATGTCGCGACCGTAGCATGCAAACAGGGCCTTGCCGTGTGGTCGGCCCGGCAATCAGCAGCACCAGGGTCCAGGGGAATCCTGCGGTATGCGGTCGCGCGAGACAGGCGCTCTACGTCATGTTGATCACGCTTGGGCCCTAGCCTTCCCATATGGGATTGGACATTACGGTCCTCATCGTCGACTGGGCGCACGTCAAGGAGGCCCCACCCGACCAGCGCATGGAGCTACTCATGGACGTAGCATGCCCGGATGATGATTCGGACCTCGAGGTTCCCGAGCGCGGGTGGGTGTGGCCCTCGGTGTTGGGCGCACCATGGTTCGCGAGGTACGAGTTCTTCCGCACGCTAGGTTCGTTCAAGGCGCATTTTTGGGCCGGCCAAGCCTGGGAGAAGATCCGGGGCTTTGCCGATCCGGATCTGCGCGTGACGCTGGACGGATTCTTGTCAGGGCTGTTCTGGTACGGGCCTGACCCCGCCAACGATGCTGTCCATGTGCATGGCGACCTGTTCCCTGCTGACATCAACAGGAGTCGAGGCGTGTCGCTCGCCTACCCTCCGGCGGCAGTACCCACCCTCTTCAAGTCCTGGGTCAAGGCGGCGCCGCACCTTGAGGAACTTCGTGAGCCATTCGCCCTGTACGCCGCGCGCCCCTCAGGACACTGGATCAAGAACTTCGAGGAGTTCGCCGACCTGCTCAGCGATTGGGGAGAAGTGGTAGGCGAAGCCAACCGTCGCGGCTGGGGACTGATCGGACTGCCAGGTTGACCCGCCTCGACCGTTCCCTTACCCCAAGGGCCCGGCCAAGGTCGGGCCGCCTGATCAAGAACCACGTCTGGGAACGCGGTGATGCGATGGCTCCGCCAGGAACATGACAGGTGTGTTGAGCGGAATGCTCTTTGACCTGCCTCACCTCAGCTTTCCCATGCAAGGACAGCCTGCGAAGAGAGGGACCCATGAGCAGGCGGGCGGAAGTCAGCCTAGGGTCAACACTCTCTGCTTATGATTGGCTTCGAAGCGTTACATGACGAAAGGTGGCCCGCATGCGTAGACCGAAAGCACATCTCGCTGGCGCCGCCCTGGTCCTCCTCCTTCTACCGGCAACCACGGCCACCGGACTGGGGGTGGCACACGCTACGTCACAGTGCAAGACCGCGTCGATCGTCTTTTCTGGCACCGAGGTTCAGTGGAACATCTGCGTCACGGACTCTCCCGCTCCCGTCGCCTCTGTGGAACCTCCCACCTGCGTACGCCGGACCCTGGTTGGCGTCGAGCGTCGCCAGTGCATCGTCGAAGGTACCTACGTCCTCCGCAAAGGCACCGCGACGCTCAATTCAGGACCCTTTCAGGCCGTCAATCAGCAGGACGCCGGGACGACGGTCAGGCCGTGGCTCGTGAGCTTCACCTGCCAAGGGCGGGCCGACTACGCCTTCAACGCACGCGTACAACGGGTGACCTATAGCATCAGCCCCACCTCGGTCGACGTTAAGTCCCAGGTGACCGCAACGCTCTGCTGAACGCGCCCTCATGGAGCCGACACGGAGATCATTCCACCGCTCGGCCGCGAGGGAGGCGGGTGCGCCCTTGAACCACGCTTCCCTAGCCACCGCCATGCCAGCCAGGCCAGACTGCCGCAGGCACAGCTTGGTCACCGTGGTCCACGGCGCGCTCTTCTTGGCCCGGTCATGGCCGCTGCGGCCGGTGGCCGGATCCGCCTCCAGCGTCCGAGCATCCGCGCGTGATCATCTTCCGGTCAGGGAGCGGAGGATCGGCTCGGCGTGGGTCCACAGGACCGCGCCACCGATCTCTGGCACGAGGTGCCGGACGGCGCCCGGAATCCGGGCAGCAAGTGTCGCTCCGTTGTCCGGCGAGTGGCTGATGTCCTGCTCGCCGTACCAGACGTCGACCGGAACGGTGATCTTCGCAAGGTCGAACGGCCATCGCCCCATGGCGAGGACGGCGTCACGGGCATAGCCGGCCGAGCCCTGGGTGAACCCTTCGTTCAGAGCCCGGCGGTAGGCGGCCTCGAACGCAGGATCCAGATATACCGCCAGGTCAGACTCTGGACTCCCACCCATGACCATGTCCCACATCGCGCCCGCACTGAAAGCGGCGAAGAACTTCTCCGCCCCGGCCGGGTCGCAGGCGACCTTGTCGACGAGCTCGCGCAGCTCAGTAGGCAGGGCCCCGGCGAACTCCGGTGCGGCGACCTCGTCCGCGGCGGACACGATGGCCAATCTGGCAGCGACACCCTCCACGGCGCACGCGAGCGCGAACGGCGCGCCTTGCGAGTTGCCGATCAACGCCGGCGACCCCAACCCGCGCAGCGCGGCGAGATGGCGGATGTCGTCGACGAAGTCGGCGAACGTCCGGCCCGGCGCAGGTGTCGAGGTGCCGAGTCCCGGGCGGTCTACGGAGACAAGCCGCACTCCGAGCGCGTCGACGACATCAGCGCCGAAGCCGAGCCACCGGCTCGTGGCCGCCCCCGGGCACAGCAACACCGGAATGCCGTCCGGCGGCCCCCACTCGGCCCAGCCAAGCAGCCGTCCGTCTGGGAGCCGGCTCTCCCCGAGCCGAGCAGGATCGTCGATGCGCACACTCATGATCCTCATCATGGCCGCGAATGAGCGACGCCCGCATCGGATTTTCGCTGCTGAACGAGGCGAACGTCGCCTGGCGCGGCACCGGCCTCCCGGCTGGGCGGGGATTCGCGGTCAGTCCAAGACGCGGTACTCGAGCAGAACGTCCTCCCGGATCACGGCGCCTGACCAGGACTCGATCCGAGGGGCAGGCTGGTCCAGCCGCGCAGCGTGGCGAGGATGGTCGATCGGAATGTGGTCTCGGCCGTGGCGGTGTCGAGTGCCCCGGCCAGTTCGAGGGTGACAAGCCCGTGCAGGGTCACCCAGAGCGAGAGAGCGATGGAGGTCGCGTCGCCGACGAGCACGGACGCCGACAAGGCGCGGTTGATCGCTTCGATGAGTGGCCGGACGGGGTCGCCGGGCCCCACCTCGCCCGACGGGTCGAAGCGCTGCACGCCACCGAACAACACCGCGTAGAGGTGGTTGTGCTCGCGCCCCCAGCGCCGGTACGCCGCGGCGAGCGCGTAGAGGTCGGCGAGGGGATCGTCGGAGGCCGGCACCGCCGACAGGTCCTGGAACAGCCCGGCGACCGCACGGTTGCGCACCTCGGCGATCAGCACGTCCTTGCTGTCGAACAGCGTGTACACCGCCGCGGTCGAGGTTCCGGCGGCGGCGGCCAAGGCGCGGATGGTGACCGACTCCCGTGGACGGGTGGCGAACATCTCCGTTGCGGACTCCAGGAGGCGGTCCTTGACGGTGTCGTCGTTCGTTCTCGGCCTGCCCACGACGAGCAGTCTACTCCAAATGCTAACGTTGTTTTGAAACAACGTTTGGAAACTGGCGCAGGGACCGTGATGCCCGAATTTCTTCTCCGTCTTGTCCGCTTCATCGGTCGGCTGATCGTGGCCGCGGCTGCAGTCGCCGGACTGGCCGGCCTGTTTCTCGCACTGCTCGTCCTGACGGACGGGGCGCGCTCCGGGCTCGCCGCATGGCTGACCACCCTCGGAGCCGGAGTCGCCGCCGCACTGTGGCGGGGCCGCCGCCGTACCTGGCCGGGCCGGTTAGGGCCGCTTCTCCCGGTGATCGTCGCCGCGGCGCTCACGGCGTCGGTCTGCGTCCCCACAGTGCCCACGAAACGGCGATACCCGCCAGACCTCCCGTTCGTGGCGACGCAGCATTGGAGCCTGGCCACGGGAAGCCGGGTCGCGGTCTACCACTACCCGCCCGCCCGCGACGTCACCCGGCAACCCGTGCCCTTGGTGTACCTCCACGGTGGCCCCGTCCGCGGCATCTCCGTGATCGACCACCGGTTCCTGCAACTCCTGGCACGGCAGGGCCACGACGTCTATGCCTATGAGCACGCCGGCGGCGGACGGAGCGACCTGCTGCCCATGGACCAGTACTCCATCTCCAGATCCGTCCGCGACCTCGCCGCCTTCATCGACCGCCTGGACAAGGGCCGGGTCGACGTCCTCGGATTCTCCTTCGGCGGGGTCGTGCTCACCCGAGCCCTGGCCGCCCCGCGCGTCGCCGCCCAGGTGCACCGAGCGGTCATCGCCGAGCCCGGCCCGATGGACGGCCCCACCACGCGGATCAGCGGGCACCGGGGACGGCCCTCCGCGCGCGACCTCGCGCCGGCCATGTCCGGCCCGCGGTCCACGCGTGTCCCCAGGTACGCCGTCGCACTCGGTTTCATGCAACTCGGCCTTCTCGCACCCGACACCGACCTGATCGAGCAGGCCGAAGGGGTCAACGCCTTCAGAGCCGCAGACCTCGGCAGCGACACCGCCTCGGCCTACTGCGCGCCGGACGCGCACCGCATCCCCATCGAGGACACGACGCAGAACTTCTCCTTCAGCCCGGCCGCGAGCCTCAACATCCAGCAGACGCTCAAGGATTCCCCCTCCATCGCCCCGCAGTTGAAGCGCTCCCGCACCCCCGCGATGCTGATGATCGCCGAGTGCTCATCGCAGGTCCGTCAATGGGCGACGACCGTCCTGGCCGACGACCTCGCCATCCAGCGCACCCAGTACATGCCCGGCGTCGGACACCGCATCTGGAACGGCCTCGACGACAACAACGAACGAGCCTGCGCCGTCATCACCGCGTTCCTGCAGGACAAGCCCGCACCCCTGCCGAACTACCCGACCCGCGCCGACATCCCCGCCTTCCTTCGTGAGCGCAGGTGACGGCGACAGGCAGTTCACGCGTGCGTTCCAGGCCGGCCCGTCGCTCACCGTCCGGCATGGGGGAGGATGGCGGAAACGTATGAAAGGATCTTCCCGGTGAGCATCGATCCGTCCTCGAGGCCGAATTCAGAGGGTCAGCCGGAGCCCAACCCGTCCAGCACCGCCGAGGCGGTGATCCTGCCTGACCAGGATGTGGTCAAGCAGCTGCTGGAACAGATGGAGCTGAGGTTCGTCGTGGATGAGGAGGGTGACCTTGCGGCGCCCTGGGAGGAGTTCCGCACGTACTTCATGTTCCGCGGCGAGGGGGACCAGCAGGTCTATTCGGTCCGCACCTTTTACGACCGTCCGTACAGCATCGACGACAAGCCGCGACTGTACGCGACGGTCGACGACTGGAACAGCCGCACGCTGTGGCCCAAGGTCTACACCCACACCCACGACGACGGCTCGGTCCGCCTGATCGGTGAGACCCAGATGCTGATCGGCGGCGGCGTCGGGCTGGAGCATTTCGTGGCCAGCACGGTGAGCTGGGTGCGTGCGTCGATCGAGTTCGACAGGTGGGTCACCGAGGCGCTCGGTCTGGCGAAAGACATGGAGTCCGAGCCCGAGGAGGGCGACGACGAGTAACGCCGCCGTGCCGACAGTCTGGCGACGCTCCCGAGGCACCCGCTCTGTTCGCGCAGATCCTTAGGCCGGTCGGCTCAGAGCGCGGCAGCCATCGGCCGGCGGCCCGGAGTAGCGGCCGGGTCGGGGAGGGAGGCCGGCCAGAGCCGGTGCACGAGGATCGGGCCGATGATCCAGTAGCCGAGTGAGGTGATGATGCCGGGGAAGGCGAGGTCGCCCGAGACCAGGTCGTAGATCGGGTGGCCGATCGCGTTGCCCATCGCGCCCATGATGGCGAAGAACCAGGCGATAAGCAGCGGCACCCGCCAGCCGCGGTAGATGGCGAGCGCGCCCATGGCGAAGGCAGCGTAGCTGATCATGTTGATCCAGACGAACAGGGGCGCTGGACACGTTCGAACGCGTCGGCGCCGACCCGTGGGCCGCCCGCGCCCGCGCCGAACTGCGCGCCACGGGAGAGGCGGCCACCGGCGTCCGGGTGCCGGGCGCGGCCGGCCTGCTGACTCCGCAGGAGCTGCAGATCGTACGGCTGGCCGCGCGCGGCGCCACGAACCGCGACATCGGCGCTCGGCTCTTCCTGAGCCCGCGCACTGTGGGCTACCACCTGCACAAGGCGTTCCCCAAGCTCGGCGGCGCCTCAAGAACCGAACTCGCCGGCCTTGACCTGGGCGACCGCGACAGAGCAGGCGGTGGTGCCGCCGGCGCGGCCCTCCGGCAACGCTGAAGGCGGGAACCGCGCAGTCAGCGAGACTGTGGGGCGCGCCGGTCTCGTCGAGCCTCCAACTCTTCCGGGCTGACCGGGATCAGCATCGGCTGCCCGGGCGCGCAGAACATCGTCACCACGAACGCCGATTCCTCGTCGGTGAGGTGGTTGCCGTCCTGGTAGTGGATCACGTCTCCACCGGGCTCCCAGAACGCCTCGCCGGCGCGGAGGACCCGTACGGGGTCGCCTTCGAGCTCGAAGTTGATGGCGCCCTTGACCACGTACCCGTACGCGGGTCCGGAGTGCCGGTGTGGCGGCGCGCCGGGGCTGTTGGGCGGCAAGGTGACCAGGAGCGTCATCGCCTCGGCCCCCTCCGGCGCAGGCGGCGCCCCGGGCACGGTGGCGACCACGTCGATCTTCGGTGGCGGCCCGCTCTTGTCGGGGTTGTCCAGGTGGTGAGCGTGCGCGTGATCAGTGCTCATCAGGCTTCCTCACGGGACGGTGGCCGGCTCGGATCCGGCCGTGCACCAGCTCAGACAAGACAGCGCCCCGATCTGTGACAACGCCCCGAGCGGTGCGCCTGCGGGGAAACCTCTGTCCGCGCAGCTCAGAGGGCCAACGCGGCCATGAACGCCATGCTGGCCGCCATCCCGGCCGAGCACAAGTCCTCGCTGAACACCCTTCGATCCGCGCTCCGCTCGGGCAGAACGCGGATGAGCCGGGCGCAGGTCCAGGCCAGCCCGATGACCAAGGCCACCACGGCCAGCGAACCGCCTCCATGCGCATGCCCGGACGAAGCGCCGGCGAAAGTAGGCGCGCTGAACGCCGTCAGCACCAAGAGGATGGGCATGACCACGAAGTCGGGGATGTGATGACCGGTCTCCGCGTGGCGGGAGGGAGAGCCGCAGAGCCAGCCGGCGGTCAGCAGCGCGAGCACTGCGGCGGAGAGGAACCAGCCGCCCAAATGGCCGGCCGCCATGCCGAGCGCCATGACGACGTGCGGCCACCTCCTGGCGGGACGCGCGGAGGGCAGCAGGGCCGGCGCGAGAGCCAGGACACAGCCGGCCAGCACCCCCGCCGCGTGGAGGAGGTCCCGCATCAGGCACCCGCATCGGCGATGCGGGTGCGCCGCTCCGCCGGCTCCGGGGCGTCCTCGGCCTCGCTGAGCATCTTCGCCGAGTCCGCAATCATCGTGTCTGCCGAGATGAGGTGCTTCGGGACCTCGGCTGGGGCCGGGTTGCCGAAGAGGCTCATGCGGGCATCCATGATGCACTCCTTGCCGTTGTCGATGTGGTTACCGAAGGTCCGCAGAAAGCCTCGGCCTTCAGGCCGGGGGATGAATGCGGTCCCCCTTTGGGGGATGGCCCGCCGTAGGCGGGGCATCCCGGAGCGCGGAGCGTGGACCCGGGACCTTAGGTGGGGCGGCGCTGCTGTTCGATATACGCCTTGATGATCGATAGTGGGGCTCCGCCGCAGGAGGCGGCGAAGTAGCTGGGTGCCCAGAAGGGGCCGTGCATGATGGCGCGGTTGATCCGGTCGGTGAACTCCTTGCGTAGGTAGTGCGAGGAGACGCCCTTCAACGAGTTGACGAGTTTGCTGATCGCGACCTTGGGTGGATAGTGGACGAGCAGGTGGACGTGGTCGTGTTCGCCGTTGAACTCGCGGAGTTCGGCCTCGAAACTGTCGCACACCTCGATCATGACGTCTTCGCAGCGGCGCAGCATCTCGTCATCGAAGACGTTTTTGCGATATTTGGTGACAAAGACCAGATGGACGTGCATCGCGGAAACCACATGTCTACCTCGTCGATATTCCACATCCTCGCTCATAGACCAGATGATAATGTGTTCGAGTCGGTGAGACGCAAGCGTCCTGTGGGACAGGGGTGTTTCGCTTGTTGGTGGGCCGGAAGTACCGCTTGGAGTTCGACTTCGGGCAGCGGGCATTCGCCGAAAGGCTGGGCGGGATCTGCCGGGCTGTGTGGAACACCGGTCTCGAACAACGGCGGGAGTACCGGCGGCGGGGGCAGTGGATCAACTATGAGCAGCAGTGCAAGCAGCTCGCCGAGGCCAAGAAGGACCCGTACTGCCACTGGCTCGCCGACGCCCCTGCCCAGGTGATCCAGCAGACTCTCAAGGACCTGGATCAGGTGTGCCGCAAGCACGGCACGTGGAAGGTGCACTGGAAGGCGAAGGCGAAGTGGCGGCCGTCGTTTCGGTTCCCCACCGCCAAACACCTGTCCGTAGAGCGGATCAACCGCCGGTGGGGGCGGGTGTTCCTGCCCAAGTTCGGGCGGACGCGGTTTCGGATGTCGCGCCCGCTCGGGGGATCCGTCAAGTCTGCGACCGTGTCCCGGGACGGCAAGCACTGGTTCATCAGCTTCCTGGTCGACGATGGGATCATCGAGCGTGAGGAACACGCATGCCCTCAATGGGCAGGCGTGGACCGGGGGGTGGTCACGGCCGCCGTGACCTCGGATGGGGAGTTCTTCGACCGCCGCCACGCCGGAACCGACGGTGTTTCCTCCAGGCAGCTGCCGCGGGTGAGGAAAGGGGCCCGGGAAGACGACCTCGGGTATCTCACGCCGGGCGAAGCGGAACGGTATCTGCGGCTGCAACGCCAACTCGCCCGCACGAAGAAGGGATCGAAGCGGCGCAAGACGGTCGTGGCCGCCCTCAGTGAGATCATGCGGCGGGTCCGGTGGCGGCGCACTGACTTCAACGCGCAGGTCGCGCACCGACTCACCCGTGCCTACAGGCACGTGGTCATCGAAGACCTGAACATCAAGGGCATGAGCGCGACCGTCAAGCCGAAGCCCGACCCCGACCGGCCGGGCAGGTTTCTCCGTAACGGCGCGGCGGCGAAATCCGGGCTCAACAAGGCGATTCTTGACAAGGGCTGGTACGGCCTGGAAGTCGCCCTCCGCTCCAAGGCCCGCTACACCGGCAGTGTCATCCATAAGATCAACCCCGCGTACACGTCCCAGACGTGCCCGGAACCTGCGTGCGGGAAGGTGGATGAGAAGAGCCGCAAGAGCCAAGCGATCTTCTCCTGCACTTCTTGCGGGCACACCGAGCACGCCGACATCGTCGGGGCGAGGAACATCAAGACCAAAGGACAGGCGGCCGGGCTGGTCGTCTCAGGGCGTGGAGACCCACCCGGGTCCGCGAAACGTCAAGCACCCCGTTCCACAGCACCGACCGCGCAAGCGACACGAGCTGCCGCATAGCGGCACGGGAATCCCCGTCCCTCAAAGGCGGGGAGCAGGTCAAACCCTCTGACAGGACAGCTCGGCAAGCTGTGACGGGGACGAAAGGACATGCGGCTCCCTTCTGACACCGCGGCAGGGACCTGCGCCGGGGCTGGCGCCACGTTCGTTGACGGCACCCCCCGCTCGGCCGCCGTCGAAGCCACCCCTGCTGTCGTCACCGCGTTGGCGGTGACGGCCTCTTCGCGCTGCTGCTGAGCGATCTTAGCGCTGGTGAAGTCGGCTGGCCGCCACCGAATTGGCGCTCGCCCCGGGCGCGGGGAGGAGACGCCGCAGGTCGGCCTTGAGCCGGCCATCACCCTCACGGTCCGGGAGAGCACCGCTCCACCCGCAGACGGCTGAACCCGTCGGCGGACCCCGGGCCGGCTGGGGCGCCTGCCCGCGGCCCAGGACAGGCGGTATCGCCGCCCAGATCGAGTCATGTCCTGACCTCGTAGAATCGGACCACGCATCGGAAACGGGAGTTTCATGGTCACGCCTGGTCGACGACGACGAGTGACGATCGCCGATGTGGCGAGCCACGCCCAGGTCTCCGTCACGGCGGTGTCCAAGGTGATCCGCAACGCCTACGGCGTCAGCCCCGCCATGAAGGACCGGGTCAAGACGGCCATCGACGAGCTCGGCTACCGGCCGCAGGCCGTGGCCCGGGGGATGCGCGGGCGCACGTTCACGATCGGCCTGGTGCTGCCGCACATCAGAAACCCGTTCTTCGCCGACATCCTCGACGGTCTCACCGACTACCTCGAGGACACCGACTACCAGGCGTTCATGATCCAGGGCGGCGCCACCCGCAAGGTCGAGCGGCGGGCGGTCGACGCCCTGATGGACCGGCAGGTGGACGGCATCATCATGGTCGCCCCCCTCGCCTCGAAGGCGCGCCTGGAGGAGGTGGCCAAGGAGAAGCCGACCGTGGTGCTCGCCCGGCACGAGCGGTCGTCGTACTACGACTCGGTGTTCGGCGACGACGAAGCGGGCGCCGAACTCGTCGTGCAGCACCTCATCGAGCTGGGGCACCGCCGCGTCGCGCACATCACGCACCAGGACGACAGCCAGGCGCGGCCGGCCGACCTGCTGCACAACATCCGGTCGGCGACCTACGAACGCGTCATGCGCGAGCAGGGGCTCGGCGACGAGATCGCCGTCGCGACCAGCTTCTATCACGAGAAAGGCGGCTACGAGGGGGCCCGCGAGCTGCTGAGCCGTTCGCCCCGGCCGACGGCGATCTTCGCGGGGGCCGACCAGGCGGCCCTCGGCGCGCTCGCCGCGGTCCACGAGGCCGGCCTGTCCGTCCCGGCGGACGTCTCGGTCGCCGGTTACGACAACACCCACCTGGCCGCTCTGCCCAACATCGCGCTGACCAGCGTCGACCAGGACGGCGGCGAGATGGGCCGGGCCGCGGGCAAGCTCCTGCTGGAACGCATCGAGGGCCGCATGACACCGGTGCGCTTCTCCGTCACCCCGAGCCTGGTCGTCCGCGGCTCCACGGCCCCGCCAGGAGGGGCTGGCGGCTGAGCCGGACCCCGATGGCTCGCCTGACCTCCGGGCGCTGGGCGCGTCAGTCTCGTCTGATTCGCGGAGGCTCTGCGTCCTGGGGGCGGTCGCTCTGGCTGTGCGGCCGGTCGCTCTGCCCGTGCGGCCGGTTGCCGGTCTGGTCGCGGGTCGCTGCCCAGCTGGCCAGGAGCTTGAGCCGGTCTTCGGCGGTGGTGCCAGGCTCGGCGGTGTAGACGGTCAGGTTGTGCGCCGTCCGGTGGGAAGCGGGCAGGTCCAGGGACAGGAAGGTCAGCTCCAGGCGGCCGACCTCAGGGTGGTGCAACTGCTTGACGCCCTCGTGGCGGATGCGGACGTCGTGGGCGGCCCACCGGGTGCGGAACTCGCGGCTGAGTGTGGACAGCTCGCCGACGAGCTCCCGCAAGGCCCGGTCGTGGGGCTCGCGCCCGGCTTCGGCGCGCAGCAACTCGACGGTGACGTCGGCGCCGCCGTCCCAGTCGACGAAGAAGTGATGGGAGCCTGGGTCGAGGAAGAAGAAGCGGGCGAAGTTGGCGCGACCGTGCTGGTCAGTGGTGTCGCTGTCGAACATCGGCGCGAAAAGGGCCCGGCCCAGCGGGTTGATGGCGACGATGTCCAGGCGGCCGTTGCGCACGAACGCGGCCGACATCGTCATGGAGTCGAGCAACCATTGGACCGGGCGCGGGATCTCGATCTCCTTGCGGCGGGCAGGCGCGCGGCGGGTGGGGCGGGCTGCTCGGGCCAGGTCGAACAGGTAGACGCGTTCTTCCTCGTTCAGCCGCAGCGCCCGGGCGACCGCCTCGAGAACGTCGTCGGACACGCCGGTGATGTGGCCCTTCTCCAGCCGCGTGTACCACTCGGTGCTCACGCCCGCGAGAACGGCCACCTCCTCGCGCCGTAGCCCCGGAACCCGGCGCCGGCCGCCGGCAGGCAGGCCGGCCTGCTCCGGGGTGATCTTGGCGCGGCGGCTGACGAGGAAGTCGCGGATCTCGTCTCGGTTGCTGTCCACCCTTTCACTGTATGGATCGGACGGGACGAAAGGGGGGTAGAGGTTGTGCCCCCGATAAACCGGACCTCCCACGCGCGCGATGGAACCGATTTCCTGGGCGTTGCCACAAGGAGTGACGGCATGCCGCCGTCGCCCGGCAGGCAGGGGCCCTGCCGGTGACATCTCCCCATTCTCAGCAAGGAGGTCCGCTATGCGTGGAGCAGTGCTGCACGCCCCCGGCGGCGTCGGCGTCGAAGGCGGTGAGCGTTCGCCCACCCGGCTTCCGTTCGTCATCCACGTGCTGGCGTTGGGGACGTTCCTGATGGGCACGACCGAGTTCGTGGTGGCGGGCCTGCTGCCGGAGATCGCGGGCGATCTGCAGGTGAGCGTGGGCCAGGCGGGGCTGTTGATCACGGTCTTCGCGGTCGGGATGATCGTCGGCGCGCCACTGATGGCGCTGCTGACGCTGCGGCTCCCGCGACGGGTGACGCTGATGCTCGCTCTGGGCGTCTTCGCGGCCGGGCATGTCATCGTCGCGCTCGGCTCCAGCTTCGTGCTGCTGCTGGCGGCGCGGTTCCTGACGGCATTGGCGACCGGAGCGTTCTGGTCGGTGGCCTCCGTGGTGGCCACCCGCGTCGCCGGTCCTGCCGCGAGCGCCCGCGCCTTGGGCCTCGTGGGCGCCGGGGGCATGCTCGCCAACGTCGTCGGTGTGCCGCTCGGCGCGTTCGCCGGGCAGCTCATGGGCTGGCGGGGGCCGTTCTGGGCGCTCGCGGCTCTGGGAGCGGCGGCCGTGGGGCTCATCGCCCGATACGTCCCGCACGACGGCGCGGACCACCAGGCGGTGTCGATCCGGTCGGAGTTGTCGGCTCTGCGCTCCGGCCGCCTGTGGCTGGCGCTGGCGGCGTGCGCGACCACGACCGGCGGCGTGCTGTCGGCGTACTCCTACATCTCGCCGCTGCTGACCGACCGGGCCGGCATCGCCGCCGGCCTCGTCCCGCTGGTGCTCGCCGGCTTCGGCGTCGGCGCCCTGGCGGGCTCGGTCCTCGGGGGGCGCCTTGGAGACGCCCGCCCGCATGCGACGACCATCGTGGCGGCCGCGGCGGCCACGGTCCTGCTGCTGGCGATCTGCCTGCTGTCCGGCCATGCCGCGCCCACGGTCGCGCTGGTCGCCCTGCTGGGGCTCTTCGGGCTCGGCGCCAACCCGGTGTTGATCTCCCTGGCCGTCCGCTTCGCGGGCCAGGCGCCCACGCTGGGGTCCTCGCTGAGCGTCTCGGCGTTCAACTTCGGCACCGCGGCCGGCTCCTGGATGGCCGGCCTCGCCCTCGGCTCCGCCCTCGGGGTCACGGGTCCCGCCGTGGTCGGCACCGTGATCGCCGCACTGACCTTGGTCCCCACGATCGCCTTGACCTGGGCGAACTCTGCTTCATGAGCATCTGATCGCATATCGAACGGAGAACATCTGATGCGCGCAACCCTGATGTACGGCGCCGGCGACGTCCGAATCGAGGAGGTCCCGGACTCCGCCATCAAGCTGCCCACCGACGCGCTGGTCCGCGTCACCGCGTCCTGCATCTGCGGCAGCGACCTGTGGCCGTACGGCTCGATGTCCCCAGCGGACGGCCCCGAACGGATGGGGCACGAGTTCATCGGCATCGTTGAGGACACCGGCTCCGCGGTGACCACCGTCAAGAAGGGCGACCTGGTCGTCTCACCGTTCGCCTTCTCCGACGGCACCTGCGAGTTCTGCCGCGAGGGCCTGCACACGTCCTGCGTCCAGGGCGACTTCTGGCCCGGTCTGCCCGACGAGGGCGGCCAGGCCGAAGCCGTCCGTGTCCCGCTCGCCGACGGCACCCTCGTCAAGCTCCCCGTCGCCGCCGACTCGGCCCTCATCCCGTCCCTGCTCACGCTCTCGGACGTCTTCGGCACCGGCCACCACGCCGCCGTCGCGGGCGGCGTCAACGAGCGCACCCGGGTCACCGTGATCGGTGACGGCGCCGTCGGCCTGCTGGCCGTGCTGTCGGCCAAGCGCCTCGGCGCCGAACAGATCATCCTCATGGGACGCCATCAGGCGCGGACCGACCTCGGCCGGGAGTTCGGCGCCACCGACGTCGTCTCCGCCCGCGGCGAGGAAGGCATCGCCCAGGTCCGCGATCTCACCGGCGGGCACGGTACGCATGTCGTCCTCGAAGCCGTCGGCAACATGCCCGCCTACGAGCAGGCAGTCGGGGTCGTCCGCCCTGGCGGCGTCATCAGCCGCGTCGGCGTCCCGCAGTACGAACAGGCCCCGATCGGCTTCGGCAGTCTCTTCCGCCACAACCTCGGCCTGGCCGGAGGACCGGCGCCGGTCCGGGCCTACATCGAGGAGCTGATGCCCGACATCCTGGACGGCACCATCCAGCCGGGGAAGGTCTTCGACGCCACGACCGGCCTCGACGGCGTCCCGGGCGGCTATCAGGACATGGCCGACCGCAAGAGCCTCAAGGTCCTCATCAAGCCTTGAGGTCCCGCCTTACGGCGACGACGGTCCCGCCTCCTGTCGTGCCGCTGATCCAGCTGTGAAGCGAAGGAAGAAATATGTCTGATGAAGCCCCTTTGTCTGCTGTTCCGCCCACCGCCGCAGCCGGCGAGTCCTCCTCGGCGCTCAGCCGGCGCACCTTCATCACGACCACGACCACCGCGGTCGCCGCGGGCGGGCTCATCCCCGGGACGTCCCCGCTGAGCGTCGAACCGGCGGCCGCTGCTGAGGTGTCGCCCAGCGGACGGGTGTCGCTGACCGTCAACGGCGAGCGGCACGCCGCGGTGATCGACAACCGGACCTCGCTGCTGGATCTGCTGCGTGAGCAGTTCGGGCTGACGGGCACCAAGAAGGGCTGCGACGCCGGGGCCTGCGGCGCCTGCACCGTCCTGGTCGACGGCCGCCGGGTCAACGCCTGTCTGACGCTGGCGGTACGGCTGGAGGGCGCCAAGGTCACCACCATCGAGGGGTTGGCCCCGGGCGAGGACGACGACCTGCACCCGTTGCAGGAAGCGTTCATCGAGCAGGACGCCTTCCAGTGCGGCTACTGCACCCCCGGACAGATCATGTCCGGCATCGGCTGCATCCGGGAAGGCCACACCGGCTCCCCGGAGGAGATCAGGGAGTGGATGAGCGGCAACATCTGCCGCTGCGGCTGCTACGTGAAGATCGTCAAGGCGGTCGAGCAGGCCGCCGGCGGAAAGTGAGGTCCGGATGCATCCCTTCTCCTACACCAAGGCCGCCGATATCGATGGCGCGCTCACCGGCGGCCGGCGGGGCGGCCGCTACATCGCCGGCGGCACCACCCTGGTCGACCTGATGCGCGAGAGCGTCGAGCGTCCCGGTGAACTGGTCGACATCAGCGCCCTGCCGCTGCGCGAGGTGAGCACCACCGCAGGCGGGGGACTGCGCATCGGCGCGCTGGTGTCGATGGCCGAGGCCGCCGCCCACCCCAAGGTCCGCGCCACCTTCCCCGTCGTGGCGCAGGCGCTGGAGCTGAGCGCCTCGCCGCAGCTGCGCAACATGGCCACCATCGGCGGCAACATCATGCAGCGCACCCGGTGCACGTACTTCCGCGATGTGACGGCGGCCTGCAACAAGCGCCGGCCGGGCTCGGGGTGCGCGGCGCTGGACGGCTTCAACCGCAGCCACGCCATCCTCGGCGCCTCCGGCCAGTGCGTGGCCACCCACCCCTCCGACGTCGCCGTGGCCTTCGCGGCGCTGGAGGCCACCGTGCACCTGCTGGGCCCGGACGGGGAACGCGGCGTCGCCTTCGCCGACTTCCTGCTGCCACCGGGTGGCACCCCGCACCGGGAACAGGCCCTGCGCCCAGGCGAGTTGATCGTCGCTGTGGAGATCCCGGCCCTGCCACGCCCGCTCAGGTCCGGGTACCTGAAGGTCCGCGACCGGCAATCGTACGAGTTCGCGCTGACCTCGGCGGCCGTCGCCCTGCACGTTCGAGGCGGGGTGATCCGCGCGGCGAAGGTCGCCGCCGGAGGCGTGGGCACCGTGCCGTGGAAGCTGCCCGCGGTCGAGCGGCACCTTGTCGGCGAGCGCCCCTCGGCGTCCCTGTGGGCAGCCGCCGCCGAGCGGGCGGCCGACGGAGCCCGCCCGCTGCGGCACAACGGTTTCAAGGTGGAGTTGCTGAAGCGGACCGTAGAGCGTCAGCTGCGAGTCGTAGGAGGTACGAAGTGAGCCCCCAGCCGCGGGCAGCCGTGGGTGCGCCGCTGTCCCGGGTGGACGGGCGGCTGAAGGTCACCGGGCAGGCGCTGTTCGCCGCCGAGCACGACGTGGACGGTGTCGTGCACGCGGTCATCGTCGACAGCAGCATCGGCCGTGGACGTATCACCTCGATCGACACCCGCGCCGCCCTGGCCCACCCGGGGGTGCTGCGGGTGATCAGTCACCGCGACGCGCCGAAGCTGCCGTACCGCGACAACGCCGGGTCGAACAACCCGCCCGGGCGCCGGCTGCGCGTCTTCCAGGACGACCGGGTGCTCTTCCACGGTCAGCCGGTCGCCGTCGTGGTGGCCACCACCCTGCAGGCCGCGCAGCACGGTGCGAGCCTGGTCGAGGTCCGCTACGACGCCGAGCAGCCCGCTACCGACCTGCACGAGGCCGACGCGGACGAGCCGACGCGCTATGCGCGCGGCGATGCCGAGGCCGGCCTGCGTTCCGCGGCCGTCAGGATGGACCTGACCTACCGGACGGCGCGCAACCATCACAACCCGATGGAGCCGCACGCCACCATCGCCCGCTGGAGCGGCCACCGGCTCACCGTCTGGGACAAGACCCAGTGGGTCGTGGGCACGCAGAACGAGCTCGCCGCCGTGTTCGGCATCCCGACGCAGTCAGTACGGGTGATCTCGCCGTTCGTCGGCGGCGGATTCGGCTCCGGGCTGCGTTGCTGGCCGCACGTGGTCGTCGCCGCGTTGGCCGCCCGCGAGACGGGTCGTCCGGTCAAGCTGGTCCTGAGCCGCAGGCAGATGTACTTCGGCACCGGCTTCCGGCCCTCCTATGAGTACCGTCTGCGCCTGGGCAGCGACCAGCGGGGACGCCTGACCACCATGGTCCACGAGATGGACGCCGAGACCTCGTCGTACGAGAAGTTCACCGAGACCATCATGCCCGCGGGGCAGATGCTCTACAGCATGCCCAACGTCTCGCAGGCCTACCGGACGGTGCCGCTGGACGTGAACACGCCGCTGTGGATGCGCGGCCCGGGCTTCGCCACGGCGTCCTTCGTCATCGAATCGGCCCTGGACGAACTCGCCCACCAGCTCGGCGTCGACCCGATCGAACTGCGCAGGCGCAACGAACCGGCTGAGGACGAGTCCAGCGGGCTGCCGTTCTCCACCCGCCGGCTGCGCGAGTGCTACACCGTCGGCGCCCGCGAGTTCGGCTGGGCCCGCCGCCGTTCCGAGCCGCGCTCCCGGCGCGAGGGCGACTGGCTGATCGGCATGGGCATGGCCGCCGGCGTCTACGAGACACATCGCAACACAGCCCAGGCCCGGGTCCGTCTGAACGCCGACGGCACCGCGCTGGTCGAGGCGGCGGCCAGTGACATGGGGCCGGGCACCTACACCTCCCAGACCCAGGTCGCCGCCGACGCACTCGGGCTGGCCATGCGCGCGGTGACCTTCCGGCTGGGCGACTCGCTGTTCCCGCCGACCCCGCCGCACGGCGGCTCGATGACCATGGCAAGCGTCGGCTCCGCCGTACTCGACGGATGCAACCAGGTGCGACAGCAGGCGATCAAGCTGGCCGTCGAGGACCGTGACTCGCCGCTGTACGGGGTGGCCGCCCAGGACGTCGTCGTCCGCGGCGGCCGGATGCACGTCAAGGACGATCCTGCGCGCGGCGAGACGTACCGGCAACTCCTGGCCCGCAACAACCGCCCCCGCCTCGAAGCTCTCGGCTCCTTCTCCCGGCCGTCGGGGCCCGAGCGGCACTCTCTCTACGCCTACAACGCCACGTTCGCCGAGGTCGCCGTCGACGCGACGCTGGGACTCGTGCGGGTACGGCGCATGCTCGGCGTGTACGACGCCGGACGCATCATCAGCCCCAAACTCGCCCAAAGCCAGGCAATCGGCGGCATCGTGGGCGGCATCGGCACAGCCCTGCTGGAACACACGGTCACCGACCACCGCGACGGCCGGATCGTGAACGCCAACCTGGCCGACTACCTCGTCCCCGTCAACGCCGACGTCCCCGACGTCAGGGCGATCTACCTGGACGGCGAGGACCGCGAGGCCGACCCGCTCGGCGTCAAGGGACTGGGCGAGGTCGTCCATGTCGGGGTCGCGCCCGCGATCGCCAACGCCGTCTTCAACGCCACCGGACGCCGGATCCGCCAACTGCCCATCACCGCCGAAGCGCTGCTCTGACCTGGGGCCCGATCCAGCGAATCTGAGCACACACAGCCGGTCCGGCAGCCGCTCCCGCCCGGCTGCCGGAGCCGGCAGGAACCGTTGCCTGAATATCGGCCATATCGGCGATCTCATCTGGGAAAAGGGTGGGTACCGTTACCCAAATCGAGCCTTGACACCCTTTCAAGTAACGCCTACGTTAACCGCATCGGGGGTCCGCTTAAAACGATTCAAAAGCCCTGGAGGGTGTGTGAAGACCTCCCACCGCACACTTGCGACGGCCGTAGCGGTCCTGGCGCTGGCGGCCCTGACCTCCTGTGGCTCCGGTTCGGAGCCCGCTGCTGACGGCACCATCACCCTGTCCTTCATGACGGGCAGCGATCAGTCGACCGTGGACACATCCAAGGCGCTGGCGGACGCGTTCATGAAGGCCAACCCCACCATCAAGATCGAGATGGAGAACCAGCCGGGAGGCAGTGAGGGCGACAACATCGTCAAGACCCGGCTGTCCACCGGCGAGATGACGGATGTGTTCTGGTACAACTCCGGCTCCCTGCTGCAGGCGCTCAACCCGGCCCAGACCCTGGTCGATCTCACCGGCGACCCCGTGCTGGCCGACGTCCAGCCGGACTACCTGCCGGTGGTGACCCAGGGCGACCACGTGTACGGGGTGCCGGCCAGCGCCGCGTCCGGTGGCGGCATCCTCTACAACCGCAAGGTCTACGAGAAGCTCGGCCTGCAGGTGCCCAAGACCTGGGACGAGTTCATGGCCAACAACGCGAAGATCAAGGCGGCCGGGATCACGCCGGTGATCTCGACGTTCAAGGACACCTGGACCTCGCAGTTGCTCGTGCTGGCCGACTTCTACAACGTCCAGGCCGCCGTGCCGAGCTTCGCCCAGGACTACACCGCCGGCAAGGCCAAGTTCGCCACCACCCCGGCCGCGGTGGCGGGTTTCCAGCACCTGGCCGACGTGCACGCCAAGGGCTACCTCAACAAGGGGTTCGGCTCGGCCACCCTCGATCAAGGGCTGAAGATGCTCGCCGAAGGCAAGGGCGCGCACTACCCGATGCTCACCGCGATCCTGCCGCCCGTACTGGCGACAAGCCCGCAGGCGGCCACCGACATCGGCTTCTTCGGCGTACCGGGCAGCGATCCGGCCAAGAACGGCGCCAGCGTCTGGGAGCCGCCCGCGATCTACATCGCCAAGACCACCAAGCACCTGGACGCAGCGAAGAAGTTCGTGGCCTTCGTCGCCTCGCCGGCCGCCGCCGACGCGATCAACAAGGCGGTGCAGCCGACGGGACCGTACCGGGTGAAGGGCGCCAAACTGCCGGACGACGCCATGCAGGTGGCCAAGGACGTGCAGGCGTACATCGACAAGGGTGCCACCGCACCCGCGTTGGAGTTCCTGTCCCCGGTGAAGGGCCCGTCGCTGGAGCAGATCACCGTCGCGGTCGGCTCCGGGCTGACCTCGCCGGCCGAGGCTGCCGCCCAGTACGACAAGGACGTGGAGAAGCAGGCCAAGCAGTTGGGCCTCACGGGGTGGTGACCAGGCAGGCGGCCAGACCTCACGTCATGCCCGAGCAGGAGCTCGCCCGTCCGGCCAGGCGAACGTCGCCCTACCCGTACGCGCTGTACCTGCCGGCCGCCGTCGTCTACCTGGTGATCTTCCTGGTGCCGACGGTGATGGCCTTCTACTTCGCGCTGACCCGCTGGACCCTGTTCGACAGCACCTTCGTGGGGCTGCAGAACTTCACCGACTTCTTCGCCGAGCAGAACCTGCGCATCGGTTTTGCCAACACCGTCTTCTACGCGTTGGTGACCAGCGGGCTGAAGGTGGTGCTCGGGCTGCTGCTGGGCGTGCTGCTGACCAGCAGGCTGCGGCTGCGCGGTTTCCTGCGCTCGGTGGTGTTCTTCCCCGTCCTGGTCTCCACGGTGGCGGTCGGCATCACCTTCAGCATGCTGCTCAAACCCGACACCGGGCTGGTCAACAAGGCGCTCGCCCTGGTCGGCGTCGAGGGTCCCGACTGGCTGGGCGACGCCAGGACGGCGCTGCTGTCGGTCGCGCTGGTGGACGTGTGGAAGGGCGTCGGGCTGGCCACCGTCATCTACATCGCCGGCATCCTGTCCATCCCCCGCGACTACTACCAGGCCGTCGCGGTGGACGGCGGGAGTGCCTGGCACCGCTTCCGCCATGTCACGCTTCCGCTGAGCTGGCCGGCCACGTATTCGGTGATCATCCTGTCGTTCATCGGCGGGCTTCGCTCGTTCGACCTGATCTGGACGATGACCCGCGGCGGACCCGGCTTCACCAGCGACACCATCGCCTCGATCATCTACAAGCAGTACCAGGCCGGCTTCTTCGGCCTGTCCACCGCGGGCAACGTGCTGCTGTTCCTCGTCGTCACCGCCGTCGTACTCCCGCTCAACTACTTCCTCGGCAAGAGGCAGGTCGCCCTATGAGAGCCGTCAAAAGGCTCGGCGCGGAAGCGATCGCGCTGCTGCTGGCCACCGTGATCTTCCTGGTGCCGTTCGCGCTGATGCTGCTCACCGCGGTGAAGGACCAGACGCAGGCCACCGACCTGGACTTTGCCTGGCCCACCAGCTGGCCGATCGTGCAGAACCTCGTGGAGGTGATCGAGGCACGCGACTACGTGCTCTTGCGCGCGTACGTCAACAGCACGGTCCTGACCGTGGCGTCGGTGGCACTGATCGTCGTCTTCGCCGCGATGGCCGCGTTCGTGCTGCAGCGCCGCGCGGGCCGGCTCGGCTCGGTGGCCAACTTCCTGGTGCTGTCCGGGCTGATCATCCCGCTCGCGATCGTGCCCACCATCTGGCTGCTGCAGGCCCTCGGCCTGTTCAAGACCCTCCCCGGGCTGATCCTGGTGGAAGTGGCGTTCGGATTGTCGTACGCGGTGCTGCTGTTCCGCGCCTTCATCGCGGCCATCCCACGCGAGCTGGACGAGGCCGCCCAGATCGACGGCTGCACCGGCCTCTCACTGTTTCTCCGGGTGATCTTCCCCTTGCTCCGGCCGGTCACCATCACCGTGATCCTCACCAGCTCGGTGGCCATCTTCAACGACTTCGTCAACCCGCTCTACTTCACCCCCGGCGACGAGAACGCCACCGTGCAGGTCACCCTCTACAACTTCCAGAGCCAGTACAACACCCAGTGGAACCTGCTGTTCATGGACATCGTGCTCATCACGATCCCGCCGCTGGTGCTGTTCATCTTCTTCAACCGCAAGATCGTCGCCGGGATGACCGCCGGCGCCATCAAGGGATGACATGAATCACGACTTCCAGTACAACGGGCGGACTCTGCGCTCCACGCTGCACATTCCCGAGGCGGCAGGCGCAACCGGCCGGCCGACGGTGGTGTTCGTCCATGGGTTCGCCAACAACCGGATGGAGAACCGCTCCTTCGTTCTGATGTCGCGACTGCTGGAGAGCGCCGGCATCGCATCGGTCCGGTTCGACCTGTCCGGGCACGGGGAAAGCGACGGCGACTTCTTCGACGTCACCATCACCGGAGAAATCGCCGAAACCCGATCCGTCGTGCAGGCCGTACGCGGCTTCGACTTCGCCGACCCTGACCGTATCGGCCTGGTCGGGATGAGCATGGGCGGTGTCGTCGCGGGCATCGTGGCCGCCGAGGAGCCGGACATCCGCGCCGTGTGCCTGTGGTCGCCGGCCGCCGTCGCCCCCTTCGAAGTGAGTGCCGGCCGCCTCAAAGGCCGCGACATCGCCGCCGAGATCAGCCAGAAGGGCTACTTCGACGCCGACAGCCACCGGATGAGCCAGGCCTTGGTCGACGACATCGCCGGCCTCGACGTCTATGGCCGGTCCCGTCCGTACGCCGGACCCGTACGCATCATCCACGGCGACGAGGACGACATCGCCCCGCTCTCCTACGCCCGCCGCTATCTCGACCACCACGACGGCAACGCCGAGCTGGAGGTCGTCGAAGGCGCCGACCACGGCTGGGCCACCGTTCCTCACCGCACCCGGCTGCACCAGTCCACATTGCAGTTCCTCCGGGAAAATCTTTGATGGCCTCGTGGAGCTGGGCAGCGAAGAGTCGGCTTTGTAGTGGTTTTGTAGCGACTCTGTGAGGTGGCGCGGTACCGTCCGGCTGTCGTGATCAACTTCGATTAATCCCAGATGTCCAGCCGTACGGAAAGGAGTATCCAATGTCGGAACGTGAAGACAATCTCGTACGGAAGGTGGCCTTGACGGCTGCCGCGTTCGCTGCCGCGTCCGCAGTGGGGGTCGGAGCAGCCGGTGCCGCTTCGGCTGCCGAGTCCTCTCAGGCGAATCTCTCCGAGGTCGCGGCGACCACCGACCAGAACAGCGCGCTCGGTGCGGTGCTGAACCGGGTGACCGCCGACGACGACATCTTCCGTCCCTCCGGCATCTTCAACAGGTGACGGAACGGTTCGTTCCCGTGGCTGATCGGGCCGTGTAGCGCCCTGCTGGGACACGAAGGGCAGAGAGGCGAAGGACATCGTGATCGAGCTACCGATCGTGCAGGTGACAGAGCGAGCTGCCGAATGGCCGACTCAGGACGTGACCGATCAGGCGCTTGAGGATCCGTACTGGCGCCCTCTGCCCTTCGTGGAATTCGCTCTCAAATTCCACGGCCGGTGCAACCTGGCCTGTGACTACTGCTACATGTACGAGATGGCCGACCAGAGCTGGAAGAACAAACCGGTGGCCATGTCACGCGAGACGATCGACCAGGTCGCCTTCCGGCTCGGAGAGCACCTGCGGGCGCACGCCGACGAAATTCAGGGAGCGTCGGTGCGGATGCACGGCGGCGAAGCGCTGCTCGCCGGCGCGGATCAATTCGCGTACGCGGCGCGAGCGTTCCGGAGCGCCGCGCCGTCCGAGGTCCCGCTGCGGCTCGTCACCACCACGAACGGCGTGCTCCTTTCTGACGAGAAACTACTGAAGGTCCTGGCCGAACACCGCATCGGTGTCACGGTCAGCCTCGACGGCGACAGGGAAGGCCAGAATCGTCACCGCAAGTACGCCAACGGCCGCGGCAGCCATGACCTGGTGATGCGCGGCATCGAGGTGCTGAACCGCCCCGCTTACCGTGACCTCTTCGATCTTGTGCTGTGCACCGTCGACCTGGAGAACGATCCCCTGACCACCTACGAGGCGCTGCTCGCCACCGGGGCGCCGGCCGTGGACTTTCTGCTGCCGCTCGGCAATTGGTCGTCTCCTCCACCGGGATGGACCTCCGGGGACGGGGGCACCGCGTATGCGGACTGGCTGATACCGATATTCGAGCGCTGGTATTCCACGGTGCCGCTTCCGGCCGGTGTCAGGCTCTTCGAGAACATCATGACTGTGTGCCTCGGCGGTCATGCCTACACCGAGGGGCTGGGGCTCCACCCGTTCCAGCTCATGGTCATCGAAAGCGACGGGACCATCGAACTCGGCGACGCTTTGAAGTCCACCTACGAGGGCGCCCCGTACACCGGCTTGAACGTTTTTCGCAACGCGTTCGACGACGCGCGCCTCCTTCCGGGCGTCGTCGCCCGGCAACGAGGGGTGGCCGGTCTGTCGCCGATCTGCGTTTCCTGCTCGATCCGGGATATCTGCGGGGCCGGCGAGTACAGCACTCGATACCGCGCCGGCTCGGGATTTCTCAATCCTTCCGTCTACTGCGCCGATCTGGCCAAACTGATCTGCCACATCCGCGACCGGGTGCTCACCGACATGGACCGGTTGAGGGCCGAGCGCGCGGAGGCCGGTTGCGGCCCGGGAACCAGTGGATGCGCTATCCCCATGGAGTAACGACGGTTACTTCCGGGAAGAGCACGTCTGCTGCCTCCAGGAGGATCAGGCATCCCGCTATCCCGACGATCCAGCGCAGTGTCGTGCGGGATCCGGAGGAGAGCTTGTTCTGCCACCGCTCAAACCGTTCACGCATACGTTCGCCCAGGGCAGCCCATGCGACGAAGAGCAGGATGCCTGGAATCACCATGATGGTCACGTACACGCCGAGGAGCGGCGACCACTGGACGGCGGGCAGCCCGGCCGAGGTCATGATGCCGATCGCGCCGAAGTACGGCACGGCGGTGGCGAACTCGAACAGCCAGGTCCCCAGCCCCAGCAGCAGCATCGTGCGCACGGTGAAGGACCGGGCCCGGATGGATGCGCGTTCGGGGTTCTTGTCGGGGATGAAGTAACTCCCCACGATGAGCGCTGCGCCGAGGACGGCCTGTCCCCAGGCCCACACGGTGTCATCGACGACTGGCACGACAGCGCCCAGGCCGAGCATGAGCAGCACGCCTAAGGCGAAGTACGCGATCGCGACCGATCCGAGGTACACGCCAAGCAGCGCACCCGCGCGGTGCGGCCTGGCCAGCAGCAGGTAGAGCGTGATCCCGATCACGGTGGGACTCAGCGTGTCGAGCAGGGCCAGTCCGAGCACCGCGCCGATCGTCTGGATCGACAAACCTGTCTCCTTCCGGGAGCCGGCGAGCCGTAATAACACGCCCGTGTTAGCTAACGTAGCACAGACGTGTTAGCATGTGGCCGTGCCGCGACTCGTTGATCATGACCAGCGACGGGCCGAGCTCGGCGAGGCCGCCATCCGGGTGATCCTGCGCGAAGGCCTTGCCGGTGTGACCGTCCGCGGAGTCGCTGCCGAAGCCGGCTGGTCCACCGGGTCCCTGCGGCATTACTTCAGCAATCAGTACGAATTGCAGGCCTACGTCGTACAGGCCACCACCGACACCCTCCGTCGACGGGTTCTCCCGCGCGTCCAGCGGCCCCGCACCGCGGATTCGGTGGTGGAAGGGGTCGCCGCGATCGTGGAGGAGATGCTGCCGCTCGATGCCGAGCGGCGCGAGGAATACGCGCTGTGGTCAGCGGTCGTGGAATGGGAACGTCAACATCCTCCGGAAGGAGGCTCTGTGACGTGGGGCGACCAACGGGCGCTGTACCGCCAATGCATCGCCGCCCTGCGCGGATGCGAGCCGACCCGCGATCCGGGTCAGGCCACGCTCCCGCACCCTGATGCCCAGGTCGAGCTATGGGCGGCGCTCCTGCACACGTTCGTCGACGGGCTCGCCTCGCAGATCATGAACACACCCGGCGAAGTGTCCGCCGGCACCGCCGCACAACTGCTGCGTTCGCTGCTGCAGGCCGTACCTCCTGCACGGCCAGACCGGTGAGTGCGGCGTGACTGAAGAGTTGGTCAATCTATAGCTATCCGCCATTACTCAGTGTTATTTACCGAATACCTATGGTTATAGACCCCGTGTCGGGCTCTTGTGAGAGCAGGCTGTTGCATGCGTCGCTGACGGAGAAGGAGCGGGTGCCGATGTCCGGGGACCCTGGTGCGGGGCGGCGGTACGACCCGCCGGGCAGGTTGCCCGACTTCAAGCACATTGAGGGGCAGTCGCAGCAGTGGAGCCATGCGGTCTCCGGCTGGTTCGACGAGTGCATCGCCTATCAGGAAGCCCACAATCTGCATCCAGGGGACAAGTGCCAGTACTACAACTGGCTGACCACGAGCCCGCCGGGGCCGGAGATGGCCCAGACGATCGTGTGGAACGCGTTGCCGAACACGCTGGTGCGCCGGTTCGGGCAGGCCAAGGCGGTGGAGCTGGCCGACCGGATGTTCCCGCTGACTGAACGGGCAGACGGCGCGGGCGGCTACTTCACGGGAAAAGTTTGGGAGGAGACGTTCTATCGGCCGCACGACGAATACTGCGAATGGCGGGTGATCAGGAACAGCTCGGGCAAGATCGCGAAGATCGTTTTCACCTCCGAGCCCCCCGAGTACTGGCAGGCCCTCCACGGCGACACGCTGCCAGGGGCGAACGAGGACTCCACGGCCAAGTACTCCTTCCGGGGTGACCGCGCACTGATGCTGGAGCTGTACCGCACATACGTGGACAAGAACGTCCAACTGAAGGACCTTCAGGCGCAGCAGGATCTGATCGACGAGACCACCAAGCGGGTGGTGATCCCGGCCGGTGCGTACAACCCGTGGAACAAATGGAACACCACCCACGGTGTGATGCATCTGTGCCAGCCGGACAACACGCTGGTCGCCGAGATCGCTCTCGGGGCCGACGCCACGGTCCTGCGCCGGCGGGGCGACCGGCCGGTCGAGAACCCTGATGAGCTCGTGTGCTGCGCACGCTACGGCGGACCGATGCGCAACAGCGATCCGACGATCGGCGCCAGCGTCAATTCCCTGGCCCGGATGGGCTGCTGGATCACCCTGCGCAACCCGGTCGGGCTGTACATCCATCACATCGACCTGGCCGGGATCACCCGCCCCGACGGGACACCGCATGGCAGGCCGATCACGCCTGAGTACTTCCGGGTCGAACGGGGCTCGCTGACCGAGCAGTTGATCGCACGGGCGGTGTTCGAGGTGCCGCCCTCGGAGCAGCCCGCCTCCGGCGAGCCGCTCACCGTCAGCGACCTGCGGATCGCCGGCGTTCCCATCGAGTACGGCGCCCAACTCGCCGGGCGCATCACCGTCGCGCTCACGGGCGTGGCCGCCGGTCCCGGGTCGTTTCACAACACGCCCGTGGGTTGCGTCGGCCGCTGCTGCCAAGGACAGGAGAACCCGATGTTCCTGCGTCTGGTGAGCCGCGACGCCGCGTGCCCGGACGGGATGCGGCCGGCCTTCGACTATCCCGGCGCTGAGAACGCCGCACCGGAAGCCCGTCTCGTCGCCGACACCGCGCCGCGCCTGCGACACCGAGCCTAGAAGAGGGATCACCATGACCACTCCGGAAGAGGAGCCCCCGCTGGACGGTGACGAGATCCAGGGCAACATCGTCCCCGGATTCCTCAAGCCCCACATGGCAGTGCTCGCTCTGAGCCTCGATCGCGACGATCTTGCTCGGATGAGGCGGTGGTGTCACGACATCGCCTCGAAGGTCACCACCCTGACCACCGTGATGAGTACCAGAAGGCAGGTGCGGGCACTCGAACACCAACGCGCTGAGGCGAAATTGTCCGCCCTGAGCGGCCAGGCCGAGCCCGGCGCCCTGGGCCTCAGGGACGTCCTGGGCGAGGTGCGCGATGTGTGGCTCAGCGTCGCGTTCAGCCGGCCCGCATTGCAGGCACTGCTGACGGACGACCAGCGTGACAGCGTCGGGGCGTTCACCGACCCCGCGTTCCAGCTGGGCATGGCCGCGCGATCGACGGCCCTGGGCGACCCGGCCGACCCCGCCGAGCAGGGCCACCACAGCAAGTGGGCGGTGTGCGACCCGGACATCCTGCTGGTCATCGGCGCCGATGACGAAGGCGATCTGGGCGGCTACCTCGACGAGCTACGGCGGGAACTGGCCGGCCACGGTTTCGGCGTGGTCTACGAGGAGCTGGGGCACAAGCTCGACGCCGTCGGTTCGGAGCATTTCGGCTTCCAGGACGGGGTGTCGCAGCCCGGTGTGCGCGGCCGATACGGCCCGGACGGGGACTTCCTCACGCCCCGGTACGTGGCGGACATGGCCGGTCAGCGGCCTGAGTGCTGGCTGTACGGACTCCCCGGCCAGTACCTGGTGTGGCCGGGGGAGTTCGTGTTCGGCTACCCCGGCCAGGGCAGCGACCCGCTGTTGCGCGGCGCCGAACGGCTGCCCGGCCCCCACTGGAGCCGCAACGGGTCCTATGTCGCTTTCCGCCGGTTGTGGCAGGACGTGGCCGCCTTCCGCGCGTTCCTGGAGGAATCCGCACGCCGGCTGCTTCCCTGGGAGGTCACCCCCGAGAAGATCGGCGCCGATGTCGTGGGCCGCTGGCCCAGCGGCGCGCCGGTCGCCCGCACTCCCGGCGAGGACATCCCTGAGCTCGGCGTGGACCGGATGCGCAACGACTACTTCGAGTTCGGCTCCGACGCCCGCACCCTCGTCCTCACCGACGGCGAGACCACCGACCGCGACCACCCGGACGCCGACGCCGATCCGATCGGCCTGACCTGCCCGCAGTTCGCGCACATCCGCAAGGTCAATTCGCGTACCGCCGCCAACGACGCGGGCGGCCGAATGGCGTCCTTCACCCGCCGGATCCTGCGCCGCGGACTTCCCTACGGGCCGCTCTACGACCAGGACCCGGCTGCCGACCGCGGGCTGCTGTTCCTGTCGTACCAGAGCTCGATCGTCGACCAGTTCGAGTTCCTCAACCGCCAGTGGATGGGCGACTCCGCCAACCCCCGCAGCCCCGGGGGCCACGACATGCTCGTCGGCCAGAACGGGCAGCCCGGTGAGCACCGGCTCCGCCAATGTGCCGTCCCCACCGCGGGCGGCACCACCCTGGCCGCAGCACGCGACTTCGTCATTCCCGCCGGGGGCGGCTACTTCTTCACGCCGTCCATCACCGCACTGCGCGAAGTCCTGGGCGCGCCCGCCACACCGGCATGAGGGGGAGGCGGCGCGGCGGGCGAGCTCGGCTGTGAGCGCCAGGAACTGGCCGATGACGCGTCACCTCAACCGGACCGATGAGTTTCGGGTGGGTCCGCGGTCAACACCTTGGGATGAAGGGAAAGGACATGACCATGGCGGACTTCCCGCAGGGTGACGTGCGGTTGCTGAAGACCGACATCGCGCAGCGCCTGCTGCACTCGACGATTCCCGCACGACTGGCGTACGTGGCGACCGACGGGACACCTCGGGTGATATCGACCTGGTACGTCTGGACAGGCGAGGAGCTCGTCATGGCGACGTACGTCAACTGCCCCCCGATGGGGATCACCCGCCCGGCGCGGCGGCTCCATGCCCTGCGCGCCAACCCCGACGTCGCCGTCACCATCGACACCGAGCCCCAGCCGCCGGACGTGCTCCTGCTGCGCGGCCGTGTCACCATCACCGAAGTCGACGGCATGGTGCCCGAGCAGGCCCAGGCGGCACGCCGTTTCCTCGGAGCGGAAGGCGGCGCCGGCTACGTCGCCCAGGCCGATCACCCCGCAACGAAGATGGCCCGCATCGCCCTCCGCCCCACCTGGGTGGGCGTCCTCGACTTCCAGACCCGCCTCCCCGGCATCATCGGCGCCTGACAATTGGCAGCCGGGTTTCGGCTCCCACCCGGCGTGGCCAGGCCGCCATACCGGAGGAGATCGCCCTGGCCGGGCTGTGGTTGACCTCGCCGGAGGAGAGTTGCCGGCGAGGCAGTCGCGCAGGGTGCGAGCGGCCGGGTCGGGCACAGCCCGCAGCCCGTCCACCAGGAGCACGACCAGCCCGAACAGTGGCACGCAGACGAGGACGGGAAAGACGAGCGCGCCTGCAGACGTCCCCCGCGGTCCGGGTGGCCAGCAGCACCAGCAGCGCGGAGAGCACCTCCGAGACACCTGTCTCGCACCCCTGACCGGGGGCGACGCCTGCGCCATGCCCACACGGCGGCGACGTGGCGCGCCCCGCTGGCGATCTCGCTGATGCGGGTGCCGACGTCATACGGGATCTGGATGGCGACATCGGAGCGAAAGTCTCGTCGAGCGGGCCGTCCAGGGCGGGGGACAGCGCCTTCGGGTCACGTCCAGGCTCTGACATTGGGGCTGAGCAGCAGGTCCTTGCCGAGCTCGGCGCCCAGCCGGTCGGCCGCCGCCCGCTGGGGATCGTGGGCCACGACCACGGAGAGGGGCACCGAAGCCAGGCGCTTGTCCTTGATCGGGATCGCCGTGATGCCGCGCCGATCCGCGTCACGGGGCAACGCCGGCAGGGTCAGCAGCGTCGCCGCTCCCCGCGCCACCGCGAGTTCGAGCGCGAGGGTCAGCGTGTTGGTCTCACCGACCAGGTCCACGGCGACATGGTGCTCGTGGCAGGCCCGGTCGACCTCGTTCCGGATGCCGAACGTCGCGTCGGGCAGCACCACGGGCAGCCCGGCCAGGTCGGCCATCGTCACGGACTCGCGTCCGGCGAGCGCGTGGTCGGGTCCCACCATCAGGTGCACCGGCAACGCGGTGGTGGCAACGACCTGGACGTGCTTGCCCACATGACGCCCTGACGAGAAGCCGACGTCCAGCTCACCGCCGGCAACGTGCTCGATCACCTGTTGCGAGGGCAGCATGAGCAGGTCCAGGCGGGTGCCGGGAGATCGGCGGTCCAGTCGTGCGGTCAGTGCCGAGGCCAGGCCCACGAGACCCTCGAGCAGCCCCACCCGCAGGGTGGGGACGGCGGCGGTCCCTCCCCGCAGCCGTTCACGCAGCGCCTCGTCACGGTCGGCGGAGGCGACGAAGTGCTCCAGCGCGATGGTGCCGGCCTCGGTCAGGCGCATCCCCGAGGCGACCCGGTCGAACAGGCGCACCCCCAGGTCCTTCTCCAGCAGCCGGACCTGACGGCTGACCGCCGATGGCGCCACCAGCAGGCTTTCCGCCGCGGCGCGAATGGAACCCTGGGCCGCGACCTCGACGAAGTAGCGCACAGACGGACTGGCCCACCTCACGAGGTGTTCACATCAAGGCAACGCATCATGCGAAACATTCTATTGGCGCGAACGCCGCCGGACAGGGCACCCTGAAACCACCGCTCACGAGGAAGACCTGTGTCAATGCTTTCCAAGACCCCCTCCGGCCGCGGCTATTCGTACCTGCCCGCGGTCGCCCAGTACTCGGCCGGTGTCGTCGCAGATGACGGTCACGAGCTTCGACGGCATGTGATGTCACCCGGGCTCCCGCTGGCTGACGGCTTCCGCGCGATCGAGGAGCTGCTCGCCCGTCGGAACCTGCCGGGCACCGCGCTCTGCGCCATCGAGCTCCGCTCACCCACCGCGATGACGGAGGACGAGTTCGGCGATCTCAACCGCAGGTACCGAGCCGAGCTCGAACGGCTCCGCATCCTCCTCGACGACGCCAACCCCGTCGCGCGGACGAACGTGTGCCCCCTCGGCGGCACTTCCGCCGAACCTGTGATCCACGCCTTCACCTACGCCCGGCGCGCGACCGGCCCGGTGCCGCCCACGTTCGTCGTCGCCGGCAGCGCCGAGGCTCCCGAGGGGCGGGACTCGTACGCGGGCCATGCCGTGGCGTCCGGCGACGTCAGCGAGAACGGCCTGGCCGCCAAGGCCACGTGGGTGCTCGACGAGATGGAGCGGCGTCTGTCGGCGCTCGGCCAGGGCTGGTCCGCGTGCGCGGACGTCAACGTCTACACCCGCTTCCACGGGATCGGCTCGCTCGATGGCGCGGTCACGCGACGGTGCGGGCAGACGACCCGCACCGCGTGGTGGCAGGCGACGCCACCCGTCAAAGGGCTGGAATTCGAGATGGACTGCCGGACGGTCGTTCCCGACGAGCCATCGGCAACCCTCCGATGAGCACCCCCTCACAGGCGGCCACCCCGCGTCCCGTCGCCGCCATCGGCCCCACCGCTCGCAAGGCACTCGTCCGGCTTGTTCCGTTGCTGGCACTCGGATACCTGCTCGCCTACCTCGACCGCGTCAACGTCGGGCTCGCCAAGCTGCAGCTGCAGAGCGACCTGCATCTCAGCGACGCCGCGTACGGCCTGGGAGCCGGGCTCTTCTTCGTGAGCTACATCGCGCTCGAGGTGCCGAGCAACCAGATCGTCACCAGGGTCGGCGCCCGGATGTGGCTGGCCCGCATCATGATCACCTGGGGAGTCCTCACCGCTGCGATGACGTTCGTCACCGAGGAGTGGCACTTCCACCTGATCCGCTTCCTCATCGGCGCGGCCGAAGCCGGGTTCTTCCCCGGCGTCCTGTACTACCTCACCTTGTGGTTCCCCACAGCCCTGCGCGGCCGGATCCTCAGCTACTTCATCCTCGGGCTGCCGATCGCCTCCATGATCGGCAACCCGTTCGGGGGGTGGATCATGTCCGCCTTCCACCACACCGCCGGCCTGTCCGGGTGGCAGTGGTTGTTCATCGTCGAGGGGGCGCTGCCCGTGGCCCTGGGGATCGTCTACCTCGCCAGGCTGCCCGACGCCCCGGCCACGGCGCCGTGGCTGACCGACGACGAGCGTTCCGACCTCACCTCGGCACTCACGCGGGACGCACCTGCCGGCGGCCATGGTGCGGCGAGCTTCGTACAGGCACTCAGGTCCGGCCGCGTATGGCTGCTCGGGTTCATGTGCTTCGCCTCACTCATGACCACCTACTGCCTGAGTTTCTGGCTCCCGACGTTCATCGCGGACGCGGGAGTACACGACCCGCGGACCGTGGGACTCCTCGCCGGCGTCCCCCATCTCTTCGGCGCCCTCGCGCTGCTCGCCAACGCCTGGCATTCCGACCGACACCGCGAACGCCGCCGGCACATCGCCGTCCCCTTGCTGGTCTGCGCCGCCGCACTCGCGTCGACGACCCTGGCCACAGGGCACCTCACCCTTGTGATCATCACGTTCACCGTCGCCAACATGTGTCTGGTCGCCCACTATCCCGTGTTCTGGTGCCTGCCAGGGACGTTCCTCAGCGGCCCATCGGCCGCGGCCGGTTTCGCGCTCGTCTCCTCCATCGGCAACGTCGGAGGGCTCCTCGCGACGTACGCCGTCGGGTGGCTGCGTGACCTGACGGGCACCGCGGCGCTCAGCATCCTGACCTTCGCCGCCGTCCTCGTCGTCAGCGCCGTCGTAGCCGTCCGCCTGCCCCGCTCTGTGAATCGATAGGAGCACCGCGCAATGCCTCAGCACCATCTCCGGCCGGCAGGACTGCCTCCGGTCAACGGATACAGCCACGTGGTTGCGTTCGGCGGAAGGATGGCCGCCGTATCGGGTCAGCTCCCGCTCGACGCATCCGGGGAACTCGTCGGACAGGATGATCCGCGGGAACAGACCAGGCAGGTGTTCGAGAACCTTTCCACGGCCCTCACGGCCGTCGGCGCCGGAGTCCGGGACATCGTCAAGCTCACCATCTACCTCACCGATCTGGCGGACCTGGAGGCGTTCCGGCTGGTACGCGATGAGTACATCTCGCGGGAACACCCGCCGGCCAGTTCGCTCGTACGGGTCGGCGGCCTGGTGCATCCCGGGGCTCGCATCGAGATCGACGCCTTGGCCATGATCCCGGGTTGAGGAACGGCGGAGACGGGCGAGGTCCAGCGCGTCCCCGACCGTGCCGCCTACCCGCCGGATCCCCGTGGCGCCCGGCCCCGGGGATCCGGCGCGCCGCGTCAGCGTTCGCTGGAGGCCGCGCGGTAGTGCAGGTCCTGCACGTACGGCGTCGCGCTGATCGCGTACGGCGAGACCACCTTCGCCACCACGGCCGAGCTCCTGGTGACCGAGGCCGAAGCGGTGCCCGCCTTCAGCGGGAACGTCTTGGCGAACACCCCGGCGGGCGCGTCGTAGGTGTGCGTCGTGCCGCCGACCGTGACGGACACCTTGCCCGCCGCGGTCAGCATGGTGAGCACCTCGACGGTGTCGCGGGCCGCGGTGCTGCCGGCGCGCAGCTTCATGAGCTTGGTCTGCGCGTACTCCGTCGCGGCCGCGACCGGCTGGATCCGGTGGGTCAGGTACGCCGTGTCGTTGGTGATCCTCGGGCAGCCGAGCTTGTAGCAGGTCAGGTAATAGGCGTTGATGTCCAGATAGGTCCAGCCGGCGTTCCTGGAGGGGGCGAACTGGGTGTTCTCCGAGTAGTCGTTCCAGGTGGTGAGCTGCACCCACTCCGCCTTGCCGTCGATGGCCCCCTTCCAGGTGGCCCGCAGGTTCTCGGTGTTGCCCGCCTCGTCGAACACGCTCTGGTTGGGACGCTCGTCCTGGACGGACACCGGCTGCATCCAGATCTTGCCCATGCCGTGGGCGCGGTCGATGTTCGTCTTCAGGCCGGCGTTGGCCGCGGGGCTGCGGCTGCCCCAGTTCGAGAAGCCGTAGCTGATGGAGGCGAAGGCGTCGCGGTGCCTGTTGAAGTCGACGAACGTGGGCACCAGGGCGACCTTGATGTCGTGCTGCGTCTCCATGGTCTTCATCCAGTCCGACCACCAGGCGGCGGTGCGGCCTTCGGCCTTGAAGGGCGCGACGACGAGGCGGCCGTCGGCGAGCCGGTAGACGGACTTCGACGCGGCGAGCTTGGCCATGGCGGTGGCGAAGGCGGCGCTGTCCACCGAGGCCAGACCGTTCATGTCCGGCATGAGCACGATCTTGAAGCCGGGGTCCACGGCCTCGGCGGCCTTGACGAGGTTCTGCGCCCGCGTCCACTGCGCGCTGGTCACGGAGAGGATGTCGACGGTGAAGCCGTCCAGGCCCGCGGCGATGGCCTGCCTCACCTCGGTCTTGAGGTCGGCCAGCGCGTAGTCGCCCGTGATCGGGTCGCGTCCCAGCGGCCGGTCGCGCAGCAGCCCGCCGTAGGCGGCGTGCTTGCCGCTCTCGCCGTCCGGCTTGAGGTAGTTCCTGGCGAAGTAGTCCCCGGCGGGAGCCTGGTTGTCGAGGGAGATCGGATAGGGGGAGAAGTAGTGCGCGAACACCTTCTTGGCCGAGGCCCGCAGCGCCGCCGTGCCCGGCAGGGTGAAGGGCAGCGGCCCGTCGGTCTGCTCGTCCCCGGTACCCCCGGTGTCCCCGGTGTAGGTGACCGTGAGTTTCGGTCCCCGGTTCCCGGTCTCGCGTGAGGACATCAGGACGGTCGTGGTGGCGTCGGTCCCGGTGAGGGCGAACGCGTACGTGCCATCCCCCTTGACCGCCGAAGAGACGTCCAGCTTGGCCGTGGCGCCACTGGTGAAGCCGGTGTGCGAGTCGATGGCCGGCGCGCTCAGTGCCGGACGGGTGTTCCAGGTGGTGGCGGCCTCGGTCCAGGCGCCCGTGACCGGGCGGACGGCGACGGTGGTGTCCGTCGTTCTGGCCGAGACCACGTCCAGCGTGACCTTGACGTCCTCGGCGTCCTGCGGGATGCCGGTGACCTTGAAGCGGGTCAGGGCGGCGCGCTGCCCGGCGGTGGCGCTGCCGCACGCGGTGCCGCAGACGCTCATCCAGGTCGCCGTCGCGAAGCTCTTGGCCGGCTCGGCCTGGCTGACGAACACGTCCTCCGCCGCGGCGAACGTCACGCTGACGGGGGCGACGGCGGACGCCTGCGCCGGTGCGACCGCGGCGGTTGCCAGCGTGGCGGCGCTCGCCACGACCGCCCATAAGGTCCGATATCGGTTGACCATGAAACTCCCTTGGCTCACGATACGGCTCCGCCTTGGCGGAGCTGCCTTGCACGATCAAGGATGGATCACCTTCGAGGGCCGGATGCACGCTTTCGGGCCTGGGCGACGGCGCCCTGGGCGCCGGCCACTCCAACGGGTGATGGTTACCGGGTCACGACGGCCGGATCCGGTAGGCTCGTATGATCGTCTGCTCTGCCGTGCTGCCCGCCTGGTCCACCGCGCGTGCGCGCAGCGACACGAACCCGTCGCCGGCCGGGTGGCGCAGGATGGCCGCTGCCCCGTGGATCGCGGCCTTGGTCCAGGTGGCGCCGTCGTCGTAGGAGACCTCCACCGACAGCCGCCGCACGGGACGTGCGGTGCTCGCCTCCAGCGGCTGAACGATCACCGGCACCGTGAAGCGCCGCCCGGACGGGGCGGAGTTCTCGGCGTCGAGGGCGGGACTGAAGCGCACGACCGACACGGGCAGCCGCGTCGGTGTGTCGTCGGCCACGTGCCCGGACCGGAACGTCCACACGCCGGACACACGGGTGGACAGCGTCGCGGGTGTTCCGCGCTCGCTCTCGACGACGAGGCGGTAGGCGGCTTCCCGCGCGGGCACGGTGAAGTTCGTCCTGGTCTCCGGCTGTTCGCCGACGAGGGTGCCGTCACGGTAGAGGGCGGTGCGCTGCGTGGACCGGGTGGAGCTGCCGAGTGACCCTCTGCCGTCGCCGTACATGAGCAGGTCGGTCGAGATGACGTCGCCGGTGCGGCTGACGCCGTCGAGGTGCTCTGCGCCGGTCCAGGGCAGGGCGGGTGAGAAGACGCCGCGGTTCCACAGCTCCGTGTACGTCTTCCCGGACCGGTAGACCGCGAAGGGCGAGTCGAATCGGTTGAGCCGGCCGTCGGAGCCGTACTCGAACAGGAAGCGCTGCCAGCGGATGCCGTCGTCGGTGTTGACGTACTCGACCTGTTTGAACGGCGTGCTGAAGATGGTCGGCATCAGGAAGGCGAAGACGGCGCCGTCGCGCGGCCAGGCGCGGCTGTACGCGCGGGCCTCCGCGTCGGGCAGGTGGCGGGCGTAGTCGGTGTGGATGGCCGCCAGGTCGCGCTGGACCACGCGCCGCTCGAATCCGTTGACCATGCCTCCGGGGTGGAACCAGGCCAGGTGGTAGGCGTACGGGCTGCCGATCCGGGCGGCGGCCCATCGCCCGGCGACCTTGGTGCGCACGCCCGGATAGGCGCGGGCGGGGCCGAGCTGTGCGGTGAACGTGCCGTCGTAGGAGCCGCCGAGCCAGCCCCAGCTACGCGATGCCCCGTCGGCCAGCTGATACTGGTAGACGATCTCGGTCTGCAGCGAGACGGCGTCCGCGCGGGGAAGCGTCAGCGAGATCGGCCGGCCCAGCCGCGCGTCGGCCTCCACGGCCTGCGACCGGTCCAGGTCGAGTCCCGGGTGGACGAGGAGCGTCCTGCTCTGATCGTCGCGGATGGTGGTCCTGATCTGCCATCTGCCCTTGGGCAGTCGCAGGGTGACCGGTCCCTCGGGCGCTTCCAGATCGATCGGCACCTGGTCGGTGTCCAGCGGGTACAGCGTCGTGAAGCTCTGAGTGGCCGGCCGGCCGTTCCTGCCGGTGAACTTGAGCGTGAGGTCGTAGCTCTCGATCTCCTTGTCGACCCCGACCGGCGTGCTGACGGTCAGGCCACCGTCGCCGGAGGCGACGACGTGCCCGCTGAGGAGGCCGTCGGGGCCGCCGGCGCGGGTGTCGGAGATGACGACGGCCTCGGCCTGCCCGCCCGCGGGGACGGTCAGCGTGGCCGGCGAGACGCTGAAGGACTTGTCGCCGCGCACCTCCAGGCGGAGGGTCACCGGCTGCCGCTGGTGGTTGCGGTAGACGATCTGCTTGCTGGCCGGCTGGTCGTCGTCGTGCGGCCACGCCTGGCGCCCGAAGCCGAGACCGGGCGGCTCGGCGGTGACGGCCTGGCTCGTGCCGCGGTCGGCGTCGACGAGCCCCGCGCCCTGCGCGAAGACCCCGATGCCCGGCAGCGGCCGGGCGGTGCCCATGAGGGCCGCCTTGAGCAGGTCGCCCTTCCAGTCGGGGTGCGCCCCCGCCAGCAGCGCGGCGACGCCCGTGACGTGCGGGGCGGCCATGGAGGTGCCCGACATGGCGACGTAGGAGCCGTCGCCGGGGCTGTCCTTGCCGCGGGCCGCGGTGATGTCCACGCCGGGTGCGGTGATGTCCGGCTTGAGGCCGCCATCACCGGCGCGCGGCCCGCGGCTGGAGAATTCGGCCTGCTCGCCGGACTTGCTGACCGCGCCGACCGCCAGCGCCGCGTCGGCGGTGGCGGGCGAGATGAGCGTGCGATCGCGGCCGAAGTTGCCGGCCGCCGCCACGAACAGGGTGCCGTAGCGCTCGGTGAGCGTCTGCACGGCCTCCTCCAGCGGGTCGAGTCCGGGGGTGTCGGGGCCCCCGAGGCTCAGGTTGACGACTCTCGCGCCCTGCTCGGCCGCCCACTGCATGCCCGCCAGGATGGCCGAGTCCGAGCACCACTGCGACTCGCACACCTTGCCGTCAAGGAGCGTCACGCCGGGCGCGACGCCACGGTACGCGCCGCCTGAGGCGGCGCCGCTGCCCGCGATCGTGGAGGCCACATGCGTGCCGTGCCCGATCAGGTCGCGTTCGTCCTGGACCTCGGTGAAATCGGCCCGTGCCGTGACCCGGCCGGCGAGGTCGGGATGGGTCGCGTCGATCCCGGTGTCGAGCACAGCCACCTTGACGCCGGAGCCGGTGTGCCCGCGCTCCCACGCCTGCGGCGCGCCGACCTGCTTGACGCTCACGTCGAGCGAGATGCGCCGGCGCCCGTCGAGCCAGACCTTGCCCGTGCCGCCCGCGAGCGCCCGCCACGTCCGCGCGGCGTCGCTCCTGCGCTGCCGTACGGCGAAGCCCCGCACCGCGTTCAGCGACCTGAACCCGGTCATCGCGCGGACGGCCGGCGCGGGAGCGGAGGCCCCGGTCACGAGCAAGGGGAGCTCCTTGCGGCTGTCGTCGTATCCGAGCTCCAGCAGCCCGGTCACGTCGAACAGCCGGGGGTCCAGCCGCCCGGCGGCGACCAGCGGCGCGGCGTCGCCGGGTAAGACGCGCAGCCGCCCCTGCGCTTCGTCGGTGAGGAAGGTGACCTTCTCCCTGCCCTCGCCCGGCTCGACCGCCGCGCTCGTCGGGCCGGTCACCGTCACCTTGTCGCCGGTGACCAGCGTGACCGTCCGCGCGCCGGTCACCATCTGGTCGCCGGCCCCAGCGACCGCCTGTGGCGGTGCGGCCGGCTCCGCAACCGCTTGTGGCAGGACTGCCGGCTGGGCGATCATGGCCGCGGCGAGCACGGCGACACCGGCCCACCTTGTCGTTCTTTGCACTCAGCTCTCCGATCATCGGGGAAATGTCACTACCTAGTGGGCGATGATGTGCCGCCAACGCGCGCTCGCTGGAGAACAGCCGGGCGGGTCGGTGTTTCAGCCGCGGGCGGGGCCGGTTCGCTCTGGTTCGGGGACCACGGGAGGCAGCGTGTCGGTCCACTCCGAGACTCGGACCGTGGTCGTCCCCTCCTTGTAGATCTTGCCGTCCTTGCCGCTGCGGTAGCTGGAGCCGAGGACGAGCGAGGTCGCGGGGTCGATGATGACCTTCAGGTCCACGCCAAGGTCGGAGATCTGCAGGCCGTCGCCGGCGCGACCCAGGCCGTCCTTCATGGTGCCGATGCTCTTCACGATGGGAATCGTGGCCAGCGCACGGAAGGCCGCGGCACGGACCTCCGGTGAAGCCGGCAAGTCGCCCAGCAGACTGACCAGGGAATTGGCCACGAACCACTCGCGTGCGGCGGGATCCGCGTCACCATCGCCGTTGTCGACCTTGTCGGCGATCCACGCCTTCAGCGCCTCCGGATCGGTCGGCAACTGCTCGATCTGGGAGAAGCTGACGCGGTTGTCGGCCAAGAAGAACGTCTTGGGGCCCTTGGCCTCGTAGACGGTGTCGCCCTCGTCGGAGGGCACCCATGCCTGCCCGTCGCGCCTGACCCAGCTTTCGGAGGACTTGGTGGGAAGTGTCTTCTTTCCGGCGCGCACGCTGTGGTCGGCCTTGACATGCCAGTAGGTCCCTGAGCCGGGCCTGTTCTGCGCGGTGGAGGCGGCCGCGAGCAGGATCTGAGTGCTGGACAGCTGCGCCGGCACCGCCGACGCGCTGTGCGGCGTTCCGTCCGGCGATCCGGTGGTCACTGCCGCAGGCGTTCCGCTGGTGGTGACCACCACGGCCACCGCCGCCGCCGCGGCCGCCATCAGACCCATACCTCCGGTCAGCCAAACGAAGCCTCTGCGCCTCGGCCGTGCCTGGGCGTTTTGGAGCCGACGCCGCCCTTCGCGTACGACGGTGTCGGAGGGATCGGCCTTGTGCAGCATCTTGCTGACCATCTCCAGTTCGTTCATGGTTCGATGTCCTTCAGTTCGGCGCGGAGCTTCTTTCGGGCACGGCTGAGCCGGGAGCCGACGGTGCCGTATGAGATCCGCAGGCTCTGTGCGATCTCCTCGTGGCTGAGCTGGCCGAGCGCCATCAGCAGCAGCACGTCCCGCTCGCCTCGGGTCAGCTTCATCAGCGCCTTCGCCAGCTGAGGCTGCAGTCGTTGGGCGCTGACCGCGCTGACCACCCGGGTCTCGTGGCTGTCGGCATCCGGTTCCGCCCCCGCGCGGGCCAGGGCTCGGTAGTGGCGGGCCTCCTTACTGCGGTGCCGCGCCACGAGGTTGGTGGCGATCCCGAACAGCCAGGGCCGCAGGCCGCCACGCTTGGGGTCGAACTTCTCTCTTCTACGGAGAGCGATGAGGAAGGTCTCTGCGGCCAGGTCGTCAGCGGCCTGTACATCCAGCCGTCCGGCGATGTACCGGTAGATGTCTCGGAAGTGCCGGTCGTAGACGGCCGAGAAAACGGCGGGATCACGACCGGCCTGGGCGGCAAGCTGGGCATCTATGACGTCCTCGACCGCGCCGGGTCCAGGCGTCACGTGTGGGTCTCCGTCATGTGGGCACCTCTCGGGGTCGGCGACACTCACCTGAACTTCTTCCAACCGCCCGATCGCTTTCCCGCATGGTGCCGTACGGTCCGACGCTCACCGTGGCTCAGGTCTCCGGGCCGGCGGACCGGGATGGCGACTCGCGGTTCGCGAACTGCATCGCCGAACGGGCCTCTGCCACGGCAACGATGTGGCCCGGCTCAGCCCGCTGGGCCACGCCCACCTCAACTGCCTGGGCCGCTACGCGATCGCCTCCTCGGCGCCGGAGAAGGGCCTGCGGTCGCTCGGAGCGGCGGCGCTTTTGGCAGGTCGACGGGAAGGTCGATCAGCTCACTGTGTCCCAGGCACAGCCGGCTGCCCGGCGCTGGCTAAGCTGCGCGCATGGCACGGATTCTCCTCTTGCATTCGATGTACGGCCTGCGGCCCGCCGTTCACCAGGCCGCCGACAGGTTGCGGGCGGTCGGCCACGACGTGCACGTCCCCGACCTGTACGGCGGCCGGGTCGTGGACACGCCCGAGGAGGGCATCGCGATCAAGGAGGAGATCGGCCGGGACGAGCTGCTGAAGCGGGCGGTGGCCGCGGCCGCTCCGCTGTCCGCCGACGGCGGCCTGGTGTACGCGGGCTTCTCGCTGGGCGCGGCGCTCGCGCAAAACCTCGCCCTGGCCGACGAGCGGTCACGCGGGCTGCTGCTGATGCACGGCACCTCCGACATGGCCGACGGCGTCTCGGCCGACGACCTGCCTGTCCAGCTCCACGTCGCCGACCCCGACACCTACGAGCCCGTCGACTGGCTGAACGCCTGGTACATCCGGATGCGCGCGGCTCGGGCCGACGTGGAGGTCTTCCGCTACCCGGGGGTGGGTCACCTGTTCACCGACCCCGACCTGCCCGACTACAACGCCGAGGCCGCCGAGCACGCCTGGACGATCGCTCTCGACTTCCTCGCCGGCCTTTGACAAGTCCGCAAGGCCTGGAGCCACACGTGACGGCGGCCGGGGGAGCGCCTCGGACAGCTCGGCGGCTTCAGAAGCGGGTAGCGGCTGCACCCCGGCGGCGACAGTGCGCACGGTCCGGGACGTGATCACGAGCAGCCCCTACGTCGACCGGCCCACCCGGTACCGCTCTATCTACCGCCAGCGACGTCAGCCCGTACGACCTGGTGCGGATGCTGCAACGCGACGGCCATCCCACGGCGCTCGGCGAGGCGATCAGCGCCTACGGCAGGAGGCCGCCGATTCGGTGCCGGACTCGTCCGCGTCTAGATTGCGGACATGACTTTCGACGATCTCATTCCGTCCGCTGGTGAGTCGCCGCTGGTGTCGCGGCCGGTGACCCAGGCCGTAATCCTCGCCGGTGGTCAGGGGTCACGCCTGCGCCCCTACACCGACACCCGGCCCAAGCCGATGGTCGAGATCCCAGGCACCGGCCTTCCCATCATCGGCCACCAGTTGGAATGGCTGGCGGCGGAGGGAGTCACCGACGCCGTCATCTCCTGCGGCTACCTCTCCGAGGTGGTGCTCGACTGGCTGAGCACGGCACACCTGCCACTCAACGTGATCCCGGTGGTCGAGGCCGAAGCGCTCGGACGTGGTGGCGGGCTGAAGTTCGCCGCCGCCTCACTGCCCCGCCCAAGCGAGCCCTGGTACGCCACCAACGGCGACATTTGGACCCGCTTCAGTCTGCGCGCCATGGCGGACTTCCACCATGAGCGTGACGCCCATGCCACCCTCGCCCTGGCTCGCCCTCGACTCCCTTGGGGGACCGTCGACATCGACCGTTTCGGCAACGTCCTGGACTTCGTCGAGGCTCCGCCGTCGCCTTATCCGGTCAATGCCGGTGTCTACGTCTTCTCCGCCTCGTTCACCTCGATGCTCCCGGATCTCGGCGACCACGAGCGAAGCACGTTCCCCCGCCTCGCACGCCAGCGCCGCCTGGCGGGGTACGAGTTGCCGCAGGGGGTGTACTGGCGAGCCATCGACACGGCCAAGGATTTGAACGAGGCCGCCAAGGAACTGGCTGCCTTCCGGATGAAGGACACGACGTCCTGACGGTGCCGCGTCATGAACGGCAACGTGGCGCCTTACGGCGCTCGGCCGGCGTTGCCGCGGTCACCGAGGCGGTGCGGCACAACGTCGGCGCGCAGTGGCTTTACGGACTCGCCGAATTCAGGCGGGGTTGAGGTGTCCCCGTCCGCGTCGGGTGGTGGAGCAGCGGGTCCGTGGCCCTTGGTTTTCGGGGCTGCGGAAGCCGTAGGCGTCGCGGGCGGTGGTCTTGATGAACACACTCGACACGTGTGATCTCTGAGACACGGTCTAGCCGCCGACCGGCGTAAACGGATTCACTTCGAATATGGCAGAGCCGGCGACATCGGCAATGCAATTATTCGGCAGCTCCAGACCGGGAGGCGTTGATGCTTTCCAATCAACGTAACCTCCGGCGATTTTCACCTCTGCGTCCTCAAGAAGGATCGGCCCGTTGCCCGGCAGCTGAGCACCTCTCTTACCGCTTTTGATAAGAGGTTTTGTGCCCTGCGGCCAGACCGGAACGACTGCGGGGCTTGAGGGCGCCCCAGCAATGTGCTCGATGACAAGGCACTTGCTCGTTGGCTTGTAGACCAGTTTGCCTGTCAAAAGTGCTTGCATCCCAGACCTGGTGTGGTGATGAACCAAAATCAACGGATCGGAACCCTCGATAGTCACCCGATCAGGATTCGATCCGCTGTCGCCAGCACCACAACCAGCCATCGCGATAATGATCAGCGCATTGCTCGTGGCCACTTTGATGCGCTTCTTCATCTAGCTCCTAAATGTAGGACTGTGCGCGCGGAGCGGGATCGAGGCTCCGAACGCGCACAGTCGCCATATTCTCAGGTTCCCGGAGGTGCCGTCCACACTCCCCAGGACTGCCCGGTTGCGTTGAGAGCTGAGGCGATGGACGTCACCGGAGTGAAGCAGGAGTTGAACTCGACCCCTATCTCGCAGAGGCCGTGATGAATCCCCCATGCGGTGTTGTACTTGTACCATGGCCCGCCGCTGTCTCCGCCTACCGTCATGCTTCTGTCCATGACGACGAGATTGGCCGCGTTCGGGTATGATTGATCGACGGCCTTGACATTCCCGCACGCCGCATATTGTCGGGCGTGACCGTAGTTGCAAATATTCTGCCCTTGTGCGGGGTTGCTCCCTACATAGTACACGTATCGCGGCTGATTGTAGTCATAATAGAAGGTCCTGGTCAGCGTGAAGGTGCCGCGAGTCCAGGATCCGATGTCGATACTTGTTGAGCGTTTGACATGACTACTGGTGGTACAGCCGCCCTGCGTTGGATGATTGCAGTACGTCCTGCTCCCGGTGCCACAGTGAGCGGCGGTCGTAGTCAGGCGCGAGTTGGGGTCGCTCGGGAAGTTGCCATTGATGATATTGAAGCCTGTTGTGCAGCCGGACAGGTTGCCGCCGCCCCTCATGTAGCTGTCCTGGGGGATTGAAAGAGCTTGCCCGCTGAGGCGCACTCTGACGTTGATCTCGTCGTTCGAGGACTTTGTGGGCTGGAGCCGAGAGAGCAGAGCCTGTTGTTCTGCTCTGCCGTTAGGCATGGAGCGAGGCTTGACCGCGATCGTCACAATCCCAGAGTCAGTGTCATAGCTGCCACTGAGGGTTTCGACGAGGTCCTTCTTTGCGGCCACCTCAGCGAATGCCAGGTCGCGAGCCTGCTTCAGATCCGCCTGGGAGAATCCTTTGTTGCCTACCAGGTCGACAGCCACCGGCAGGGTCCTTGCGAGCTCGACGGCGTGCTCAGGAATCTTGCCCTTGAACCCGATTTGCGCTTTGAGCCCGTTTTCCAGGACCGAGAGACCGGAAACCTCTGAGGGGAATCGCTGTTGCAGCGCCGCGCCGATCTCATTGATGCGGGGCTGCCAGGCAATTCTTTCGATTGCCTCTTCGAAGGTCATGCCCTGGTCCCTGACGACGAGCTTCAGGTCCGCCAGCTCGCTCAGCCATAGATCGTCGATCTTGAGCTCAGGTTCGGCTGCGGGGTCTATTCCGTCGGCTTTTGCCCGGGCAGTTGCGCTGGGATTAGTGGCGACCGCGCGCGCTACGTACTCGTCGATTCCTTGAGCGAACGTCAGGCCCCGCTGAGCGGCCGAGCGCTTGATCGCATCCAGAGTTGGACGCTTCGGAACGGGCTGTGACTCTTTTGGCAGGGAAATAATTGTTCTATCGCCACTGGCGGCCGCTGACTCGGTTGCCAGAGCGGCTATGGTGGTCGGCATGACAATGAGTAGCGCGCCTAAAAGGTGCACTATATTTCGTCGTCGGCTCACGTACCGATTCCTCTCGCTGGAAGGAGTGACGCCCTTGCTGATGAGGCGTGCTCGGCTTGCCGGTTACCTGGGAGACTCGGCGCATGCCCCGATTGTCAGGGCCGGTAGTTCCCGAGAAACAGCCACACTTCCGCGGTGCAGGCTACTTACCCTTGTGGAGGTGCACGGAAGTCTTGTTCGACACAAGGACGATAAAACCGGCCCGAAGCATGGTCAATCCCCATTTCTTGACGTGACTGACTGATCACAGAGCTATGGATTCAGTGAGTCAGGTAAGGGGATTGCGAGGCCATTGTGCGAGCTGATGCAACGCGCCGCGATGCTCCACCGACGCCTGGTCCGGTCCTTCGCGCCGCCGGGACCGGCTCGGCGACTGGCACCTTGAGCAGGCAGCAAATTCGGGTAGGGGGCTTTCGTGAAGAACTCGTCAGGTCGGCCGCACCTCACGCTGGGGCTGGTGGTGCACCCGGATCGGTCCGTCCTGGACTCCGTACGGTTGATCACCCGGTACGCGCGGCGCACCGGGGCCGTCGTCATCGCCCACGGGGGCGACGCCGAGCGGGTGGGGCCGGAGGTCGTCACCGTCGCTCCCGAGGAGTTCGCCGACCGGGTGGACGTCGTGATCAGCCTCGGCGGCGACGGCACCATGCTGGGCGCGATGCGCCTGGTCGTCGGCCGTGATGCGCCGGTGCTCGGCGTCAACCACGGCCACCTGGGCTTCCTCATCGAGGTCAGCCCGTCGGAGTTGGAGCAGGCCCTCGACCGCCTGGCCGAGGGACGCTACACGCTCGAGCCGCACAGCTGCCTGGAGGCGGGCGACTTCACCGCGTTCAACGACATCGTGCTCGCCTCTGCCGAGCCGCTGTCGAGCCTGACACTCGACCTCGAGGTCAACGGGCTGCGGCACGGCTACTACCGGGGGGACGCGGTGATCGCCTGCACGCCTACGGGCTCGACGGCCTACAACTACGCCGCGGGCGGCCCGGTCATCTCGCCGTCCGCGCCGGCGGTCGCCCTCACCCCCGTCGCCCCGATGTCCGGCATCAGCCGCTCCGTCATCCTGGGCAAGGACGACCACATCGTCCTGCGCAACCCCCCCGAGAACGTGCCGCTGATCTTCTCCGTGGACGGCACGGCCGCCCACCCGCTCCAGCCGGGAGCCGACCTGTCCGTACGGCTGCGCACCGATGCCGTGGACGTCGTCCGGTTCGACGTCGGCACCCACCTGCAGCGCAACCGGGTCAAGCTCAGCCTGCTGGACCTGCCGCTCAGGCGGGACCAGCTCGTGGAGCTCATCCCCGAGCCGCTGCGCGAACAGGCCGAGCGCCTCCGCCAGTCTCGCCCGGCAGACTGGGCCGAGTAGACGCCGGCGGCTGTCCATCAAGCCGGGACGACCTGGCGACCGTGGGATGCGCGGGGTCAGTTCCGGCGGATGGGGATGAGCACGGCGGACGGGTGCCGCGGGTCATGGAAGACCTGCTGGTCGGCGGTGCGAAGGGTGGCAGCGGTGGCCCGGGGCTCGCCGGTGCCGGGGTTGCGGTTGTAGCGGGGGAAGGCGCCGCTGGAGACCTGGACGCGGATGCGGTGGCCACGCTTGAACCGGTACGCGGTCGGCCACAGGGTCACCGTGGCGGGGGTGATCTCGTCGGCGCCGGTGAGACTGATCAGGCCGTCGCACACGTTGAACGAGCGGCCGCCGGCATCGACGTCGCACACCCGGACGAACACGTCGGCGTACGGCAGGCTGGAGCGGAAGAAGATCTCGGCGCTCACCTCACCGATGACCTCGACGTCCTGCTCCAGTACGGGCGTCGTGTAGGTGAGGACGTCGGGCCGGGCCTCAAGGGCGGCGTTGTCGACGCGGCCGGCTTTCTCGCCGAAGGCCATGCGGACACCGCCGAGGGCGGGGGTGGGGTCGGCGGGGTCGTAGCGGTAGCCGTCCGGGGACGAGTCGGCGGGCGCTTCGGCGGAGAGGACGCCGCCCGGCTGGAGGTGGAGGCGCTGGGGCTCGTATCCCGGCGGCGGCCAGGACGGGAAGTCGTGCCACCTCTCCTCGCCCATGACGAACAGGCGTACCGGGGCGCGCTCGGCCGGTTCCTCGCCCCGGGCCAGGGCCAGGCCGAAGTCGAGGGCCTCGGCGGCGGCCGTCTGCCCGACGCCCATGGAGATGTGGACCCAGGGGCCGACGGTGAGGCGGACGAGAGAGCGGCCGGCGTCCTGAAGGGCCCGGTAGTCACGGAGCTGGCCGGGCAGGAAGATGTCGTACCAGCCGCCGACGCTGCTCACCGGCACCTGGATGCCGGCGACCCGGTGGCGGTGGTCGAGATCCTGCCAGAACGGGCTGCCGGCGTCGTGGGCGAGGATGTGCTGAATGTAGTCGGAGCGGTGGCCCACGGCGGCGGTGTCGGCCTGGTCCAGCGGCAGCGTGCGCAGGGCGCGCTGGACCTTCTTCGCCCCCAGCAGCTGGCGCGGCATCGCGAACCGGCGTTCCTGGCCCGCGACCTGGACGCCCCAGACGAACGGGGTCTCCAGCGAGAAGCCGTCCCCGCGGAGGAAGTCCAGGGTGAGCGCCGATTCGGAGACCCCGGGGATCATGGCCTTGACCTGGGGCGGTACGGCGTCGGCGACCGCCCACTGGACGAAGCCGAGATAGCTGGAGCCGTACAGGATCATCGACTCGCCGAACCAGGGCTGCCCGATCACCCAGGCCAGGGTGTCGAGGCCGTCCTCGCGCTCGCGGCGCAGCGGGTCGAAGGGGCCGTCGGAGCCGAAGGTGCCGCGGGTGCTCTGGATCAGCACCTGGAAGCCGCGCTCGGCCAGCGGCCGGGCCATCGGGTCCACGGTCAGCCCGGCCCTGCCGTACGGGGCGCGGATGAGCGCGGTGGGCAGTCCGGCGCCGCCTGTCTTCGGGAACCAGCGGTCGGCCAGCAGCACGGCACCGTCGCGCATCGGGACGCGCAGGTCGCGTTCGACGGTCAGGTCCCTGGTGAGGGGCGGGGGCAGGCGCAGCATGCGCTGGACGAGGTGGCTGTTCAGGTTCATCGGGAGCCGTCTCCTGATCCGCGGGCGAGGGCTGTCGAGAGGCGCACCAGGCGGTCGGCCACTTCCTCGGGATCGAGGGGGTCGTCGGCGTCGATCAGCCAGTCGTTGACGATCGTGCCGGTCCCGCCGGTGATCAGAGCTGTCAGGTCCCGTGCCGTGGTCTCGCCGAGGTCGCCGAACACCTCCCGCAGACGGGTCGTGGTGACGAGCGAGCCGAACAGTTCGTTCAGAGCCCGGGTCATGGGGAAGGCACAGGATCCGGTGAGCATCGCGCGGTAGAAGGGCCGGTGCCGGGCGAAGTGCCGGGCCATCGCCAGCACGCGCGCGCGATGTGGCGCGCCGCCGTCGGCCACCTCGGGCATGAGCTCCCGTTCGACCAGGTCGGCCGCGGCCGCCACGAGCAGCGCGTCACGGTCCCCGAACTGCAGGTACACCAGCTGACGGCTGACGTTCGCGGCGTCGGCGAGGTCGGCGACGGGCAGGGCGGTGGTGCCGCGCTCGGAGACCAGGCGTACGGCCGCGGCCATGAGCGCGGCGCGCGAACGCCGCACTCGGCGGTCTTGTCGATCCTGCACGTTCTCAACCCTAGACATGTGTTAAAAAATGGACAACTGTTAAATCAGTCGACTTAGCGCTGCAAGGAGCCGCCATGACCGCAGTCGAGTCCCGCGAGCCCGAGGTCCGTACCGCCGCCGGCGTGGTGCGCGGCCGTACGGAGGGCGGCCTGGCCGTCTTCCGTGGCATTCCGTACGCCGAACCGCCGATCGGCGAGGCCCGCTTCCAGGCGCCACGGCGCGTGCGCGGCTGGGACGGCGTACGGGAGGCGTACACTTTCGGTCCGCCGACGCCGCAGGACGCGAGCATCGCCGGCCGCAGCGGCGGCGATCTTTTCCTGGGCACGGGTGACGAGTGGCTGACGGTCAACGTCTGGACCCCGGAGCCGGACCCGGCCGCCCGCCGCCCGGTGATGGTGTGGATCCACGGCGGGGCCTACAAGCACGGCTTCTCCGGGAGTCCTGGCTACGACGCCCAGCACATCGCCCGCGACGGCGACGTGGTGTTCGTGTCGCTGAACTACCGCCTCGGCGTCGAGGGCTTCGCCCGCATCGACGGCGCGCCCGCCAACCGGGGCCTGCTCGACCAGGTCGCCGCCCTGGAGTGGGTGCGGGAGAACATCACGGCGTTCGGTGGCGACCCCGGCCAGGTGACCGTCCTCGGTGATTCGGCCGGCGCCGGGTCGATCGCCGCGCTGATGGTCATGCCGAGCGCGGCGGGGCTGTTCCGGCGGGCCGTCGGGCAGAGCCTGCCGGGCACGTTCTTCTCCGATGCCCTGGCCAGGGACGTCGCGACGGCCATCGCGGCCGAGGCGGTCCTGCGTCCGACGGCCGGGGATCTGTCCGGCGTGGATCCGCGGCGACTGCCGGCGGTCGGGCACGCCCTGGAGTCGAAGATGCGGCAGTACGAGGACCGCTGGGGCCGGTTCGCGCACACCCTCACTCCCTTCTCTCCTGTCGTGGACGGCGAGGTGCTGCCCGCCGCGCCCTGGCAGGCACTGGCGAGCGGCGCGGGACGGGACGTGGAGCTGATCATCGGTCACAACCGCGACGAGTACCGCACGTTCCTCCTCTTCGCCGGACAAATCGGCAAGGTCACCGAGGAGCAGGCGGCAGAAGCGCTGCGCCTCTTCGGTCCCGGCGACGACGGCGAGCGGGCCTACCGCGCGGCGTTCCCGGACGCGTCCGCCGAGGAGCTGTACGAACGCGTGCAGAGCGACTGGCTGTTCCGCATGCCGACGCTGCACCTGGCCGAGGCGCAGGCCGCCGGCGGCGGACGGGCGTACCTGTACGAGCTGACCTGGCAGTCCCCGGGCATGGGCGGGGTGCTGGGCGCCTGCCATGGCCTGGACGGCCCGCTGCTGTTCGGCACCTACGACGCCCATCTCGGCCCGGCGACCATCGGCCCCGAGCCCACTGCCGAGGCCCGCGACCTGACGTCCCAGATCCGCACGGCCTGGACGTGCTTCGCGACCTCGGGCGACCCGGGCTGGCCCGCCTACGACTCCCGGCAGCGTCTGACCCGGATCTTCGACACGGTGCCGTCGGTCGCGGCGTACCCCGAGGAGACCTCGCGCCGCCTGTGGCAGGACCACGTCTTTGAGGCGCTTCCCCTGCTGGACGCCTGAGCGGAGGCAGAAAAGCCGCTCGGCCGGCGTCAGGTTCATCCCGGAACGCCGCCCGGTGCCCGCCTCTTGTGAGACGGGCACGGGACTGTCGTTGAACTGCGGCTACTCGGACTGGACAGTTCCGGATCGGGCGGCGATCGCATTCCCGATCCGGAGGCGTGCCCGCCTGATCACCGCCACCATTGCTGGTTCCAGGGACCGCAGTCCCACAGCTGAACTTTGCCGCCGTTGCCGCCGGTGTTCGTGTCCGCATCCAGGCACCGCTGGAAACGCACGTTGTACACGGAGCCATCCTCGCGGAGAACCCACTGCTGCTGCCGTCTTTTAAACATTGTGTTCACAGCATCCAGTTGACATCGGTTCGTGTGCTGCGGCATCGTGAGCTCCATGCCCACGAATGCCGATCACCACCCCGATCCCTTCACCCCGCCGCATCCGGAGCAGGCGCGCGCGCAACGAGTGCACGCGTCCCTGTTCCGGATCGCCGAGCGGCACGCGGCCACCGACGACCAGCGCCGCCGGCAGGCCCATGCGTCGGCCATCGGCCCGCACGAAGCCGTCAGGCTCGTGGCGTTCCTGCTCAGCGGAGCCGCGCGGCTCGATGACGGCGAGCCGGAGGTCGATCAGGCCGACATCACCGCGGCGTTGAGCCTGCTCCCGCTGGTGCGCGGGGAGCTGGACGCGCTGGAGGTCGGCCTGCTGGAGATGGCGCGGGGCCGCGGCATGACGTGGCAGGAGATCGCGTTCGGACTCGGGCTCGGCACCGCACAAGCCGCCAGGCAACGCCACGAACGCCTCGCCGACCGCGCCGAAGGCCTGGAGTAGCACGCTGGGGGCAACTGCCTGCGATACACCGAGGAACCCCGCAACAGTCCGCAGCCCGAGACCTGAGCGGGGTGGCGCCTATCGCAAGAACGCCGCGGTGGTGGCCACGAACTGGCTGGCGTCGTCGAGCCAGGGAAAATGTCCGGCTCGGGCCTGAACGACGAGTTCGGGGTTGGGAAACAGCCTGGCGAGCTCGGTCACCGCGGCAGGAGGGGAGTTCAGGTCGACCTCACCGGCGAGCAGCAGCACCGGCGACGTGAAGCGGGTGAGCGCGGCGCGGGTGGCGTCCGGGTCGAAAGCGCCTTCGGCGCCGAAGACGGCCGCGGCCTCGCGGTTCCGCTGCTCGGCTTCGGCGGCCTTGTGAGCCTGAGCCGTCTCGTCCCAGCGGCCGTACCAGAACGGGGCAATGGTCTGGAAAGCGTCGCCGGCGGCCTGGCCGGCCATGATCGCCTCCAGGGCCGCGAACGCTGCCGAGAACCAGGGCTCGTTCTTGCGCCGCTGGGCGGTCTCCCGCCGGACGTCTTCGGTGATCGTGATGCCGACGGCCATGACGCTCGGGGTGATCAGAGCGAGCTTGCTGACGCGTTCCGGATGGCGGGCCGCATAGAGGGTGGCAAGATTCGTACCCCCGGAATGGGCGAGCAGGTCCATCCGGTCGAGTCCAAGGTGCTCTCGCAGTGCTTCCACGTCAGCGACAAGCCGGTCGCAGCGGTACGAGGCGGCATCCTTCGGCACGGCGGACTGGCCGGTGCCCCGCAGGTCCAGCATGATCAGCCGCAGGTGCGCGGACAGGCCTCCGAGGTCGCCAAGGTAGGCGGAAGCCTGCATCGGCCCGCCGGGCAGGCAGACCACAGGGTGGCCGTCGCCGAATACGTGATAGGCGAGCTTGGTGCCGTCGTACGAGGTGAAGGAATCCATGCCCGGGAGTCTGCGGGGCACCGGTGCACCTCGGCTATCGTTTAGCCACAGCTACACGATGAGGGTGGATGGCGGTCGAGATCAGGCTCACCGCGGCTTCGGTTGCCAAGGTGCGATTCGCTGTCTCACCGCTGGGCGAGACGGTGCTGGCGCTGCGGATCCTGCTGGGCGCGGGCGGGCATGCGGTCCATCAGCCCTGGGTGCGCCAATCGCGCCCGCTGCTGGCGGGCGAGCGCGAGCTGCCGCTGCTGCGAGCGCTGATCGCCGGAGGGCTGCCGTCGTTCCTGTTTCCGGTGCCACGGCAGCGGCTGCCTTCGATGGCGGCGGAGCTGGACCTGCTCCGGGCCACGGAAGAGGACTTCTTCCGGCAGGAGTACGGCGCGGTCCTTGGCCTGCCCGCCGAGGATGTTCCCGAGCCCGCGACGGTGCTGCCACGGCTTGCGGAGGCGCTGCGCCGCTGCCACGAGCTGCTGATCGCTCCGCATTGGGGCCGGATGCGCGCGGTGCTGGAGGCCGACATCGGCCGGCGGGCGCTGACTCTGGTGGACGGCGGGGCGCAGGCATTGTTCGCCGAGTTGCACCGGGATATCGCCTGGGACGGCGGCCAGTTGGTGGTGCACGGCCGGCGCATCCCGCACTCCGTCTACACGGTGGACGCCGGCGGGCATGGCCTCGTCCTGCTGCCCAGCGTCTTCAACTGGCCGAACGTGGGCGTCGACAAGTCCCCGGTCACCGCCGCGTCGATCCGCTATCCAGCAATGGGCGTCGGCCTGCTCTGGGAGGCGCCCCCGCCGGCGCTGACGGGCCTGGCGCCGGTGCTGGGCCACACGAGGACGCAGATCCTCGCTGCCTTGGCCGAACCTCTGACGACTGCGGCCCTGGCCTCCCGTCTGGGCATGACCTCGAGCGCGATTTCGCAACACCTGGGTGCGCTGCGCGGGGCGGGTCTGGTGTCGACACAACGCAAGGGTCGCACGGCACTCCACCTGCGCACGGAACGAGCAACCCAGCTGTTGGGCATCGCAGCTCCGAAGAGCTGACACGGCGGCATGGATGAGATGAGGCGGGCCGGCGGTGGATGCACGGCCGGACCTTGAGCGCCCTTGTACGGCAACGGCACGCGGGAGCCCTGCCCCTGGACGACGCCCTCAACGCCCGGTTGTGCCATTGGCGCGGCGTCGGCTCGACTGGGGCCGTAAGTGCGTGCAGGGTGACGTGTTTCGCACGGGGGGTACGCGCTCGTACAGCACCGAGATCACCGCTTCGACGATGGTGGCGCGGGTGCGCCCGGGGCGATGGTCGAGCCTCTGGCGATGGGCATGAACGAGATGGTACCGATCGGTTCGATCAGCTGCTAACGTCATGGATCGTACCGATCAGTTCGATTTTTGGGAGCATTCGATGGCAGACCCGCTTGTCGCCGACCCGCCGCGCGACCCAGACTTCCCGGCCACCACACCCGCGCTGACCTTCGACAGCGCAGGCGCGACCCTGCTGGGAGTGCTGCACGTACCGGCTGGCCGGGGGCCGCATCCGGTCGTGGTGCTCCTGCACGGATTCCCGGGAAACGAGCGCAACTTCGATCTCGCGCAGGTGCTGCGCCGTGCGGGCTACGCGTCATTGGTGTTCCACTATCGCGGCTCGTGGGGGGTCGGCGGTTCGTGGTCATGGGGCCACGTGCTCGAGGACGCGGCGGCAGTCGTGGCCGGGCTGCGTGACCGGGATGTCGCCGCAGCCCACCGGCTCGACCTGCGGCGGGTCGTGCTGATCGGCCACAGCCTCGGAGGCTTCGCCGCGCTGATGACCGCGGCTGCGGATCCGTCCGTCACCGCGGTCGCCTCGGTGGCCGGGTTCGACTTCGGTGCGGTGTCAGCGCTCTGCCGCGCCGAACCGAGCCACCGCGCAACCTACGCCGAGGCGTTCGCCGGTGAGCTGGGCCCCCTTCAAGGCACCAGCGGGCAGGCGCTGGTCGCCGAGATGGAGGCGGCCGGTGAATCGTGGCGGCTCGCCGGGCTCGCGCCGCTGCTGGCGCACCGCCCGGTGCTCCTCATCGGCACCAGCCTCGACCCCGTCACCCCCTACGACCTGCATCACGAACCGGTCGTCGCGGCGTATCAGGCGCAGCCCGTCAAACACCTCGAGCACCACGTCTTCCCCACCGACCATGCACTGTCGGACCACCGCGTGACACTGGCACGTACGATCCTGGGCTTCCTCGCGCGGCACGTATGAGGGCGGCGCGCGGTGGCAGGCGCTGTGGCCGGCGTTGGGCACCGCTTCGGCACTGGGGCTCGCGCGGGTTGCGTACGGGCTGGTCATCCCCGCCATACGTGATGGCCAGGGCTGGAGCCTGGCCGAAGCCGGAGTGATGAGCGCCGCCAACGGCTCGGCTACCTCCTCGGCGCGCTGGTGACGCCCGTCGTCCAGCGCAGCGGCAGCTGAGCCAGGCACAACAGGTCAAGGCCGACGCCTGCACCGCGGCGAGCGCCCCGGGATCGTTGACCCGTCAGCCGGCCCTTCGGGTCTGCCTCTCCACTGCAGCGCGGAGCGCCGCACCGAACTCGTCTGGTGCTTCCAGCCATGGATGGTGTCCCGCGTTCGGGATGATGATGGCCTCGCAGTTGAGACGTGTTGCGAGACGTCGTAGGGCATCAGCAGGGCGGCTGTCGCCGCCCCCGCCGATGATCACTGCGCCGGGCGGCAGGTGCTCGCGAAGTTCGTCCACGTGTGATTCGAGCGGGTCGGCTTTCTTCGCCGCGTTGATCTGGGTGTTCATCACGTAATTGATGGGCCGCAGCGTACGGGCTGATGCCAGCGCCCAATCCCATGCCCGAGTTCGGTCGGCGTGGTCAGTAAGCCACGACAGCGTGAGGTACTCGATCTCCTCGGCGTCTGTGCGCGATTCGATCGCGTCGAGCTCATCGAGCCTCGCCTGCTGCTCGTCAGTGCGTCGTGCTCGCTGTGCTGCTTGGTCGGCTTCCCGCCATGGATCCAGGAAGGGCCCGGCGATCTGAATCAGCCCGGCCACGCGCTTGGGATGGGCCAGCAGGAAGTAGCTGGCCATATTGGTTCCGAACGAATGCCCCAACAGAACAACCTGGTCGTGTCGCCACGCATCGAGCAACAACGCCAAGTCGTGAACGTGGCGGGCGATCGTGTGCTCTCCCTCCCAGGACGATCCGCCGGTGCCGCGCTGGTCGTAGCGGTGAACCAGGCACAGGTCATCAATGATGTCGGCGACCGGGGCGAGATAGTCGGGGACTCCTGGACCGCCGTGCACCATGACCACGGGAAATCTCTGCGGAATCACCGAGCCCGCGGTCCAGGTACGTAGCTGTGCACCGTCATCCAACTCGATCATGGTCGCGGTCATGGGCGTGAGTGTAATGCGGTCGGGTCCGATGAATCGTTCGCCGAGGTTTCACCGTGTTGCTGACCGGGTTGTTCATGGTGCGGGTCGGTCGTTTCGGGGCGGGGCGATTCTTGGATCTGTCCCGCGCCTCGGGTCGGGGGTGCAGATCGGTGTCGGTTCGGGTGCGGCGGGCGCGCCGGGCGTCCCCGGTGGGCTTGCGCGTGCGGCGGGCGCGGGCCACGTTGCCCTCCACGACCTTGCCGATGGCGCGGGCGCCGGCGGCGCGGTGGGTGCGGGTGGCGTTCTGGCCGAGCAGACCGCGGGCGAGGAAGCGTTCGGCCGCGGCCCGTCAGGTAGCGGCTGGCCAGTGTGTCGAACCGGGTGGCGATGGCGCGCCATTGCTTGAGCTTGCCGATGCAGCGTTCGACCAGGTTGCGCTGCTTGTAGGTCAGGGCGTCGAAGGCGTACGGCGAAGTCAGCGTCAGCGCTGACACGCCGCCCGTAGTGCCGAGTCAGCGCCAGTCGGCCGCCGCTGAGTTGAGCGCTGAAGCCCGATCAGGCGTCCAGTCGGGCCTGGAAGGCCCTCAGCGACCTGCGATGACCCGCTCCAAGATCTGCTCCAGTTCGCAGGACGCGGCCAGCGGGGAGTTCCACGTCATACGCAGGTCGTCGCCGTGCCAGCGCGGGACCACATGCACGTGGTAGTGGAAGACGTCCTGGCCGGCGGCTTTCCCCGGCCCAGGTACGAGCGTTTCGGCCGACAAGCACCATGCAAGGCAACTTTCGCGGCATCCCCGACCTGGTCGGCCGCGACTTCACCGCCGCCCGGCCGGGCATCAAGCTGGTCGGCGACATCACCTACATCCGCACCTGGGAGGGATTTCTCTATCTGGCCACCGTGATCGACTGTCACAGCAAGGCGGTCCTCGGCTGGTCCACGGCCGACCACTACCGCACTGACCTGATCAAGGACGCGATTCGGATGGCCACCGGCACCGGCCTGCTCCAGCCCGGCGCTGTGTTCCACACTGATCGCGGCTCGAACTACACCTCTGATGAGTTCGGCCGCTTCCTGAGCGGCCTGGGCATCCGCCGCTCGGTCGGCCGCAACGGGGTCTGCTACGACAACGCGATGGCCGAGTCGTTCTTTTCCGCGCTCAAGACGGAATGGCTGCACCGCTTCGTCTTCACCACCCGAGCCAAGGCAAGACGGCAGGTCATCCGCTATATCGAAGGGTTCTACAACCGCCGGCGCCTGCACTCCGCGCTCGGCTACCGGCCACCCCTGGAAGTTCTCAACGAGTCCCTTTCAACCCAAACAGCCGCATAGGCTACGCCCATAAGACGGCTGTCCGGAATCACCGTGGCCCCTCAGTGACCTTGGTACTTGGCTTGCACCGTGGCCGAGTCACTTTCGCAACTTTTACCCGAGCTGTCTCGTTACTCAGCACGATGGAGTGAAGATCAGAAGGGGTCGGATGGTGGAGACGGTCCAGATCTGGTGGGAGCTGGTTGCGACTGCCGGATACGACGCTGAGCTGGGGTGCTAGCGGTTCACGGCCGTGGGATTTCAGCCCGACCGCAAGCTGAGCGAAGCGCGATGGCCAACCCCGGCCGATGCGGCGGCCGGAGCCGCCCACGCGCACACGAAGCGGAGCAACGAGGAGGCGGCAGCGGTAATTGCCGCTGTGATGTGACGCCATCCCCCTCTGTCCCCGCTACAGAGTTTGTCCATGCCGCGGCCAGCGGGCGTACCACTTGGCCAGGCAGCGGCGCGATAGCCCGGCCTCGGCAGCGATGTGCGCGATCGGACGTCCGGCGTCGATCCGCAGGCACAACCGCAGACGTCCCTCCGGGGTCAGCGGTGCGTTCCGGTGACCCCTGCTGGTGGCGCTCCCATGGGAGCCCTGGGATCTCAGGGCTCCCGCGTGAGCGGCTGTGCGTGTGCGTCAACGTGCGAACTTTTCGATGGCTGCCGGGGTGACGGGGGTGAAGAAGTTGACGAGGTTGCCGTCGGGGTCGCGGAACAGCAGCGACCGGTTACCCCAGGGCATCGTGGTGGGCTCGGTGACGAAGTCGGTGACGAAGCCGGTCAGGTTCTGGTGAACGCGGTCCACGTCGTCGACGAGGAACTCGGTGATCACGCTGTGGTTGTCCGCCGGGCGGGCAGAGCCCGGGGCGAACAGTGGGACGGTGCGGGTGCCGGCGATCGCGAGGGTGGCGCCCGCGGTCTTGAGTTCGGCGAAGTCCTCGGTGGCCCACATCGCCCGCGCCCCTGTGGCTCGCTCGTAGAACTCGACCAGGCGCGCTACGTCGCTGGTGATGATGCGGATCGAGACGAAGTCCATGGGAATCTCCTTGGCTGTGCTGGAGGCGTGCACGTCGCAGGCTAGGAGAAATAGTGGACAGAATCTGTCCTGTATTCGCGTTAGGCTGCGAACATGCCTCGACCGACCGGCCGCGTGCTGACACTCCTGGAGCTGCTGCAGTCGGGCGGCACCCGGACGGTGGCCGAACTCGCCGACCGGCTCGGCGTCGATGGGCGCACCGTGCGGCGGTATGTGGACCAGCTGATCGACCTGGACGTGCCCGTGGAATCGGTGCGCGGCCGCTACGGCGGGTACCGGCTCGCCCCCGGGTACCGCTTGCCCCCGCTCATGCTCAGCGACGACGAGGCGCTGGCCGTGCTGCTCGGCCTGGTCGCCGGCCGCCGAGCAGGGTTGACGACGACGGAGCACACGGCAAGCGAGACGGCATCGGCGAAGATCCGGCGGGTGCTGCCCAAGCACATCGCCCGTCGGCTCGACACACTCCTGGAAGCTCTCGCCTTCACGGATCAGCCCGGCGAGTTCGACACCCCGGACGCCGAGGTCCTGCTCACCATCGCCGATGCGGTGCGCCACCGCCGACCGGTCTCGATCCGCTACACCGACCGCGACGGACGGCGCAGCGAACGCACGCTGCACGCGTACGGGATCGTCGCCCATTCCGGCCGATGGTACGTCACGGGCCAGGACGCCCAGATCGGCGAGGACCGAACCTTCCGGCTCGATCGCATCGCAGACGCGAGGACCCTGGCCGGCTCATTCGAAGCGCCCGTGGGTCCCGGTCCGGCACAGCGTGTGTTGTCAGCGTTCGCCACGGCCGAGTACCGGCATGAGGTGACCTTGCGGATCCACGGGACGGTTGAGCAGATCCGCGCCCGCCTTCCCGCCAGCGTCGCGAGCCTGGAGGAGTACGCGCCCGTGGCAGGCGAGGATCGGGCAACCGAGCGCTGGCTGCGCGTCGAGCTGCGGGTGGAGCGGCTCGACTGGTTGCCTCCGGTACTCGCCTCACTCGACCGTCCGTTCGTCATCGAGCGCCCCGATGAACTGCACAACCTCGTCATCGCGCTCGCCCAACGCCTCGCGTCCTACGCCCGCCAAGCCTGACAGCGAGGAATCAATGTCATGAGCTGGCGCACCCTAGCCCACGCTGCTGTCGGGTAGGTGAGCGACTGCAGTGCCTAGGCGGTGCTGGCAGGCCATGTCGTTCCTCGTATGCCTCTCGCTTTTTGTCCGGCCGTCTACGGCGATCACCGGTGTCCTACGGCCACTTACGGCCAAGTTTCAGAGCATGACTCCGTCCCGATCCAGCCCGGCACGGTGATCCATCCAGGTCCCGGCGGGTTGGGAAGAGCATGGTGATCATGCCGGGCTTATCACCCGGACTCTGCTGACGTGACTCCCACGGCGGTCAGTCGCAGCCGCAGCCGTCACAGCAACAGCCGTCCTCGCCCGGGCACCAGGAGCAGCAGTTGCCGCAGCAGTCGTAGCCGGAGCAGTCGAAGCGCTCGCAGAAGGAGCCCTCGCGGTCCTCGTCCCAGGCGGGCCGGTACAGGCCGCACGTGCAGCAGGTCAGCGCGGCGCACGCCAGCGACAGCAGCCCGCCGGGATCCCGCTTCGGTGGCCGTCCTCCCGGCGGCGCGCCGGGATCGCCGGGCGCGGGTCCGGGCGGGTGGCTGGTGCCGTAGGTTCCGGCGGTGGCGAAGGCTCGGGAGACGGCGCTGCCGGTCTCCCGCACCAGCAGGGCGCGCGTCAGGCCGGGGCGGGGCAGGTCCAGCTCGTCCACGGCGGCGCGCAGATCGGCGTGCGCGGTGTCGCAGTGGCGGCGCGCCTCGCCCAGGCCGGTGCCGGTGGCGGCCAGCGGGTTGTACGCCCCGGACGCCTGGTCGTCGGCCAGGTCCTCCACCGCGTCGATCAGGTGTGCCAGCTTCCCGAATCCGCGACCGGCCGCCTCCAGAGCCTCCCGGTTGTGCGGCTTCCCCGCGAGCACCGCGGTGTGCGCGAACGCGGCGGCGACGGCGTCCTCGGTGGGCCCCGTCAACTCTCGTAACCCGGGCGCCGTGCTGCTCCCGGGGGGTTCCTGGGCGGGGGCGCGTTCCAGGAGGGCCTGGCGGTCGGCCGCCGCCGTCAGCGGGGTGGGGTCGAACCCCAGCGTGCCGGCCATGGCCGTGCCGGCCGAGAACCAGCGGCCCGCCAGGCGGGTGGCGCCGGCGGCCACCGGGCGGTGGGCGTACACGCCGTCCCCGTCCGCCACGTGGTCGCGCACCTTGCCGGCCGCCAGGAGCAGCGACACCGAGGCCGCCAGCCGTACCCCCTCGGACTCCACTACGTCGGCGCCCTTGAAGCCGCGTAGCGCACACGGGCCCGCCCGCCGGCGCGACGCGGACGTGGACGACTGGGCCTCGGTGAGGACGGACGCGAGCAGGCCGTCGTAGTTGGTCACCAAGCGGGACAGGTGTCCATGCTCGTCGCGGAGCGCCAGGCAGAGCCCGCACAGGTGACCCATCCAGTCCGCATAGAGCCCCTTGCACATGACGTGCCGACACGGGCGGACAATGCCGAACATACGTCCCCTTATATGCGTATTGGAGAGCCAACCGTAGCACCAGGCCGCCGGAAGATACCGCCGCGGCGAACGGATCTCCAGGAAGGAGGCGGTGTCCTCACCGACCGGCCTGGAGCACTGCGCTTGCCCGACCTAATAGGTCCAAAATCGTTGGACCAGGTACCCACATGGCCATCGTTTGCCGTGATCCGATCCGGCTCGGTGCGCAGCAGTGCCGCTTGTCTGACCACCACCCGCGAGCAACTGCAGAAGCCGTTAGAAGCTCAGAACGGATGGGCAGCGGCAAGTCGTTACGTCTGGGCCCGCACCTGAACAACTTGGGGTCATCCACGGAGCAGATACACCCTGTGTCGACCTGGTGCAGGCTCGACGCGAGGGCGCCGAGCTCGTCGTGGCGGTCGGCGTGGTGTTGTCGCGCGACTGCGTCATCGCGGTGCGGCCCGACGGGCACCGCGTCCTTCCGGTTCACCGACTTCGACCGCATCTTGCTGGAACCGGGCGAGTATGGATGCACGCCGAACCTCGACCTGTAACCCCATGACAACCCACTGACGATCCCCGCACCGCCACGGCCAGCCGTGGCGGTGCGGGGCCCACACGGGCTGGTACAAATGTGGCATGAGCGGATCCGTCGGGTATCCCCCGCAGCCTAACGTGCCGTCGGCCCGGCGTGTCTACAGTCGGACGTATCGTGTGTGGGCCCGCGGGCTCCTGTGGACGCCGATCGCGCTCACGGTGGCCGGTGTCGTCCTCGGCCTGGGGCTCTTCGCGGCCGCTGACGCCGACCCGACGTACAATTCGTCCGCGCTCGGCTATCTCGGCCTCGTTGTGTGGGGCGCCCTCGCGGTCCTGTCGCCAGTCCTGCTCGGGTCGTTCATCGCCGGGCTGGTCATGCTGAACCGCACGCGCAGCACTCGAATGTGACAGGCGGCAGCCCATCGTTGTCGTTCTGCCTCCGCTTGACGCTGTAGAAGTCCGCGATCCAGGTCGCGATCTTCAGCCGGGCCTCCGCCCGAGTACAACGCCGGCTCCGGAGACGTGGACGTGGCGCCTCCCACCAGGACGGTTGCCATGATGGCCACGATCGAGCAACCACCCAACAACGCACCCGCCACGAGCAGCACTATCAGCAGAGGTGACACCCGCCTTCCACGCCTGCTCCTGCCGGCGATCGCCCTGACCGTGGTCATCATGCCGTTGAGCCTGTTCCTCCTGCCCATGTGACCCCGGTGTCATGGCCGCGTGGCGCGTACGTAGTAGAGCAGGTACGGCAGGTCGCCTTCGGACTCCACATGGAAACCGGCGTCGGGGATCAGGGGGCCGAGCAGGTCGCGCGGATCGTGTCGCATGGCGGGCCCGGACAGCGCGCCGATGAGGTGCCTGGCCAGGTGGTTGGCCGGTGGGCGGAACTCGGCGATGAGCAGGCGGCCGCCGGGCCGGAGCACCCGGGACATCTCGCGCAGCGCGGCCGGCCGTGCGTCGGCAGGGATGTGGTGGACGGCCAGGCTGGAGATCACCAGATCGAACGAGCCGTCGGGGAACGGCAGATCCTGGCCTTCGGCCTGCACGTAGGTGCAGCTTCCTGAAGCATGCCGGGTGGCGTACTCGATCATCGCGGGGGAGGGGTCGACGCCGGTGACGTGGCCGGTGGGCGTGACGACGGGGGCGAGGATGCGGCTGAGGTAGCCGGTGCCGCAGCCGACGTCCAGGATCCGGTCTCCCGCTCGCGGCTTGGCGGCCGTGGCCACGCGGGTGAAGGCGGCGCGGCGACTACCCGCGAAAGCGATCGAGGCGAAGACCTCGTAAGCGCGCGGACGGTCGATGGTGCCCGCGTCGGCGTGCTCGTCGTGTTTGTGCAGCAGCTTTCCCAACCCCACGGCGTTCCCTCCACTATCGAACAATCTGTTCGGTTATGAACCATGCGTTCGTAATGGAGGACCGTCAACGACCAGATCGGCCGTGGTGTGCGGTACTGAACAGTGGGTGAGGAAGTGTCCGGAGACAGGCGGGTGCGGCGCACGAGGCGGATGGTCCAGGAGGCGCTCGTGGCGCTGATCCTGGAGAAGGGCTACGACGCGGTGACCGTCACCGACATCATCGACCGTGCGGACGTGGGCCGCTCCACGTTCTACTCGCACTTCGTGGACAAGCAGGACGTGCTGTTCAGCAACCTCGACGAGCTGGGCTTCCTCCATCCCGCGCCGCCTGCCCGATCCGGGGAGCTTTTCACGTTCAGCCTGCCCATGTTCGAGCACGTGCGCGAGCGGTGGCCGCTGGTCCAGGCGCTGCTGGGCCGGCGCGGTGGCGTGGGCCTGGTGCACGCGCGCGGCGAGCAGTTGCTGACCGCCGTCGTCAGGGACGAGTTGGTGGCCGCGGGCGCGCGGGTGTCCGTCTCGCTCGATCTGCTGGTCGTGTGTGTGGTCGGCGCGTTCATGGGGCTGCTGCGGGCGTGGGTGGACGGCGAGACCACCGCTTCGCCTTCAGAGCTGGACGCCGCCTTCCGCGCGGCGGTCGAGCCTGGCGTGCGGGCGGTGCTGGGTCAGGAGTAGCTCAGGACGAGGGGCACCGCCAGGAAGGCGAGGGCCGCTGTCCAGAACGCGCCCGCACCCGGGGCGCCCGCGATCGAGCCGAACACGGCCACCAGACCAGGGACCACGGGCTGGGCGACACCCCAGGACGATCCTTGGAAGGCGAACCAGCGCGGCCGTTCGGGCTCCGGAGCGGAATCGGCCACGAGGGCCTGCCAGCGTCCGAGCAGCAACCCGTTGGCGGCCGTGAACGTGAGGTAGGCCGCCACGGTCAGCCACGCCTGATCCGTGAGCGCCATGGCCAGGGCGAGCAGCCCGAGCAGCACGGTGCCGCCGCCGAGCACGATCCCGTGACCGAGGCGCGCGAGGCGACGTCCGGCCACCCACAGCGCGAGCGGGCTGAGCACCGCCGCCCCGGCGAGCGTGAGCCCGGGTGCCCAGGCAGGAGCGCCACGTTCGAGCAGGGCCAAGGGGATGAACACCATCACTGCCAGATAGCCCATCGCGAACGCGGTGCTGGCCAGGGTCAGCCGGAGCAAGGGGAGAGAAGGGCGCCAGCGCCGTCTCGGCGTGACGGCTCGTTCCTCGCCACGGGGCAGGAAGGCCACGGCGATTCCGGCGGCCGCCAAGCAGGTGATCGCATCCGCGATCACCAGCCAGTGCACGCCCAAGGGAAGCAGAACCGCGGCGAGCAGACCCGCCACCGCCCCGGACGCCGACAGGCAGACCCCCAACAGGGTGTACACCTCTTGCCGCCGCGCTCCTGTGGCGACCCGGGCGAGAAGCTCTTGGGTGGCGGGCTCGTACAGCTCAAACGCCAGGCCCACCAGGACGACCGCGCCCAGAACCTCCGACGGAGTCCGGGCGGACGCGAGGGCCAGCAGCGACAATCCGGTCAGCCCCAGGCCGAGGGCCAGCACGGTCCGCGGTGACAGCCGGTCCAGCAGGAACGCCCCGGCCCAGCGCGAGATGAGGGCGGCGATCCCGAAGCTCCCCAGCGCGGCGGGCGCTAGCTCCGGGCCGGTGAGCACCGCGAGGAAGGCCAGGGCGTAGGAGCCCAACTGGTTGAGCACTCGTATCCACAGCAGCGTTCGCGCCGCCGCCGGAATCGACCCCTTGTGCCCCGTCCCCGTGAACATCGATGCAGGCTAGCTGGCGCCTCCGACAAGCCGGCAAGTCCGCCGCTGTCAAGGCGATGCCGCTTCGGCGTGCCGCGCCGCCGGACAAGGCGAGCAGACCGGGGCCACGGGTGCCAGATCGTTCGTCCGGTAGGGACCGTGACACCCTGGCCCTGATCTGCTCGGGCTTGCCCTGGGCGACGGCGACGGGCCATTAGGCAAGGAAGATGGGTCATTGATTGCGGTGAGGCCGGTTGATCAGAAGATCCTTCCGAGGACACCGGATTCGATGACGATGAGAGCGCCAATGCCCATGAAAACCCCGGGGACGATCCACTGTCCGTAGCGCTCGATGATCTCGATGACTCTTCTGTGGGAGCCGAGCCATGATCCGGCCAGGCACCATACGGCGACCCCGATGGCGAAGACGCCGATGGTGACGGCGGTAGGCGCAGTACCGATGGTGCGGAAGACCGGGGTGTAGACGGAGATGTTGTCAGCGCCGTTGGCGATCGTGACTCCGGCCACCGAGATCAGGCCGGAGGCTACGGCAGGAGAGTGGTTCTCGCCGTTGTTCCTGGCTCGGAGGGCTGAGACGAGGCTGCGGACACCGAGCGCGAAGGGGATCAGGCCGAGCAGGCCGACCCACTCGTCGGGAACGATCGTCAGACTAAGGGCGGCGATCACGGACACGACGACCAGTACGGCGATCCCGGCGTACTGCCCAGCCCAGATGTGCGGCGCCTTCGGGCTTCCGGTGGCACGGGATGACAGGAATAGCACGGTGAGCACGATGATGTCGTCCACGTTGGTGCCAACGAACATGCCGGCGGCGGTGAGCACGGTCCCTACGATGGCATCCACGGCGAGGAATCTACCGGTCTGGCCTAGGAAGTGACGCGGCCAGCGAAATGCCGTAGGTACCCGGAGGACGAGCACGAGCGAGGTCGGACGAGCGACGGTGCGGCTTCTTCCACGCGGCGGTGCGGCGCTTGGCCGGCGGGTTCGGCGGGTTCGGCGGCGGTTGGTACGGCGGCGCGGCGGGCCCGTTACGTACCCGATGGCGTACGCGACTCAACCGCGTTCGCGCATCGCGAGGAAGCAAACGACAGCCGCCACCGTTAAGAGCCTGCCGACAAAGGCTTAAGTGCTGGCGGGCATGGGCCCATAGAGAGCTGGTCCGATCTTGTTGATGTAGCCCTGGTGGGACGATTGCGACAGCTGGACGCGGAAGCTGTTGACGTTCTCGATCTCGAGGATGGCGGCCAGTTCGCTTCCTCGCCAGGCTCGCCACGGCTGAGCGGCCAGGAGTTGCAGGACCTTGCCGCGCCGGTCGGGGCTGGACAAGACCGGCAGCGGTGCCGGGTCACTCCAGCGGCTTGAGGTGGCAGGCCCGCCAGTTCGCGCGTCAGGCGGCGGGTCATCTGATGCACGGTGGCCCACCAGATCATGGCCTCGTGGTGTTCGGGCTTGCGTTCATAGATCCGCACCAGGCGGCGGCAGCGGACCAGCCAGGCGAACGTCCTTTCCACCACCCACCTACGGGGCAGCACCACGAAGCCGCGCAGGTCGTCGCTGCGCTTGACGATCGTGACGGCCAGGCCGAGGACCTGCCGGGCCCAGACCTGCAGCCGTCCGGCGTAGCCGCCGTCGGCCCAGACCAGACGGACGGTCGAGAACTTCTCCCGCAACAGCGCCAGGACCGGGTGCGCGCCGTCACGGTCTTGCACCGACGCAGCGGTGACCATCACGCACAACAGCAGCCCGAGCGTGTCGACCACGACATGCCGCTTTTGCCCCTTCAGCTTCTTGCCCGCGTCGTACCCGCAGGCCGCCGCCCCGACGGTCTCGGCCGCCCGGACCGTCTGGGAGTCCACGCACCCGGCCGTCGGCAGCTCACGGCGCCCGGCCAGGATGCGCAGCCGCCCGCGCAACCGTGCGGCCAGCCGTTCGGGCAGACCACGCCGCGACCAGCGCAGGAAGAACGCATACACCGCCTCATGCGGCGGAAAATCGACCGGCAGGGCCCGCCACTCGATCCCATATCGGGTCACATAGCCGATCGCGTCCAGCACCGCGCGCAGGTCATGCACCATCGGCCTGCCCGCGACCGCAACCAGCTCGGCCATCACGCCCCGTGCCTCCCCCTCCAGCACCGACCACTCGGCATCGGCCAGATCCGACGGGTATGCCGGTTTACGGTCTCGACATGCGCATCCCGGTGAGGCGCAACCGCTGGCGTTCACGGCCGCAGGCGTGTAGACAGACAACTACGGGCTCCTGGCCGCTGAGCTGCTTAGACACCACCTCAGCTACCGGGAGCCCGCTCCTGTTTACGGGTCAACAGCCCAATCATGACCACAGCCCGGCACTCTTCTGACTCGAGCCCCGACACCAAATCCCTTTGTCAGCAGGCTCTAAGAATGCACCCATCGGACTGACCCCCGCGCCGTCGGCTCCCTCCCGAAGTCTCACTCGCTGAGCTGGCCGGCGTAGTCGCGGGCGAACTGCGCGAACGTCCTGTCCGGCCGGCCCCGTCACAGCGGTGTGTGTGGGCGTGGTGTAGTCGCCCTAGCCCGCGTCGTAGGCCCTCAGGTACTCCTGGGTGACCCCAGCTACCGGCTCAAGAACCGGCTCGGGAACATCGAACAAGCCGCTGAGGTCCCTGAACTGGTGCACATATCTCCGTACTCGGTGGAGCACTCAAAGGAGTACGCGGACAGCCATCACGTTCGAGGTCGGAAACCCCCGGTCGATGGCGCGCAAGAAGTTCGAAACGATGGCCAGAGCCGTCGATGAGGGCATCACGACCGTCATCGACAAAGGTCCGGCCCGCAGGCGGTCCGGCACGAGAACAACGGCCTGCTGACGCAGATGATCGCCGATCTGGAGGACCGGCTCGCCGAGTCGGCGACGGGCTGGCCAGGACAGCCTTGCCACCGCGGCGGCGTTGACCAGCATCCGGACGCGCCGCACCCCCGACGACCGGCCGCCAAGAGCCCATCATGACCACGCTCGAACGCATCCTCGCAGAAGCCCTCACGGACATCGTCGTCGGGCTTGATCTGAGCGAAGACGACGCCATCACACCGACGGCCGCCGCGATGGCGGTGCCAGAGCCGGTGATCGCTCTCCTGCAGCGCCTCCTCGAGCCGGACCGGCAAGCCCTCGCCGATCGGAGGCGGCCGCCGCCCTGGCCGCCTTCCTGACCGCTCTTCACCAACCCGCCCCCGAAGGGGTGGACACCGACGGCCAGGGTCGCGGAGGGCCGCTGGCCGGCTCCTCCAAGTGGGTCGCCCAGCAGCTCGCCGAGGCCACTGAGATGGGGCTGATCCCCGACCCGGACGCCGTTCGCGCGGTCTGGGACGACGCCGCCGCCGCGCCCGACTGGGCAGGCCCGCTGCTATGGCTGCACGGCGACCTGCATGCGGCCAACGTCCTCACCGCGGACGGCACCATCTGCGGCGTGATCGACTTCGGCGCCCTGTTCGCCGGCGATCCGGCCGTCGACCTCGCCGCCGCCTGGACTCTGCTGCCGGACGGCACCGCCGACGGCTTCTATGACGCTTACCAGCCGGCCCCGGACGCCGCGACCCTGCGCCGGGCCCGCGGATGGGCCGTGATCCGCGCCCTCGTCGGCATCCTCATCGGCGAAGCCGGCGTCCGCGGCCGCCGAGGCGGCAAGGCCACGTGGGGCCCACCTGCCCACGCCGCACTGCGACGCCTCATCGCAACGGCCCATCGCTGATCGATCGCCTCTCCACACGCTCGAATACCTTCGCGCCGGACCCCACCATGCTCGGCATGCAGTCTCGACGAGCTCGTCCATCATCTGGAGCCACTACAGAGGCCCAAGATCCATGCCCTCGGAGAGCATGCTTCCGGCCATCGTCCCTGGTTGGCCTCTTGTATTGGCTCCACATCGTCGGCATCTCCGAAAGGCGAGCCACCTTGGAAGCCACCGGGACGACGACTCTGGATCAAGGCGGACCGGCCTGCACAGCAGGAACGTCACCGACCCCGCGCGGCGAAACGGAGCTGAACGATCCCGGAGATCGTTTGGAACCCGAAAACGTCAAGGCCGCGCCCCCGGACGGTCGGCGGTCACGTCGCCGCGGACGTCCAGATGGAGGAGCACGATTCGCGGCATGAGCGGATCGCTGTTATCGACCGCGGACGAGGGCGAGCATCTCTTCCACTGACCCGGCCGGATCATTGATCGGAAACTGCGCCGCCCGGACGATCCCGTCGGGGTCGACCAGCAGGGTGAGGCGCTTGAAGCGGTCGACGCCGGCCGCTCGGAAGGTCGGCAGCAGCAGCCCGGCGGCGAGCTTGCTGTCCTGGTCGGACAGAAGCGGGTAAGGCAACCTCGCGTGCGCGACGAAGGCGGCCAGCTGGTCGGGTCGCTGGGTGCTGACGCCACGGATCGTGGCGCCGGACGCCTCGAAGTCGGCATGCCGTGACGCGTAGCTGAGGGACTCCAATGTGCAGCCCGTGGCGCCCGGGATGTCGGCCCAACCGGGCGGGTAGTCCTGGGTGCCGGGGGCGAAGGCGCCGGGGAAGAAGTAGAGCACGGTCCAGACGCCGCCCGGCGCGTTGGGCGCGACCGGCTCGCCGTCGTGTCGTTCCAGAACGACATCCGGTAGCTTCCGATTGACCAGGTCATGCACCCGGCGGGTCTCGGCGGACCCGTTCTCGCTGGTAGCGGTCAGTGCCCCATCGCCCATCACATGTCTGGCGCCCCAATCCTGCAGCGCGATGAGCGCCGGCAGCAGACCCTCGCCCTTCGCGGTCAGCAGGTAGTCGTAGCGCGGCGGGCGATCGGAATAGGGCCGCTTCTCCAGTACCCCGTGTGCGACAAGGCCGGCCAGGCGCTCGGCCAGGGCGCGACGGCTGACGCCGAGCCCACGTTGGAGGCCGTCGAAGCGGGTGGTGCCGCCGGCGATGTCCCGCACCACCAGGAATGTCCACCAGTCGCCGATCACTCCGAGCGCTTGCGCGATTCCGCAGTCGGCGTCGGGTAGGTCCGTTCGCTTCACATATCCACTATAGTGCGTTCCATTCTGAAACTTACTAGGAGTGCGGGTATGGCAGTCGACAGTGCGCGTGGCACGAGCGTCTTCTGGCGGTGGTGGACAGCCGGCACCATCAGTGCGGTCGGTTCAGCGGTGGGCACAGTGGCGCTGCCGCTGACGGCGTTGACGGTGGTCAACGCCTCCGCGTTCGAGATGGGCCTGATCGTCGCCGCCAGTTACGTCGCCTGGATCGTGATCGGTCTGCCCTCCGGGGTGATGGTGCAGCGACTACCCATGCGAAGGGTTCAAATCGGCGCTGACCTGGCTCGCGCGGCGGCGGTCGTCTCGATCCCGCTGGCATGGTGGCTGGACTGGCTGACGGTCACCCAGTTGGTGATCGTGGCCCTCGTGATCAGCTTCGCGAACGTCATCTTCGACGTCGCCAACTCGACCTTCCTGCCATCGATCGTGAGCAAGGAGCAGTTGCAGTCCCGAAACAGCCTGACCTCCGGCGCCCAGGCCACCACTCAACTCGGCGGACCCTCCCTTGGCGGTCTCATCGTCCAGGCGCTCGGGGCGGTGCCCACCCTCCTCGTCGACGCGGCCAGCTACCTTGTCTCAGCTCTGTTGTTGCGGACCCTGCCCGAACGCCGCGCCGAGGCGCCCGACCGCTGGCCACCGGTGCGCGCGATGATCCGCGAAGGCTGGCGTTTCGTCGTGCACCACCCGGTGATGGGCCCGTGCATGTGGGCCGCCACCGCGGCGAACACGGTCTGTGGGGCACAGCACGCGCTCTACGCGCTGTACCTCGTACGCGAGTTGCACGCCGCGCCCGGCCTCGTCGGCCTGCTGTTAGCGGCGGACGGGGTCGGCACGCTGGTCGGCGCGGCTTTGACGAACCAGATCACGGCCAGGCTCGGGACCGCCCGCGCCTTGATCGCCGCCGGATTCGTCTCGCTCGCGGGCGCGCTTGTCGTTCCCCTCGGCACTGGCTGGCAGGCCTTTGTCGCCTTCGCCGCCGGAAACGTGGTCTTCTCCGCCGGTGTGGTGGTGCTCAGCGTGGTGACCCGCACCTACCGGCAGATGGCCAGCCCGCCCGAACTGCTGCCCCGGGTGATGGCGACGGTCCGCTTCGTCTCCTGGGGCGCGATCCCGATCGGCGGCTTGATCGCCGGAGTGATCGCCGGGGTCGTCAGCAGTCGTGTCACCTTGATGATTTTCGTCGTCGCGGCCGCCTGCATGCCGTTGGTCCTGCTGGCCTCACCGGTCCGGCGCCTGCGGAACCTCAGCGATTATCACCTGGGTGATTGACGCATAGTGCCTCCCACCACGGGGCCGTGCCGGGAGGGCCCGGTGATCGCGAAAAGTTCCTGTCCTGGCTGGAGCGGACCTTCGGCCGGCGCCCCGCCGACGACCCGGCCGCCGTCATCGCGGCCGCGCGGGCCGAGCTCGGTGGCCGTTTGGCTGGAACGTCTGGGGTTGTTCGTTCGTCATCCGAAGTGTGACGAGCTCTTCAGATCTCGACGAGCGGCTGCGCGCGGCGGCCGCCCGAACGCACCGGGCCGATCACCTGCGGCGTCGGCAGGCGGCCACCGCAGAGCAGATCCAGCAGGCCCACCACACCCTGACCGGCCTGGAGAAGGACCTGTCCAAGGAGGAGGCCGACGTCGCCCGCCTGGAAGGCGGGCTGACCGCTTTCCTGGCCCGCCTGGTGAGCCAGCGCGAGGAGCTGCTGGACCGCGAGCGTGCCGAGGCCGCCGCCGCCAGGCAGCGGCTCGACGGCCACCGGGCCCGGCTGGCCCAGATCGAGGCGGACGCGCGGGAGATCGAGGCCGAGCTGGCGGGACTCGCGACGGCCCCGGAGGAGTACGAGAAGCTGCTGGCCGAGAAGGAGCGGCAGCTCCTCGCCCGCGGTGATGCCCGCGCCAGTGAGCTGACGGGCCTCGGCGCCGCCCTCGACCGCCTCTCGGCGGAGCTGCGCGAACACACGGAGGCGTACCAGGCCGGGCAGGCTGCACTCCACGCGCTGGCCCAGGTGCTCGGCTACCTCGGCTCGGCCAAGAGCGCCTCCACCTGGGACGTCTGGGGCGGCGGCCTGGTGGCCGACGCCGTCGAGCACAACCGGCTGCGCTCCGCCGACGAGGCCGCCTGGCACGCCCAGCGGGCCCTGGACGTCTTCTCTCGCGAGCTCGCCGACGTCGGCGTCTCCGCGCGTGCCCGCCTGCCCAAAGTGGACACGCGGTGGTTCGTCGACGCATTCTTCGACAACATCATCACCGATGTGATGAAGCATCAGCGCATCGAGAACACCCGAGCCGAGGTCGAGCGGACGGTCCGATGGGTCCAGGACGTGGGGACGCACCTGCGGCACCGCGACGCCGAACTGTCCAAAGAACGAGCGCGCCTGCTGGCCAGGCGGGAGGAGCTGCTACGCGGTTGAGGCGTCCGAGCGGGCGCTCGTGAAGGCCTGATGGCCGCGATTCTGGTCGGAACGATGGGCATCGCGGCAAAGCAGGACTCCGATACGGAGCCCGCCGAGCCGGAGCCGGCAGCGTGACCCTGGCCTCGCCCTCCTTCCGGCGCGGGGCCGAGGAACGCGGCGATCATCCGCACCTGATCCAACTCGCCGTCAACGGCTGTGCTCGCGACCGCCGCGCGGGCGGATCGTCGAGAGGCCCATCGGCCGCGTGAGAAGAACCCGAGTGCTCGGATGGGGTCTTGGACGCCTTCAGCAGTCATCCTCGTAGACCTCGATGATCTTAAGAAATTCGAGTGCGCCATGAGTGCGGCCGGGTGTTGCATGGATCAGATGATCGACGAACCGCTGGAACGACTCCGCGCCGCCGCCCGACGCACCCGTGAACTCGCCCTCACCCGGGCGGGCACCGGCCTGGGCCACCAGGACGCCGACGACGACGTCGGCACGATCGGCACGGACGATGCCCTCGGGTTCGACCCATTCCCGCTGCTCGAAGCCCTCCATCACAACGGCGTCCGGGCTGTAGTGATCGGGCAGGTCGCCGGCATCATGCATGGATCCACCGAACTGACCGGCGATCTGGACCTGCTCTGGGATGGCGTCCCGGCTCACGCCCCGGCCCTGGCGGCCGCCTTCGCCTCCGTCAACGCCCAACTCATTGATGAAAAGGGCGACCCCGTAGCAACTCACCCGGAATCCCTTCTCCGCCCCAAAGTGCAGTTCACCTCACCCGGAGCCAGCGGCGACTGCTGCACCCCGGCGCTTCCCTGGGGCGACCTTCGAGTCCGAAAGTTCCTCGACCACGCGGCCACCGCAGTCGACCCGGGCGGCCTGGAAGTTCACTACGCCTCTCGAAAAGACCTGATCCGGATGCGTCGCGCCATAGGCCGCCCCAAGGACCTCCGCCGAGCAGACGAACTGGACTCGTTCGCCTCAGACCGCCGAGGTCGACGGCCCACCGCCAACTCCGCCGAAGATCTTCAGAGGGTTTAGGTACCTTCTCGGACCGGGCTCGCGCGGGTCCATGGACTCGTACGGCCCCGCGACCTGGTGCGGGTCCGCGACCTGCGAGTCTACGGGCCGTGCCTCCTGCGGATGGAGTCCTGAAGGGCCAGGCTGACCTGCCGAGTCGCTTATGTGAGGCTGAGCGGGGCCGGTTCCACATCGAGCTCCCTCATCGCCTCGGCATAGAGCCGGTAGCGTCTACGCGCCTCACCATGGCGGCGAGCCCTGGTCAACGTTCGAACCAGATCCAGGTGGGCCGCCTCGTCGTAGGCGTCCCGCTCGAGTAATCGAAGCAGGTAGCGAACCGCTCTGTCGGGGTCATCGGCCTCCTCCGCGAGTGAGGCCAGTTCTCGGAGCAGGGCCTGGTGCACGGCACGGGCCTCTTCACGAAGAGGCTCCAGCCACTCGGCATAAGGAGAGTCCTCGCAGACATCCCCGGTGTAGCGAGCTTCAGCCGCGACAAGGAGATCCTCATCTTGAGAGGCGAGCGCCTCAGCGGCAGCGGAGAGGAACTCCTCTACATCGGTACGGAGTCCGACCAGCTGGATGCTGTACTTGTCGGCGCGAACAAACTCCCCAGGGCCGAACTTCCGCTGCGGATCCAGGACCGAGCGCACGGTGGACAGAGCGACCGAAAGCCGGTTGGAGCAGGACGCGGGATCCTCGCCCGGCCAAAGGATCTCCATCGCCGCTTCCCGGGCAACAGGGCGGCCGCGCTGGCACGCCAGCCAGGTCAGCAGGTCACGCGCCTTACGGGACTGCCATTCGACAGTGCTGCCGCGGCGGCTGAGCCGTACCCCACCCAACATGCAGAACCGCACAGCGCCATGGTCGAGGAGCGTGATCCCGCGGAGCAGGCCGGCGCCGGAGCTGTGCGGCCCGCGGATGCCGACGCGGCGGAGCTCCTGCTCCGCCTCGTGAAGACCGGAGCCGTTGAGCCGCGCCCGGGCGAAAGCGTTGCGCGCGATGTTCACAGGGCTGCCGATCTGCGCCCAGATCTCGGCTGCGGACGCCAGCAGGTCTGCTCGCTCGCCAGGGGATTCGGCCACAGTGAAGGCGGATAATTCCAAGGCTTCCGCCATCATGGCCCGGTCGCGGCGGCCGACAGCCGCCTCGCGGGCGGATTGGGCGTAGGCGCCGGCTTTGGTCCGGTCGCCGGTCTCTGCCCAGACCCAGCCGGCGGCCAGGAGCGCCTCCACCCGACTGGAGCCGCCGCCTGCCGCGACCGCGCGTTCGGCCAGCTGTACGGCTAGCGCCGGATCGTCAACCGCGTGGACACGGGCCAGTCCGGCTAGGGCTGTCTGGGTTAGATGGGCGTTCTGGAGTTGTTCGGCGTGCTTCAGGGAGTTTTCGAAGCTGATTCGTGCATGCATCAGCTCCCCGCGCTCCAGATAGACCTTGCCGAGCCCGGCCAGTGGGTGGCCGAGCTTGTCGCTGCCTACTCGGCTGAAGATGTCGCGTGCCCGTTGGAAGTCGGCCAGGGCTTCGTCGAGTCTGCCCAGGCCCATGAGTGCCTCGGCGCGGTTGTGCAGGGCGATCGCGGCGTTGACGGGGGCTCCGACCAGGTCCGCTCGCCGTACCGAGAGGTCTGAGTCGGCGATGGCCTCTTCGTAGCGGGCCTCCTCCGCGCGGTTCGCGGCGCGGTTGGCCAGGACGCGGGCGGACAGCAACAGGTCTCCTGAGCTCTCCGCGGCAGCGAGAGCGAGGGCGCTGTGCCGTTCGCTGCCGGCCCCGTCGCCGGCGTCGTGGGTGACCATGGCCAGGGCGGTGTGGGCGCATGCGGCAGCGCGTTCGTCCTTGCAGAGGGTGGCCATCGCCAGGGCTTGTTCGGCCAGCCGGGTCGCCTCCGCGCTTTCGCCGACCAGCCAGCGAGCGCTGGCGGACCAGGCAAGCAACATCGCCCGGTCGGAGGAGTGAGAAGAGGGCGTAGGGGAGTGGGTGAGGGTGGGCGACGGAGGACGCGAGAGGGAGGGCGTCGAGGTGGGTAAAGGAAACGCTGAGTCAAAGCCGCCAGCCAGCTCAAAAGCCGACAACGCCGCCTTATAGTCTCCCCGCTGGTAATAAATCATCCCCATCCGCCAAGCCACCGCAGGGTCAGTGGCATCGGCATGGCGAAGGCACTCCAACGCGCCAGCCCAATCCCCCTGAACCTGGCGAGCCTGACCCTCGGCCAGATCCACGGCACCCGTCCGCGACTCCTCTGGTACGGCAACGCAAGCCCGAACAAGCTCAGCCGCGTGACCCTCGGCAAGCAGCGATGCATGCCACCTTTCGATCATCCCCACCCGATGGCCGGGATCCTCACAAACCGCCAGCGCCTCCCGGACGAACCCCTGCGACTCATACCAATGGGCCGCCACCGACGCCCGGCCGACATCACCCATGAACTCCCGGACCAAGGTCGACACCACATAACCTTGATCGCAGGGCGTGATCAAGATGTGCTGAGCGGCCAGAGCGCGGAGCTCCTCGCGGGAGATGGCGACCCCCATCGCCTGGCACAGCTCGTAAGTGAACCAAGGCAGCCGAGCGGTCGCGCGAAGGAATTGCTCATGCTCATCCTTCACCACCTCCTCGACCAGGTAGTCGAACAGCGGTGTGGCAGCGATCCGCTTGGCACGGTCCGATAAGGGCAAGCCGCTCAGCCAGCTCAGCGTGAGCCGCACGGCAACCGGCCACCCCTTGGTGAGCTCGTGAACCTCCTCCGCCAGGTCATCCGACCCCAGAACGATCGAGGACAGTGAGCGAGTCTCGGCAGGCGTGAAGGCCAGTTGTTCCGCCGACACCTGGAAGACGTGCCCCAGGCCGCGCAGGCGTTGGATCGGGAAGGGCACGGCGGAGCGTGAGATCAACACCAGGTGAAGGTCGTCGCCGCCGTGGTGGCAGAGCTCTTCGAGCAGGCGCGCCCCAGGGGTGCCCGGCTCGATCCGCTCCACCTCGTCGATGACGAGGATGGTCGGCCGGGTGACGGCGGCGGCCAGCTCGGCGGCGAGTCCGGCGGAGCGGATCCACCCGGCCGGCGCGCCCAGGGCTTGGCAGATCTCTTCGATGAAGGTGGCGTCGTGAGCCCATGTCAGCCACGCCATTGGATGATCAGGCCTGGCTCGCGTCCAGCCGCGTACGGCCGAGGTTTTGCCGCCACCCGGACCGGCGGTCACCACGGTGAGCCGGTGTCGCAGGATCTGATCGAAAAGGCCGGTGAGTTGCGCTCGCGGCAGCAGAGGCTCGGTCGCAGTCACAGCGAAAAGTATCCGCCGACCTGGACTTCAAGGCAACTAAAAGATCCACAGCGGCGGAACTGAGGGCGGCGCCGATCGCCGAAGAGGCGGAGGCCGAGGTCAAGCTCGCGCTGCTCCGCTACAGCAACGGGCTGACCGTGGAGTTCAACGACAGCCAGCCCTCCGGCGACGTGGGCATCGTCCAGACCGCCTACGTCGGCCGCGCCAGCCTGTTAGCCCGCGACCGTGGCGACAGCTTTCTGGAGACCTACCTGAAGATCACCCCGGTCTCGGTCGCGGTCCCGCAGCGGCTTGTGGAGGCCCATGGCACCGAGCCCCTGCCGGTTGAGCTGCAGCGCCGGACGGTCACCAAGGAGCTGGTGGAGGTCGAGCAAGTGGGTGGAGCAGAGCGACAGCTGGGGCTCCGACCCTGACTGCATCCTCTGCACGTACACGCGTGAGGGCCGCTTCCACGACTAGCCGCCGTCCCGCGGCAGGCTCGCGTCAGCCGATCCGTTCGGCCAGGGCGACGATGATGCCCGCGGGGCCGCGGAGGTAGCAGAGCCGGAAGATGCTCTCGTACTGCGCCACCTCGCCGAGGAGTTCGGCGCCGTGGGCGCGCAGGCGGGCGACGGTGTCGTCGAGGTCGTCGACGGCGAACATGACACGATGCAGGCCCAGCGTGTTGGGCGGCGGGTTCTCCGGCTCGGCGCCGAGCGCCGCGGGGGTGTGGTACTTCGTCAGCTCCAGCTTGCTGTGGCCGTCCGGGGTCCGCATCATCGCGATGTCGCTCCGGACGCCGTCGAGTCCGACGGTGCGGTCCGCGAAAAGGCCTTCGATCTGCGCCTTGCCGTCCAGCTCCATGCCGAGCTCGGTGAAGAACGCGACAGCCGCGTCCAGGTCGTCGACGACGATGGCGACGTTGTCCATCCGCTGAATGGTCATGTCTCCGAGCATAGAAGTGCGCCGCGCACGCCCCTCAGCCGGTCGGCGACCGGCTGCGCGCCCGCGCCCGCAAGCTCCGGGCCTGCCCGCGCTGGGCCGGGCTGTCCACCAGCTCACCCTGGAGAACCAGGAACTGCGCGAGCAAATGGGCCTGCCCGAACCGAACGTCACCCCGCTGCTGAGTGTGAGGATCCCGCGCTTCCAATGTCAATCGTCAACGCATCCAGGTGACGTGGTGTGTTGACGAGGTTCGCCAACTCCTGGACCCACCAACCCCTCGCGCACCACGCCTACTGCCCTCGACCAGGAAGCCCCTTGCGATCGAGCGCTGCTCGGATCTGGCTGAGCCACTCCGTGCCCAGCCGGCGCCCGTTCGGGAGTTGGTCGCCTCGATCCCAGCGCCACGTTGTGATCACCGCCAGCACGAGGATCCGGCACTCGCGCAGCAAGGCTTGATCGACACCCGGGTAGTGCTCGCCGACGTCTTCGGGCGCATGGGCGAGGTCGAATTCGACAGGCCCGCGGCAACACGTCTCGAGATCTATGAACAGCAGCCCGTTCTTCGTGGTGAGCACGTTGCCCGGGTGCGGCTCGCCGTGCAGCAGCTGCTCGGCGCCGCCGCGCTCGCCGATCACTCGTCTCAGGCTTCGTAACGTGTCGCCGAGCAGCTCCCGGTCCGCGTCGGCGAGTGCCGGAGTGCGATCGCGGCTCGCCACGAGTTGTTGAGCCTGCTCGACTCGATCCGTGAAGTGCGGCGCCGGGACATCGAGCTTGCGCATGCCGGCATGGAGCCGCTCGAGCGCGTCGGCGTAGTCGGCTGGTGAGACCACTTGCGGTGTCACGGGTTCGTAGTAGGTCCACAGCGTGATCACGAAGCCATCACGCTCATAGACGCGTGGCTCCACTCGAGGCTCGAGAGCAGCCACCGGGCACCCGGATTCGGCGAGCCGCTGAGCGAGCTCGATTTCGAACCGCGCGACCTGATGCGCTACAGGTGCCACCCGGGCCAGGACGTCACAAGGCAGCAGACGCAGAGTGAGCTTGTTCGAGTCATGAAGAACGATCGCGTCGTCGGCTGTCAGGCCAAGTGATGAGGCGGTCGACATGGCCGCGGCCACCGCACGCGTGACATCTGACGCCTGCATCGTCGCCTGGCCCCTCTCCCTCGAGCGCTGCCATACTCTCCAAGCGGTGGAATCTGGGCACCTTACCAGGTTGTCGACAGAGAGCCGCGGTAGCGCGACGAGCGGGGCGGGCGGCGCCTGGTGTCCGGCACCGCCCGCCCCGACGATCACAACACCTGTGTTCTGTTCGGTGCCGCTGTCATCTCCCTGAGCTGATCGCCGGCTCCCGGCGCTCTTGCTGCGCCGGCGCCAGCTGTTCGTGGAATCCGCCGTCCGGGGAACGCGTGATGATCCCGGTCTCCACTCCGTGCTCGGCCGCGTGGTGATCCGTCTGCTGAAGTGCGAGGCAGATCCACCGGGTGACGATGAAGGCGATGACGGGGCCGATGACCACGGCGAACCTGAAGAAGATCGTCACAGAGTCGACGGTGAGGTGGAACTGGTGGGCGATCTGGTCGTTGGCCGCGGCTGCCCACAGCAGGCCGTAGAACGTCACGCCGGCGACCGCGATGGCCGTCTTCACCGGTGTCTCGCGGGGCCGGTCGAGCAGGTCACGCGCGAACGTCTCGCGAGCCATGCGGCTCGTGGCCTTGGGCCTGCCCAGCGCGTCGCGGCGGCTGCGTCGCGAGAGGAGGAAGCGCTCGGCCATCGGGTAGACGGCCAGGGCGGTGAAGAAGACGCCGGGTATCACCAGCGTGGGGACGAGGACCGCGAGGCTGAGCGTGTAGTCCCCGATGGTGAGTTCCCACGCGGGCATGATCCGGAGTGCGCCGTCGAGGAACCCCATGTACCAGTCGGGAACCGAGCCCGCCGAGATCTGCGTCGGCATGGCGGGGCCGTACAGCCATATAGGGGCAATCTGGAACCCGAACCCGAGAATGATCAGCATGCCGATCGTCGCGACCGCCATCATCGGGCGTGCGCTCCGCCGCGCCGACACCGAGGCGACGAACCGGGAGTGGCCGTGCCGCCGTACCAGCAGTTCACGGGCGATCAGCAGCGCGGCCATGACGACCGCGACCAAGAGGTGCCCCCCGTACATGACCGGAATGACCCTGTCGCCGGGAAAGTCCGGGCCGAACAGCAGCGACAGCGCCCAGGTTCCCACCACGGGGATGGACTGCACAACCGACATGATCAGCCACAGGCTGCCTCCCGACAGCATGTCGTCAGGCAGGGCGTTGCCGGTCTCGCCCGCGGCCATGCCCAGCGCCAGCAGCGTCACCCAGATCAGCCACTGCCCGGTGCGCGGGCGACGGAACGCGCCGGTGAGGAACATGCGCAGCAACTGCAGCACGACGGCCGCCACGAAGACGAGCGCCGCCCAGTGGTGCATCTGGCGGATGAGCAGGCCGCCGCGCACCTCCAGGCTCAGATGCATGGTCGAGTCGAACGCCTTGCTGACGAAGAGTCCGCGCAGCGGGCCGTAGGAGCCGTCATAGGCCACCTGCGACATGCTGGGGTCGTAGAACACCATCAGCACCGCCCCGGTCACCGCCAGAACGGCGAACGACCAGACGGCGATTTCCGCGAACATGAACGACCAGTGAGAGAACTGAATCGAGCGGCGCTTGGCCAACAACGAACGCATTTGAGCCCCCTAACCTTGCCTACTCACAAGACGGAATCGGGCGGGCTCGTGTGACAAGGATGAGGCGTCGGGGGCGGTGATTCACGTCACTGCCATCGGGTCCTTTGCCGCCCTCACTTGCCGAGCAGGTCGAGGGCGATGTCGACGATCATGTCCTCCTGGCCGCCGACAAGGCGGCGTCTGCCCACTTCCAGCAGGATGGTGCGCACGTCGATGCCGTACTGGCGGGAGGCGGCTTCGGCGTGGCGCAGGAAGCTGGAGTAGGCGCCGGCGTAGCCGAGGGTGAGGGTTTCGCGGTCGACCTGGACCGGGCGGTCCTGGAGCGGGCGGACGATGTCGTCGGCGGCGTCCTGCAGGGCGAACAGGTCGCAGCCGTGCTTCCACCCGTTGAGGTTGGCCACGGCGATGAACGGCTCGATGGGGCAGTTGCCCGCCCCTGCGCCGTGCCCGGCCAGGGAGGCGTCCACGCGGGTGACGCCTTCTTCGACGGCGACGACGGAGTTGGCCACGGCGAGGGAGAGGTTCTGGTGGGCGTGGATGCCGAGTTGGGTGCCGGTGTCGAGGACGTCGCGGTAGGCGCGCACGCGGTCGCGCACGCCGTCCATGGTGAGGCGGCCGCCGGAGTCGGTGACGTAGACGCAGTGGGCGCCGTAGGACTCCATGAGTTTGGCCTGGCGCGCGAGTTCGGCTGGGGGCGCCATGTGACTGAGCATGAGGAAGCCGGCCACGTCCATGCCGATCTCGCGGGCGGTGGCGATGTGCTGGGCGGCGACGTCGGCCTCGGTGCAGTGGGTGGCGATGCGGATGGAGCGGACGCCGAGGGAGTAGGCGTGCTTGAGTTCGGCGATGGTGCCGATGCCGGGCAGCAGCAGAGTGGTCAGTTTGGCCTGTTTGATGTTGGCTGCGGCGGCCTCGATCCATTCCCAGTCGGTGTGGCTGCCGGGGCCGTAGTTGACCGACGCGCCGGCCAGGCCGTCGCCGTGGGCGACCTCGATGGCGTCCACGCCGGCGGCGTCGAGGGCGGTGACGATGCGGCCGACGTCCGTGGGTGAGATGCGGTGCCGTACGGCGTGCATGCCGTCCCGGAGGGTGACGTCCTGGATGTAAAGGTTCATGCGGTGGCTCCTGCGATCGCGATGCGTTCGGCGACGCGCAGGGCGGCCGAGGTCATGATGTCGAGGTTGCCGGCGTAGGCGGGCAGGTAGTGGGCGGCGCCCTCCACCTCCAGGAACACCGACACGCGGGTGGTGACCGGCTCGGGGGTGAGCGTGGTGACCGGCTCGTCGATCGGGGTGAACTGCACGTCCTGCTTGAGGCGGTAGCCGGGGACGTACTTGGCGACCTCGGCGACCATCTCGTGGACAGAGGCCCTGATGGCGTCGTGGCCGGCGTCGCCGGTCAGGCAGAAGACGGTGTCGCGCATGATGAGCGGCGGGTCCGCGGGGTTGAGGATGATGATCGCCTTGCCACGGGCGGCGCCGCCGACGCTCTCGATGGCGGCGGAGGTGGTCTCGGTGAACTCGTCGATGTTGGCACGGGTGCCGGGACCGGCCGACTTCGAGGCGATGGAGGCGACGATCTCGGCGTACGCGACAGGGGTGACGCGGGAGACGGCGTGCACGACGGGGATGGTGGCCTGGCCGCCGCAGGTGACCATGTTGAGGTTGTTCGCGCCGAGGTGGGTCTCGAGGTTGACCGGGGGGACGACGAACGGGCCGATGGCGGCGGGAGTGAGGTCGATGAGGGTCTTGCCGTACGGCTCCAGTTTGGCGGCGTTGGCGATGTGGGCCTTGGCGGAGGTGGCGTCGAAGACGATGTCGATGTCGGCGAAGCCGTCCATGGCGATCAGGCCGTCCACACCCTCGTGGGTGGTGGGCACCTTGAGACGGCGGGCGCGGGCGAGGCCGTCCGAGGACGGGTCTATGCCGGCCATGGCGCCCATCTCCAGGGTGGCGGAGAGCCGGAGCACTTTGATCATCAGGTCGGTGCCGATGTTGCCGGAGCCGATCACAGCCACTTTGGTGTTGTTCATGAAGGATCGTCCTCGAAGGTCACAGCCACCGTGCCGAGTCCAGAAATTTCAGCCCTTACGGTGACGCCGGGGGAGACGGGGACCATCGGTCCCAGGGCGCCGGACAGGATCACCTGTCCCGCGCGCAGTGGGTCGCCGAAGTCGCGGGCGGTGCGGGCCAGCCAGAGCAGGGCGTTGAGGGGGTCGCCGAGGCAGGCGGCCCCGGTGCCCTGGGAGACGGGCGCGTCGCCCGCGTACATCCGCATCGTGGCTTCGACCGGCTCGAACGCGGTCAGCGGCAGCCGTTGCGACCCGAGCACGTACAGGCCGCTGGAGGCGTTGTCGGCGACGGTGTCGGTGATCGTGATGTCCCAGCCGGCGATGCGGCTGTCCACGATCTCCAGGGCGGGCACCGCGTGCCGCACCGCCGCCCGCACCGTGGCCGGATCGAGGTCGCCGGCCAGGTCGGCGGCGAGCACGAAGGCGATCTCGGCCTCGACCTTGGGTTGGAGAAGCCGCTCGACGGGGGCGACCCTGGAGACCTCCATGTCGGCGAAGAGCACGCCGAAGTCGGGCTGGTCCACGCCGAGCTGCTGCTGAACGGCGGGGGAGGTGAGGCCGATCTTCCGGCCCGTCACGGGGGCGGTGCGGCGGGCGTTGAGGTGGCGCTGCACCTCGTAGGCGTCGGCGACGTCGGTGATGAGGTCGCGGACCGGCCGGCACGGCCTGCCGGTGAGAGCCGCGTCCGCCAGCCGGTCCACGGCCTGGTCGATGGCGGTCATCGCGCGTCCTCCGGCAATGCGGTGGCGACGGCGAAGCCCGCGATCCACTCGGGGATAGCCTGGTAGAAGCGGGAGGTCATCCGGTACTCGCCGGTGGCGGCGAGTGAGGCGAACGCGGCGATCCAGGTACGCACCTCGTGTGCGGAGCCGCCGCCCTCGGCGCCCATCCACGCCACGCTCCAGCCGTCCACGTCCTCCAGCCGGCCGCCGGCGAGGGTGTCCAGGACCAGGTTGTCCCAGGTCGGGTTGATGGGGATCATCGCGGTCGAGCCGGCGGCGTAGTCGCGACCGGCCTGGACCACCCGCTGCTCGCCACGCAGACGTTGCTCGGCGGTGGGCGGGTGGCCCTCGATGAGGGCGTCGGCGACGCGGGGCGGCGCGCCGTCCAGCACCGGTACGGGCGGATCGTGGGAGAGCCCGCCTGAGCCCAGGAACAGCACCCGCCGGTCCAGTTCGGCGGCGGCCGCACCGATCGCGGTGCCGAGCGCGCGGATCCGGCTGACCGGCCCCAGCGGCGTGGCCACCCCGTTGACGAAGACCGGTACGACGGGGACCCGGTCGATGCCGCCGAACAGCACCTCCAGCGGCTGCACGAACCCGTGGTCCACGGTCATCCGCGCCGAGATCGTCAGATCGACGCCCCGTTCCAGAACGCCGAGGGCGATGGCGCGGGCGGCCTCGGTGTCCACCGACAGCGGCCCGGCGGCCGAGCCGAAGTCGCCGACCGCGTTGGCCTCCGTCGCGAGGCAGAACGGCGGCATCTCCTTGTAGAAGAAGCCGTTGTAGTGGTCGGGCGCGTACAGCACCACCAGGTCGGGGTCGAAGGCGCGGACGAACGCGCGGGCCTCGTCCACGGCGGCGTCCACGGCCGCGACGACGCCGGGCGCGGGGTCGTTCTTGCCGATGAGCGGGGAATGGGACAGGCCGACGGCGGCGGCGGTCATGAGGTGATCTCCTTAATGACGAGCTTGCCGGTGAGCCGTCCGTCGATCATGAGCTGGAAACCCTTGTGGATCTCGTCCAGCGGGAGCGTGCGGTCGATCACCGGGCGCAGGCCCGTGGCGTCCATCATGTTGAGCAGCGCGACCAGTTCGCCGCGGGTGCAGCCGGTGGAGCCGAGGATGCGCTGCTGCAGGTAGAAGACCCGGCCGAGGTCGGCGGGCGGGTTGGCGCCGCTGGTCGCGCCGGCGATGACGACGGTGCCGCCGGGGCGCAGCGACCTCAGGGAGTGCGACCAGGTGGCCTCGCCGACGGTCTCGATGACGACGTCCACGCGTTCGGGCAGCCGCTCGCCGGGCGCCACGGCGGCCCGCGCGCCCCAGGAGAGCGCCTGGGCTCGCTTGTCCTCGCTGCGGCTGGTGGCGTACACCACGGCGCCCGCGGCCAGCGCCAGCTTGATCGCGGCCGAGGCGACGCCGCCGCCCGCGCCCTGCACCAGCACCCGGTCCCCGGCCTTGATCCGCGCCTGGGTGAACAACATCCGGTACGCGGTCGTCCAGGCGACCGGCAGGCAGGCGGCCTCGTCGAAGGACAACCACGACGGTTTGGGGATCAGGTTGCGGGTCGGGACGGTCAGGTACTCGGCGAAGGCGCCGTCGTGCTGCTCGGACAGCAGGGCCCGGTTCGGGTCGAGGGTCTCGTCGCCCCGCCCGGCGTCGGGGTCGGCGATGACGGGGTGCACGATGACCTCGTTGCCGTCCTCGTCGTAGCCGGCGGCGTCGCAGCCGAGGATGATCGGCAGCCGCTCGGGCGGGTGGCCGACGCCGCGCAGCGTCCACAGATCGTGCATGTTGAGGGAGGACGAGACGACCCGGACGGTCGACCAGCCGGGCCGGCGCTCGGGCTTGGGGACGTCGCCCAGGACGAGACCGGACAGGGGATCGGTCGCGCTCTGAGAGACGGCGGTGGCGGCAAGCATGCTCCAACGCTGGCCGATGGACGCTGATCTCGGACAGCTCGTGTGCCGCCGTGCGGAACGACCGTTGGAAGCCGGTGTGTCCGTGGCTGTTACCTGGGCGCATGACCATCGAACCCCCGCGTGGGGCCTTGCGGCGCCCGGCCGAGCTGGCGCCGACCATCGACGTCTCCGGCCTCGTCGACGCCGAGGGCGGGCTGGTGGATCGCGCCATCTTCACCGACCAGCAGATCTACCGGCAGGAACTGCGCCGCGTGTTCGCGCCGAGTTGGCTGTTCCTGGCGCACGCCGACCAGTTCCACAAGCCCGGCGACTTCTTCACCACGTACATGGGCGAGGACCCGGTCATCGTCACGCTGGACCGCAACCGCCGCGTGCGCGCGTACCTGAACTCCTGCCGGCACCGCGGCGCCCGCGTCTGCCGCGCCGACTACGGCGCCACCCGCAACTTCACCTGCACCTACCACGGCTGGTCCTACGACCTGGAAGGCAAGCTCGTCAGCGTCCCGAACAAGGCGGGCTACCCGGAGTCGTTCGACACGGGGGAGTGGGGCCTGGTCGAGGTGCCCAACGTCGACAGCTACCGCGGCCTGATCTTCGGCACCTGGAACCCGGACCCCGTGCCGCTGCGCGAGTCGCTGGGCGACATGGCCTGGTACATGGACGCGATGCTCGATCACGACGACCAGGGCACGGTCGTGGTGGGCGGCGTGCACAAGTGGGTGCTGGAGGGCAACTGGAAACTGGCCGCCGAGCAGTTCGCCACCGACTGGTACCACGTCAACATGAGCCACGCCTCGGCGCTCATGGTGCTCTCGCCCACCGGCAAGGGCCCCAAGGACGAGATCGTGCACCGCACCGGCCGCCAGTACGCCAGCCCCGACGGCCACGGCGCCGGATTCCCCGTGCACCCCAAGAACCGTTTCGACGCCAGAACCGTCCACCAGTGGACGGACTACGCGGCGCTGCGCGAACGTCTCGGCGACGCCCGCGTCGAGGGCCCGCTCACCAACGGCCACGCCACCGTCTTCCCGAACTTCTCCTACCTGCCGGTCAACGGCTCCATCCGGATCTGGCACCCCAAGGGCCCGGATCGGATGGAGGTGTGGGCCTGGACGATCGTCGACAAGTCCATGCCGCCCGAGGTGCGCGAGGCCCAGCGGCTGTACAACCTGCGCACGTTCGGCCCGAGCGGCATCTTCGAGCAGGACGACGGCGAGAACTGGAGCGAGGTCCAGGCCGTCTCGCACGGCTTCGTCACCAACAGCGTGCCGCTCAACTACCAGATGGGCCTCGGCTCCGAACGCGACGACGGCCGCCACCCCGGCACCACAAGCGAGCTGTACAGCGACGCCGCCGGCCGGGCCTTCTACGCGCGCTGGCGCGAACTCATGACCACCCCTGCCTGGCACGAGGAGGACGACAAGTGATGCGAGGAGCACAAGGAACGGGAGGAACGAGCGTTCCTGAGCACCAGAGCCAGGCGAGCGGAGGGAGCCCAATCAACAACGGAATCCGCGTCGCCGCGCTGGACGACATTCCCGAGGGCGAGGGCATCGCCATCGACAAGGCGATCACCGGCACCGACGACAACGTGGCGCTGCTGCGCGACACCGACGGCAGCGTGTGGGCACTGGACGACACCTGCACCCACGAGGACGCCTCTCTGGCCGACGGCTGGGTCGAGGACGGCTACGTCGAGTGCCCGCTGCACGCCAGCCGGTTCTGCCTGAAGAACGGCGAGGTCCAGGGCCTGCCCGCCACTCGCGACACCTGCCCGCACCGGGTCGAGGTACGCGACGGCGAGGTCTACCTCTTCCCGAACCAGGCGCCATGAGAGTCGTGATCGCCGGCGGCGGGATCGCCGGCGTCAGCACGGCCGCGGCCCTGCGCGCGGGCGGCTTCGACGGCGAGCTCACGCTGGTCGACGCGGGGGAGTTCCCCTACGACCGGCCGCCGCTGTCGAAGGACTACCTGACCGGGGCCAAGGACCTCGAGCAGATCGCCCTGCGACCGCCGCAGTGGTACGACGAGCAGTCGATCCGGCTGGTCAACCGGGTCCGCGTGACCGCGTTGCGCTCAGGGCACGTCGAACTGCGGGACGGCACCCTGCTGCCCGCCGACCGGGTGGTCCTCGCCACCGGCGGGGGAGCGGCACGCCCGCCGATCCCGGGCGGCGAGCGCGCGCACGTGCTGCGCACGGCCGAGGACGCCGACCGGCTGCGCGCCGCCCTGAGACCAGGCGTCCGGGTGCTGGTGGTCGGCGGCGGCCTGATCGGCGCGGAGGTGGCGTCGAACGCCGTCGACCTCGGCTGCGAGGTCGTGCTCACCGATCCGGTGGCCACGCCCCTGGCCGCCGCGGTCGGCGCCGAGCTGGCCGCCTGGCTCCACCGGCAGCACACGACCCGAGGCATCAGCACCGTCCAAGCCGGAGTGGAGTCGCTCGACGGAGCCGAGGCGACGCTCGCCGGTGTACGCCGCGTGTTCGACGTCGTGGTGCTCGGTGTCGGCATGGTGCCCGAGACCGCGCTCGCCGAGGCGGCCGGGCTGAAGGTCGATCGCGGCATCGTCGTGGACGGCGGACAGGTCACCTCGAACCCGGCGATCCTCGCCGTCGGCGACTCCGCGCGCAGCCGCGACGGGCACTGGGAGGCCGCCCAGCACGACGGCGCACGGGCGGCGGCCACCATTCTCGGCGCGCCACCTCCCGCGCCCACCGCCCCCTGGTTCTGGACTGACCGGCACGGACGCCACGTCGAGGCCGTCGGCCACATGGCGGCGGCCGGCCTGACGGTGGTCCGCGGATCCTTCGACGAACCCGCGTTCTCGGTGTTCGGCCTGCGCGACGGGCTGGTCGTGGCCGCCGCCGCCGTGGACGACTCCAACGCCGTACGGGCCGCCCGGCGCATGATCGACCGCCGGATCCCGGTCGACCCGGCACGCCTGTCAGACCCGTCCGTGAACCTGCGCTCGTTGCTGCGCGGCTGACGTGCCGTCCTGCGGCACAGCCCGTTCCACTCCACCCTGAGAAGGAATCCAATGACTTCCGTGAGCATGCGCGCGGACCGCGACACCCACTTCGAGGTCGAGCAGTTCTACTACGAGGAGGCCGACCTCCTCGACGCCGGCCGCTACGCCGACTGGCTCGATCTGCTCGCCGACGACCTCGACTACTGGATGCCCACCCGCACCAACCGGCTGCGCCGCCAGCAGGCCCTGTCGGTCGCCGCCCGGGGCGAGGCCGCCTTCTACGACGAGAGCAAGGAGAGCCTGGCCTGGCGCATCCGCCGCTTCGACTCCGGCATGGCCTGGGCCGAGGACCCGCCCTCCCGCACCCGGCACCTGGTCAGCAACGTGATGGTGCGGCATGTCGATCCCGCCGAGCAGCCCGGCTTCACCGCCGACGATCTGCTCGTCCGCTCGGCGTTCCTGGTCTATCGCAACCGCCTGGAGCGCGAGGAGAACGTCTTCGCCGGCAGCCGTACCGACATTCTGCGCCGCACCGCCACCGGACTCCAGGTCGCCCGCCGGACCATCCTGCTCGACCAGAACATCCTGCTGGCCAAGAACATCTCCACCTTCTTCTGATCGGAGCCCCTGTGAAGCACCACAGCGTGACCACCACGCTCGGCGAGATCGCCGTCGCCGAGACCGGCGAGGGCCCCGTGCTGGTGATGCTGCACGGCGGCGGCCCCGGCGCCTCCGGGGCCGGCAACTACCACCAGAACCTGCCCGCGCTGGCCCGCCACTTCCGCGTCGTCCTGCCCGACCAGCCCGGCTTCGGCGGCAGCTACCGCCCCACCGAGGAGGACCTGGACAAGCGGTCCATCACCGAGATCACCGTGGACGCCCTCTTCCAGGCGCTCGACGCCCTCGGCATCGAGACCTTCCACCTGCTCGGCAACAGCCTCGGCGGCGCCGCCGCGATCGCGATGGCCCAGGAACGCCCCGACCGCGTGGCCAAGCTCGTGCTCATGGCCCCCGGCGGCGGCTGGCTGCCGTCCGGTCCCACCCCGACCGAGGGGCAGAAGGAGATGTTCCGCTACTACAACGGCACCGGCCCGAGTGAGAAGAAGATGGCCGCGTTCATCCGCACCATGGTCTTCGACCACAAGCAGTTCGGCGAGGACGTCGTCAAGGCCCGCTACGAGGCCTCGCTCGACGAGAGCCACATCGCCTTCTACCACCGCTACAACGCCGCCTTCGCCAGGCGCGGCGGCATGGACCCGCTGTGGCGGGACCTCCACAAGATCAAGGCGCCGACCCTGCTGCTGTGGGGGCGCGACGACCGCACGATCACCCTCGACGGCGCGCAGCTCATGCTCAAACAGATCCGGGACGTGCAGCTGCACGTGTTCGGCCGGTGCGGGCACTGGGTGCAGCTGGAGCGGCAGCGCGAGTTCGAGGACCTCGTGACCGGGTTCCTGACGTGAGCGGCTGGCTGGAGGGCTACGTCGCCCTCATCACGGGCGGCGGCTCCGGCATCGGCCGCGCCGTCGCCGAGCGCTTCCTCGCCGAGGGCGCGTCCGTGACCGTCCTCGGCCGCGACACGGCGCAGCTCGACGAGGTCGTAGGGGACAGGGTCCACCGGGTGACCGCCGACGTGCGCGACTCCGGCGCGCTGCACGCCGCCGTCGCCGAGACCGTCGAACGCTTCGGCAAGCTCGACACCCTGGTCGCCAATGCCGGAGTGTGGGACTACCAGCGCCAGCTCACCCGCCTGTCCGGCAAGGAGATCGACGCCGCCTTCGACGAGGTCTTCTCCATCAACGTCAAGGGCTACCTGCTGGCTGCCGAGGCCGCCTGGCCGGAGCTGGTCAGGACGCGCGGCAGCATCGTCATGACGCTGTCCAACTCCTCCTTCTACGTCAACGGCGGCGGCCCGCTCTACACCGCCAGCAAGCACGCCTGCCTCGGCCTCATGCGCGAGCTCGCCTACGAGCTGGCCCCCAAGGTCCGCGTGAACGGCGTCGCCTGCGGCGGCATGAACACCGACCTGCGCGGCCCCGAGGCGCTCGCGTTGGGCGACCGCTCGATCGCGGCCTCCTTCGCCAAGCGGCAGGGCGACCCGCCCATCCCGCTGCACGACTCCAGCACCGACCCGCGCGACTTCACCGCGCCCTACGTGCTGCTCGCCGCCCGCGAGCAGAGCGGCACCATCACCGGACACGCCATCTCGGCCGACGGCGGCATCGGGGTTCGGGGGTTCGCCCGCGCCGCCGGCGGCGACCACCTCTGAGGAGCCGACCGATGACTCACCCGCACCCCCCGAACTCGGGCTTCAACGTCGACGTCAACCCCGCCGCCGCGGTCGCGCGCAACGCCCGCCACTTCGGCGAGACCGCCGTCCTCCGCTACGCGGGCGGCGACCTCACCTACACCCAGCTCGACCTGAAGGCGGCGCGGCTGGCGACGGTCCTCGCCGAGGGCGGCATCCGCGACGGCGACCGGGTCGCCTACCTGGGACTCAACAGCGTGTCCTTCCTGCTGACGATGCTGGCCTCGTTCCGGCTGGGCGCCGTCTTCGTCCCCGTCAACTTCCGGCTCGCCGAACCGGAGCTGCAGAGCGTGCTGCAGCGCAGCGGCGCCGCCGCGCTCGTCTGCGAGGAAGGGCATCGGGCGAGCGCGGAGCACGTGCGCGCGGCGACCTCGCTCACCCGCTTCCTCCTGGTGGACGACGACCCGGAGGTGCCCGCCACCGAGGGCGTCGCGGGCTGGGAACCGTGGTCCGGCCTGATCGCCGCGGCCCAGCCGTTCCCGTCGGTGGCCGCGAAGACCTTCGACGACCCGGCGATCCTGATGTTCACCTCGGGCACCACCGGCCTGCCCAAGGGCGTGGTCCTGACCTACGGCAACGCCTGGTGGAACTCGGTCAACGTGGACACCATGCTCGACACCCGCCGAGGGGACGTGACGCACGCAGCCGCCCCGCTCTTCCACATCGGCGCGCTCAACAGCTTCGTGCTGCGGACGCTGGTGCGCGGCGGCACAGTGCTGGTGCGCCGCTCGTTCGATCCGGTCCGGTTCCTCGACGACCTGGTCACCTACCGGGTCAACTCGATGTTCGCCGTGCCCGCCATGCTCGCCGCCCTGAGCCGCGTGCCCGGCGCCTTCGACGCCGACCTGTCTCGCCTGCGCTCGATCGTCGTGGCGGGCGCGCCCGTGCCGCCGTCCCTCATCGAGCTGTACGCCTCCCACGGCATCCTGCTGCAGCAGGCGTGGGGGCTCACCGAGACCGCGCCGTTCGCCACCCACCTGCCCGCCGAGCACACCCTGCGCAAGCTCGGCTCCGCCGGCATCGCCATGCCCTACACCCAGGTCCGCGTCGTGGACTCGATGACCAACCAGCCGCTCAAGCCCGGCGAAGCCGGTGAGATCGTGGTGCGCGGCCCCAACGTCACCCCCGGCTACTGGGAGAACCCCGAGGCGACCGCGGCCGCGTTCGACGAGGAGGGCTGGTTCCACTCCGGCGACGTCGGCTACCTGGACGAGGACGGCTGCCTGTTCATCGTCGACCGGCTCAAAGACATGATCATCAGCGGCGGGGAGAACGTCTACCCGGCCGAGGTCGAACGGGCCCTGGCCGCCATGCCCGGCGTCGTGGACGTCGCGGTCGTCGGCAGCCCCGACGAGCAGTGGGGCGAGACGGTCGTGGCCGTGGTGTCCCTGGCTGAGGGGATGAGGGTCACCCTCGACGACGTCCGCGAGTACGCCGCCGCTCAGCTTGCCCGCTACAAGCTGCCCCGCAAACTGAAGATCGTCCAGAATGTGCCCAGGAACGCCTCCGGCAAGCTGGACAAGGTCGTCATCCGCCGCCTGGCGGACGAGGAGGGCTGAGATGTTGCCGATGATCGACGGCGTCCGGTTGGCGCGGTGCGTGACCGGCCGCCTGCGCGAGGCGTACCCGGCGGGCGCGCACGACGTGGAGGTCATGATCTCTCCGGCCTGCACGGGAGAGGCCATGACCCGGCTGCTCCGGGACATCGCCGACGCCGTGATCACGGCCGATCCCCGTTGCCGCCGTCTGGTGTGCGCGGTGCCGGAAGGCGACCTCGGCCGGGTGGCGGCGGCGGAGTCCGCCGGGTTCCGCCACGTCGTCGACGTCGACCTGCCCGGCGAGCAGCTCAGCCTGCTGGTGCACGAGCCCGGCTGGGTGACCAGGACCGACATGGACCTCGACCACGTGCCGGGGAGCTGATCGGGTCACGCGGTGGCGCGCAGGCGGTGGCCGCGCGCCAGTGCCAGGGCCGCCGCGGCGCTCACCCGCCGCAGCGCCGGCGCCTGCGCCCGGGTGTCCAGACGGCCGGTGGGGCCCGAAACCGACATCGCGGCCACGGCCTTGCCGCCCCGGCCCATGACGGGGACGGCGACGCAGCACAGCCCGACGGTCGACTCCTCGTCGTCGAAGGCGACCCCGGTGCGGCGGATCTCGGCGATCGAGGCCGCCAGCCTGCCGGGGTCGGTGATGGTGTGCGGCGTGAACGCCCGCAGGTCGGAGGCGAGCACGCGCTCCAGGGCGTCATGGTCGTAGGCCAGCAGCACCTTGCCGACCGCGGTGCAGTGGGCGGGGACCCGGCCGCCGATGCGCGAGGGCGAGCGGACCTGGCGGTGGCCATAGAGCTTGGACAGGTAGACCACGTCGGTGGCGTGCAGGGCGGCGAGGTGCACGGTCTCGCGCGTCAGCTCGTACAGGTCGGTGAGGAAGGGGATGAGCAGGTCGCGGATGCGGTCGTGGTCGGGCACGTAGACGTGCCGGCCGAGCTCGTGCAGCCGCTGACCCAGCCGGTACTTGCCCGCGACCTTCTCCACGACGCCGTTGCGCTCCAGCATGCCGAGCACGCGGAACGCGGTGCTCTTGCTCAGCTCGGCGCGGCGGGCCAGCTCGCTGACGCCGAGCCCGGTTCCGGCCTGGTCGCCGAACGAGATCAGGAGACTGACCGCCTTGTCGATGGCAGCGCGGTCATCGCGGATGGCGGCCGTACCCATGGTTGACCTCCCTTTGTCACTTAAGAGTGACGATTCGGACCTTGCAGTGGACAGGATGCAAGAGTGGATCTTCGTCTGTCAAGATGGACGAGGGGTCATTTATAACTGACGCTCTCCAAGGTCCAGCAGGGGATCGGCAGCCCTGTCCTCGAGCGGCAAGCAGGGCCTGACCGCCGGTCAAGCTTGCGGTGACGTGCCACTGTGCGGCACAGGAGCGTGCCCTCCGGCTCCGGCGGCTCTTCCATGCTCTTGTACCCCCAGTCCTCAGCGGAGGAGTCCTTCCATGTCCGAGACCGCCGTACCAGCCGGGACAGCCACGGGCGCGCCAAGCCGCAGCGTCTCGCGCGTCGCCGCCGCCAGCCTCATCGGCACCACCATCGAGTACTACGACTTCGCCGTCTACGGCACCGCCGCCGCCCTGGTGCTGGGCCCCGCCTTCTTCCCGACCGGAACCCCGGCGGCGCAGACCCTGGCCGCCTTCCTCACCTTCGCCGGCGCGTTCCTGGCCAGGCCCATCGGCGTGGTGCTGTTCGGCACCATCGGGGACCGGCTGGGCCGCAAGCCCGCGCTGGTCATCTCGCTGCTGCTGATGGGCGCGGCGACGGTCGGCGTCGGCCTGCTGCCGACCTATGCCGGCGCCGGACTGCTGGCGCCGGTGCTCCTGGTGGCGCTCCGCCTGCTCCAGGGCGTGAGCATGGGCGGCGAGTGGGGCGGCGCGGTGCTGCTCGCGGCCGAGCACGCGCCTCCCCGGCGGCGGGCGATGTACGCCTCCATCCCGCAGGCCGGTCCGCCGCTGGGCTTCCTGCTGTCCAGCGCGGTGATCCTGCCCACCCTGGCCATCGCCGGACGTGACGGCTTCGCCGCCGGGGCGTGGCGCATCCCGTTCCTGCTCAGCGCCGTGCTCATCGTCATCGGCATCTGGGTGCGCAGCCGGGTGGAGGAGTCGCCGGTCTTCGCCACCAGGCCGCGCCAGGCCGCCGCCCGCTTCCCGCTCGGCACGCTGCTCAAGGAGCACCCCGGCCGGCTGGTCCTCGGCGTCGGCGCCGCGATCGGCGGCTCGTCCGTCTACTACCTGACCACCGTCTACAGCCTGCAGTACGGTCCCGCAGCGCTCGGCATCCCGCAGAGCACGATGCTCGCCGCCGCCAGCGTCGCCGCGACCGCCGGCGCCCTGGCCACCGTGCCCTTCGCCCGCCTGGCCGACCGGATGGGCCGGCGTCCGGTGATGCTGGCCGGTCTCATCGGCTGCGTGCTGTGGGCACTGCCCATGTTCGGCTCCCTGCAGACCGGGAACGGCCTGCTGATCACGGTTGCGCTCGCCGTCGGGCTGCTGCTGTTCACGCTGAGCTTCGCGCCGATCGCCGCGTTCCTGCCGGAACTGTTTCCCGCCCGGCTGCGCTACACCGGAGCCTCGACCACCTTCATCCTGGCCAACACCCTGGGCGGAGGCTTCGCGCCGGTCGTCGCCACCTGGCTGAACACGCAGTGGGCCTCGCCCCTGGTGCTCGGCGTCTACGCGGGCACACTCTGCCTGGTGAGCCTCGTCTGCGTGCTCGTCCTGCCCGAGACCCGTGAGCAGGAGTTCTCGTCCTGACGGTGTCGATCTCGTCTACGAAGCGTCCCGGGCTGTGCGGCGGGCGGAACCGGCGGCTCAGAGAGCGCGCTCACCATGGGTGCGGGACACCCGCATGGCCCCGGTGCCCGGCTGCACACGCGGGACGCTGACCACGACGTGCACCACGCTCTCGCCGTCCAGCGACTCGTAGACGTGGGGGCGGTCGCCCGGATAGCGCACGAAGTCGCCGGTGCCCAGCTCCACCGCGGAGTCGACCGGGCCCACCCGTACGCGGCCGCTGATGACGTACAGGTGCTCCAGCGTGCCCACCGGATGGGGAGCGGATGGCTCGCTCGGGCCGTCGCCGGGCGCGATGCGCAGCAGATAGTTCTCGATCACGCCGGAGCCGTAGATGTGGTCGAGCGAGCGGGACTCATAACCGCCGTGCCGCTGCCACACCACCTCGTCACGGCGCTGCACCACCATCACCTGCTCGCGCTCGGCCACCAGCCGGGTGACCGGCACCCCCAGCGCGTCCGCGACGGAGAACAGCGTGTCCACCGTCGGGTTGCCCACCCCCTGCTCGATCGTGGACAGGGTCTGTTTGGCCAGCCCCGCCTGCCTGGCCAGCTCGGCCAGCGACATGCCCCGCTGCTCTCTGAGCAGGCGCATATTGCGCGCCACAACGGCGTTTCCCGACGTCACGGCACCACTGTAGGTGTAACGCGCCACTCACGGCATATTCCCGATCTTGTGCCCGTGCCCTGAATTCATCGACGGGCGTCGAATATGTGGAACGTTGAGTCGGCATAAAGGCGGCTGGCGTGGGTTTCCGTGTATGCCACTCGCGAGCTTGATGAGTGTTAATCTGTTTGACGTTTCAAGCTGTGATGAGTGGGGGCAAGCCGCGTGAAGCCTCGGTCGATCGTATTCGATCTCTACGGTGACTACTTGCGCTATGACGGCGGCGCGGCCCCGTTGCAGACCCTGACCGATCTGCTGGCCGGCTTCGACGTCCCCGAGGCGACGACCCGGGTGGTGATGACGCGGCTGCGCAAGGAGGGGTGGTTCGACACCGAGAAGCGGGGGCGGAGCACCGTCTACCGGCTGACCGACAAGAGCTGGCGCCTGCTCGACGAGGGCCGCAAGCGCATCTTCCAGCGCGAGCGTGAGTCCTGGGACCGGCAGTGGCGCGTCGTCATCTACCACGTTCCCGAGACCGATCGCGCGGCCCGGGAGCGGGTCCGCAAGAAGCTCAGATGGCTCGGTTTCGGGCCGCTGGCGCCCTCCACCTGGGTCTCTCCGCACGAGCGGCTGCAGGAGGTGGCGGAAGGACTGGCCGAGGAGCCCTCGGCCCGGCTCGACCTGCTGATCAGCCGGTCGATGGGCGCCGCCAGCGACATCGACATGGCAGGCAGGTGCTGGGACCTGAAGGAGCTCCACAGCGCCCTGCTCGCCAAGCGTGACTCCTACCGGGCGCTGCTGGCCCGTTTCGGCTCGGCCCCGCCGCGCGGGCGCGACGCCCTGGTCGAGCGCACCCGTCTCGTCCACGACTATCGCATGCTGCCCTTCGACGACCCCGACCTGCCGTTGGAGCTGGTGCCGGCGGGATGGGTCGGTCGTGACGTACACGACCTCTTCCTCGACCTGCACGAGCGGCTCGCCCCTGAGGCCGAGGGGTTCTGCGCCTCCTTGGGCATCGGCCCCTTGAACAAGACGTCCGTGCAGGCCTGACGCGCCCACTACTCCCGTTCAAAGTTGAGTGACAAATCATTGACGGTCGTTTGATGAATGTGTAGCGTCGGCGGCACCTGCCCGGCCGCATGCCGGGCTCTTTCGGATCCCGCTCTGTGGAGTGACCATGGACGCCACCGCCCAACGCCCGTCCGCCCCCCGGGGGAACAGCCTCCCCGTCGTCGCCATCTGCTTCGCCTCGATCGTCTTCGACGGTTACGACCTGATCGTCTACGGCTCCGTGGTGCCGAGCCTGCTCGCCGAGCCGTCATGGAACCTCACTCCCGCGCAGGCCGGCGCCATCGGCAGCTACGCGCTCATGGGCATGCTCATCGGTGCCCTGGCCGCGGGTGTGATCACCGACATCGTCGGCCGCCGCAAGATCGTGATCGCCAGCGTCGCCTGGTTCTCGCTCGCCATGGTCCTGTGCGCCCTCGCGCCCTCACCGGAACTGCTGGGTCTGTTCCGGTTCGTGGCCGGGCTCGGCCTCGGCGGAGTCGTGCCCACCGCCATCGCGCTCACCGTCGAGTACGCGCCAGGACACCGGCGCAACCTGTACAACGCCCTGATGTACTCGGGCTACTCGGTCGGCGGCATCCTGGCGGCGCTGCTCGCGCTGATGCTGCTGGCCGAGCACGGCTGGCGGCTGATGTTCTGGGTCGGCGCCGCCCCGATCGTCCTGGTCCTGCCGCTCGCCCTCCGCTACCTTCCTGAGTCGGCCGGGTTCCTGCTCGCCCGGGGGCGCCGCGCCGAGGCCGAGGCGCTGGCCTCCCGTTACGGGCTCGTCCTCGACGAGATCGCCGAAGGCGAGTCCGCGCGGATCCCGCAAGAGCAGGCGACGCGCACCCGCTCGATCGCCGCGCTCTTCCGGCGCGATGTCCTGGCGGCCACCCTGCTCTTCGGCGCGGCCAGTTTCTGCGGCCTGCTCCTGGTCTACGGGCTCAACACCTGGCTGCCGCAGATCATGCGCCAGGCAGGCTACCCGCTGGGCTCGTCGCTGCAGTTCCTCCTCGTGCTCAACCTGGGCGCGATCGTCGGCACCATCATGGTGTCCTTCCTCGCCGACCGGTTCGGCTCGAAGATCGTCACCGCCTGCGCCTTCCTCGCCGCGACCCTGTGCCTGTATCTGCTGAGCCTCCACCTGGACACGGGCGTCCTCATGGCGTGCGTCGCGGTGGCCGGGCTGGGCAGCGTCGGCACGCAGATCCTCGTCAACGGCTACGTCGCCACGCACTACCCGTCGTCCGCGCGCGCGACGGCCCTCGGCTGGTCCCTCGGCGTCGGAAGGCTGGGTGCGATCCTCGGCCCGCTGCTCGGTGGCTGGATCCTGGGGTCGGGGCTCGGCGTGGAGTGGAACTTCTACGCGTTCGTGCTGCCGGCGCTGCTGGGCGCGATCTTCATCGCGGCGGTGCCGCGGGTGCGCGCCGGACGGAAAGCGGCCGGCGTGGATCAACCCGAGACGGTGTGAGGGCGGCCTACCTATGTATTTCATTCCATAGACGGCCGTTCTCAATTTGTTGTATCGTGGCGATAGAACGATCGGGAGGACCATCGCATGACCACTCAGCTCCCTGAGATCACGGCGGAGGAGCAAGCCCAGCTGCAGGAGCTCTACAAGGCTTTCGCCGCGGCGCACATGACGCCGTTGTGGACGCAGATCGGCGGCTTGATGCCGGTCACGCCGCAGCCGGACGCGGTGCCGATGTTGTGGCGCTGGTCGACCCTGCTGCCCCTGGCCGAGCGGGCCGGTGAGCTCGTCCCCGTGGGGCGGGGCGGCGAGCGCCGCGCGATCGCGCTGGCCAACCCGGGCCTGCCCGGCAGCCCGTATGCCACGCCCACCCTGTGGGCGGCGATCCAGTACCTTGGGCCGCGTGAGGAGGCGCCCGCGCACCGCCACACCCAGACCGCGTTCCGGTTCGTGGTCGACGGCGAGGGCGTGTGGACCAACGTCGAAGGCGACCCGGTGGCCATGCGCCGCGGAGACCTCCTGCTCACGCCGGGCATGCACTTCCACGAGCACCACAACACCACCGGCCATCCGATGGCCTGGATCGACGGGCTGGACATCCCGCTCGTCCGCCAGCTCGACGCCGGGTTCTTCGAGTTCGGTCCCGACGAGCTGGGCACCCGCGAGACGCCCGCCGTCTCCCGCAACGAGCGGCTCTGGGCACACCCCGGCCTGACCCCGGTCGGGGCGCCGCCGCCCAAGGCGTCCCCGCTCATGGCCTACCGCTGGGAGCACACCGACGCCGCCCTGGCGGCCCAGCTGGAGCTGGAAGAGGAGGGCCACCCCGGCGTCGTGGAGCCCGGTCACGCCGTCGTCCGCTTCACCAACCCGGCCACCGCCGGGGACTGCCTGTCCACCATCCGCTGCGAGATGCATCGGCTGCGGGCCGGCGCCCGCACCGCCGTCACCCGCACGGCCGGTTCCTCGGTCTGGCAGGTCTTCGAGGGCTCCGGCCTGGTCCGGGTCGGCGACGAGCACTACGAGGTCGGCAAGGGAGACCTGTTCGCCGTCCCGTCCTGGGCCGCGCTGTCCCTGGCCACCGAGACCGGCCTGGACGCCTTCCGCTTCGGCGACGACCCTGTCTTCGAGGCTCTCGGCCTCTCCCGCGTTCACCGAGAGGAACTGCCGCAGTGAAGCTGGCGACCATCCGCACCCACGACGGCACCGCCGCGGTCCGCGTCGACGACGACGGCGCCGTCGAGCTGGGCGCCGCCGACCTCGGCGCGTGGCTGGCGCGGCCAGGCTGGAAGGCGGCGGCCGAGCAGGCCGACGGGCCTCGCCACAGCCTGGCCGGGCTCGACTACGCCCCGCTGATCCCGAGCCCGGAGAAGGTCATCTGCGTCGGGCTGAACTACCGCACCCACATCCTGGAGATGGGCCGCGAGCTGCCCGCGTATCCGGCGCTGTTCGCCAAGTTCGCGCGTGCGCTCGTCGGCGCCTTCGACCCGGTCGAGCTGCCCAGCGGCTCGGAGCAGGTCGACTGGGAGGCGGAGCTCGGCGTCGTCATCGGCGCCGAGGTGCGGCACGCCACGCCGGAACGGGCCGCGGCGGCGATCGCCGGCTACACCGCGATCAATGACGTCACCGCCCGGGACTTCCAGTACCGCTCGGTGCAGTGGCTCCAGGGCAAGACGTTCGAGCGCAGCACCCCGGTCGGGCCGTGGCTGGTGACCGACGCCGACCCCGGCGAGATCTCCTGCGAGGTCGACGGCGATCTCGTGCAGCAGGCGGACACCGGTGACCTCGTCTTCAATCCCGCCGAGCTGGTCGCGTACATCTCACAGATCATCACCCTCGCCCCCGGCGACATCATCGCCACCGGCACGCCCGGCGGCGTCGGCCACGCCCGTAAGCCCCCGCGCTACCTGCGCCAGGGATCGGAGCTGGTCACCCGCGTCGAGGGCGTCGGCGAGCTGCGCAACACGATGGTCAGGGGGAGCTGATGCGCATCGCTGTCGCGGGGGGCGGCCCGGGAGGGCTGTTCTTCGCCACCATGATCAGGCGGCTCGACCCGGCGGCCGAGGTCACCGTGTTCGAGCGCAACCGCGCAGACGACACCTTCGGCTTCGGCGTCGTCTTCTCCGACCGTACGCTGGCCGGGATCCACGAGGCCGACCCCGTGCTGCGGGAGGCGCTCGACGAGCACGGCCGGCACTGGGACGACATCGAGGTCCGGCTCAAGGGGGAGCGCGTCCGCTGCGGCGGGAACGGCATGGCCGCCATCGTCCGGCGCACGCTGCTCGCGCTGCTGCAGGACCGCGCCCGCCGGCTCGGCGCCGACCTGCGCTTCTCCACGGAGGTGAGCCTCGACGAGCTGACCGGCTACGACCTGGTCGTGGCCGCCGACGGCACCGGCTCGCGGATCCGGGACCGGATCGGCTTCGGCAGCGAGGTCGAGACCGCCGGCGCGAAGTTCATCTGGTTCGGCACGGACTACCTCTTCGACGGGCTCACCTTCCTGCACGAGCGCGGTCCGGACGGCGTCTTCGCCGTGCACGGCTACCCGATCTCGGCGGACATGTCCACGTTCATCGTGGAGACCGACGAGGCTTCTTGGCGGCGGGCGGGGCTCGACGCGTTCGACGTCACGCAGCCGCCAGGCCCCAGCGACCTGCGCTCCAAGGCGTACCTGGAGGAGCTGTTCGCCGGCCAGATCGACGGGAAGCGGCTGCTCACCAACAACTCCCGCTGGGGGAGCTTCCGCACGCGCCGCACCAAACGCTGGCATACCCTGACGCCACGACCGGTCGTGCTGCTCGGCGACGCCGCGCACACCGCGCACTTCTCGGTCGGCTCGGGGACGAAGATGGCGATGGAGGACGCGGTGGCGCTGGCACGTGCGCTGTCCGAGCACGGCGGCGACCTGCCTGCCGCGCTCGCGGCCTACGAGTCGGCCGCCCAGCCGTCCGTCCGGCAGGTCCAGGACGCCGCACGGCCGAGCCTGTCATGGTGGGAGCACTTCGGCCGCTACTACGACGCCTTCGAGCCCTGGCAGTTCGCCTACCACTTCCTGTCACGCAGCATCACCGACGCGCGGCTGGCCCGCCGCGCCCCCGAGTTCACCCAGGCCAGCCTGCACAGATGGGTCGAGACCCACGACGCCGAGCCGCTGCGCACGCCGTTCGAGAGCGGCGGCTGGCAGGCCGCGAGCCGGCTCGTCGACGTCGTCACCGATGCCGACGGCACGCCGGCAGCCGTGGACGACCTGCCGCTGTCGGCCACTCCGGCGCAGGAGGCGTGGGGCCTGCTCCTGGACGCGCCGGACTCCGAGGCTGAGCTGCTGGAGGTCTACGCACGCCTCGCCGACCTTGTGGCAACCGGCGAGCGGCCGGTTCTGGTCGCGGTGGCCGGCGGCACGCCGCTGACCCGCACCCTGGTGTGCGAGCAGGCCCGCCTGCGGCACCGGCTTCCCGCGCTGCTGATCGAACCGGCACTCGACCGCGACCGCGCCCACACGATCGTGCTGTCCGGACGCGCCGACCTGGTGGGGGTCGCCGCGTGAGCGACACCGCCACCACAGCGATCTCGGGGGACCTGTCAGCACTGTTCGCCCCCCGCGGCATCGCCGTCATCGGAGCATCCCGCCATCCGCACAAGCTCGGGGCGACGCTGGCGCGCTCGCTGTCCGGCTTCGCCGCCGCCGGGGGACACCTGGCGCTGGTGAACGGCCGCGACGACGGCATGTACGGCTCGATCGCCCAAGCCGCCGCCGACGGCCCGATCGACGTGGCGATGATCTGCGTGCCCGCCCCCGCATGCCCCGATGCCCTGGCCGAGGCCGCCGCCGCGGGCGCCCGCGCCGCCGTGATCTACTCGGGCGGATTCGCCGAGACCGGGGAGGCCGGTGCGGCACACCAGCGTGCTCTCGCCGGCATCGTCTCCCGGACCGGCATCCGGCTGCTCGGCCCCAACACGAGCGGCTTCCTGGCCCCGCACTGCGGCCTCACCGCCACGTTCGTGCCCGGCGCCGCCCAGGTGCGGCCCGGCAAGGTAGCCGTCGTCGCCGCCAGCGGCGGCGTCAACCACGCCCTGGCGTTCCTGCTGACCGAGGCCGGGCACGGCGTCAGCCTGGCCGTGGGGCTGGGCAACGCCGTCGACGTCAGCGCCCCCGACGTTCTCGGCCATCTCGCCGACGACCCCGCCACCGGCGCCGTCGCGCTGCACCTCGAATCGGTGGCCGACGGCCCCCGCCTGGTCGACAGCGTGCGCCGGCTCGCCGGACGCCGCCCCGTCGTCGCTCTCGTCGTCGGCCGCAACGACGTCGGCGCCTTCGCCGCCTCCCACACCGGCGCGCTGGCGACGTCGTGGCGCATCACCAGGGCCGCCCTCGCCCAGGCGGGCGCCGTGCTGGTGGACGACGAGCGCGAGCTGGTCGACGCCGTCGGCGCGCTCGCCGTCACCCGCCTGCGGCCCCGCAGGGGCGCGGGGGTCGGCGTGGTGACCGCGCAAGCCGGCCCCGGCCTGCTGCTCCTGGACGACCTGCGCGGCCGCCGGTCGGACGTCCCCGAGCTCACCACGGCCACGCAGGACACGCTGGCCGAGCTGCTGCCGCCGCTGACCTACCAGGCCAATCCGGTCGACACCGGGCGTCCAGGCCCGGAGCTCGGACGCGTCTTCGCCGCGGTCGGCGCGGATCCGGGCGTGGACGTGATCGCCGCGTACACGCTGCACGAGCCCGACGCCGTCGACATCGTCGCCGCCGTCAAGGAGGGCCGCTCCCACGGCACTCCGATGGTGCTGGGTCTCGGCGGGACCGGCGAGGAGGTCGTACGGAAACGGCGTGAGCTGCTGGAGTCCGGGGTCGCCGTCACGACGGACCCGCGCGGCGTCGCGGCCGCGACCGCCGCCCTCATCACCGACGCCCGCGCCCGCGCGCACACCGCCGCCCTCATCGCCGACGCCGGCGCCCGCGCGCACACCGCCCCTTCTGGTGGCGGCCGGGTGCCGGTGGAGGTCCGCGGCCGGCACGACGAGCACCAGGCCAAGGATCTCCTCGCCAGGGTCGGGGTGCGCACCATGCCGCGCCGCGCCTGCGACGACCGCGCCGCCGCCCGTGCCGCCCTGGCCGAGCTCGGCGGCCCCGTTGCGGTCAAACTGCTCGACGCCGACGTACTGCACAAGACGGAACTCGGCGGCGTGCACCTGGACATCGCCACCCGCGACGAGCTGGAGGCGGCGCTGGACCGGCTCGACGCCGCCGGCGCCCGCCGCTACCTGGTGGAGAAGATGGCCCCCGCCGGTGTCGACCTCATCGTCGGCGCCCGCCGCGACCCGGTCTTCGGCCCTGTCGTCCTGGTCGGACTGGGCGGGACGGTGGCGGAGGCGCTGGCGGACGTGGCCGTCCGGCTCGCCCCGCTCGCCCCCGCCGAAGCGGTCTCCATGCCCTCGGAGCTGACCGGACACGCCCTGCTCACCGGATGGCGGTCCGGGCCCGTCCTCGACCCCGGCGAGCTGAGCGGGATCGTCTCCGCACTCGGCGACCTGCTCTCCGCCAACCCGCTGATCGACGAGATCGAGATCAACCCGCTGAGACTCACCGCCGGCGGTCTCGTCGCCCTCGACGCCGTGATCATCCCCAGGGAGGCCGACGATGCCCAGCCCCATCTCTGACCACGTCGTGCCCTGGCCGGACGCCGAAGCCCGACGCTTCGCCGCCGAAGGCTACTGGGCCGGAGTGCCGCTCGGGCACCTGCTGCGCGAGGTCGCCGAGCGCACCCCCGACGCGCCCGCGCTCGCCGATCCCGTCGCCGGGCTCCGGCTCACGCATGCCGAGCTGGCCGAACGCGCCGACGCGGCAGCCGTGCGCCTGCTGGATCTGGGCATCGGCCGCGGCGACCGCATCGTGGTGCAGCTCGGCAACGGATGGGAGTTCGTCGTGCTCACCATCGCCTGCCTGCGCGCGGGCGTCGTCCCGGTGATGGCTCTGCCCGGGCACCGGCGCAGCGAACTGACCTACCTCGCCACCCACGCCGAGGCGGTCGCCATCGCCGTCCCGGACCGCATGCGCGACTTCGACCACCAGGCACTGGGACACGAGCTGACCGCCGACGTCACGGCGGTCACCGGCGCCGGATGGCACGTGCTCGTCGCCGGCGACGACCTCGCCCCCGGCAGCGTCGACCTGCGCGCGCTGTGCGCACCGTCCGCCGACCCCAAGGCCGACCGCGCCCGCATGGACGAAGGCGCGCCCGCCGGCCGCGACGTGGCCGTCTTCCTGCTGTCCGGCGGCACGACCGGCCTGCCGAAACTCATCGCCCGCACCCACGACGACTACGCCTACAACGCCCGCGCCAGCGCCGACATCGCCGGCATGGACGCCGGCACCGTCTACCTGGTGACCCTGCCCGCCGGCCACAACTTCCCGCTCGCCTGCCCCGGACTGCTCGGCACGCTGCTCAAAGGCGGCCGGGTCGTCACCCTGCCTTCCCCCGAGCCCGCCCGCGCCTTCGCCACCATGCGGGCCGAGGGCGTCACCCACACCGCCGCGGTCCCCGCCATCGCCGTCCGATGGCTGGAACACGCCGCCGGGCACGGCGCCGGCGACGTCCGCAGCCTGCGCGTCCTGCAGGTCGGCGGCGCCCGCATCGCCGACGAACTGGCCCGCAAGGTCAGACCCGCACTCGGCGCCACGCTGCAGCAGGTGTTCGGCATGGCCGAAGGACTGCTCAACTACACCCGCCTCGACGACCACGACGACGTCATCTGCACCACCCAGGGCCGCCCCCTGTCCCCGGCGGACGAGGTGCGCCTGGTCGACGAGTACGACAACGACGTCCCCGAAGGGGAACCCGGCTCGCTGCTCACGCGCGGCCCCTACACCCCGCGCGGCTACTACAGGGCCGCGGAACAGAACGCGCGCGCCTTCACCGCCGACGGCTGGTACCGCTCCGGCGACATCTGCCGCCGCACACCCGAGGGCAACCTGATCGTCGAGGGACGCGACAAGGACATGATCAACCGCGGCGGCGAGAAGATCTCCGCCGAGGAGGTCGAGAACCTCGTCTACCAGCTCCCCGCGGTCAGCCAGGTCGCCGCCGTGGCCATGCCCGACGGCGTCCTCGGCGAACGTGTGTGCGTGTACGTCGTGCCCCGCCCAGGCGCCACCGTCACCCTGGACGAGATCCGCACCACGATGGAGGGCAGCGGCGTCGCCCGCTTCAAGATCCCCGAACACCTGGTGGTCGTGGACGAGTTGATCTCCACCAAGGTCGGGAAGATCGACAAGAAGGCCCTGCGCGCGGACATCGCCGCCCGTCTGGCGGCCCGGGCGGACGCATGAACAGCCGGCGACACGACCTGAGCGCCACGCTGCCCTGGATGCGCCAGGGCAGCGACCGCCTCCTCACCCTGGTCGAGCAGCTGACCGACGACGATTTCCACGAGCCCAGCCTCCTGCCCGGCTGGACGCGCGCCCACGTCATCGCGCATGTGGCGCGCAACGCCGAAGCGCTCACCCGGCTCGCCCGCTGGGCGGCCACCGGCATCGAGACCCCGATGTACGCCGACCGCCACCAGCGCGCCGCCGAGATCGAGCAGACCGCCAAGCACCCCGTCCACCGCCTGCGCTCCGACCTCGCCACCACCGCCATGGCCTTGCACGAGGCTCTTGCGGCGCTCACCGGCCCGCAGTGGGCCGCCACGGTCCGCAGCGCCCTCGGCCGGGCCATACCGGCTGCGGAGGTGCCCTGGATGCGCACGCGCGAAGTCTGGCTCCACGCCGTCGACCTCGACTCCGGCGCAGGCATGGAAGACGTGCCCGCCGACCTGATCGACCTGCTCGCCGATGACGTCACAGCGACTCTGTCCGCGAAGAGCGACTGCCCGGCGGTGACGCTCGTCCCGACCGACCGGGACCTCACCTGGCGCTTGGGGACCGGCGACCACGACCATGACGGTGCCATGGTCCACGCGTCTGCGGCGGCACTGGTGGGCTGGCTGACGGGCAGGGTGCCACCCGAGCGGTTGCCTGGTTCGCCACCCGCCCTGCCCACCTGGTTGTGAGGCCGCCGGCTCCGCCCTGCACCGCGTCGAACACTGTCGCGACGGCTCCGCCCCGTACCGCGTCGGACACCGTCGCGACGGCTCTCTGCCGGGGTTCGCAGGCACCGTCATACGGGTTCAGGCGGATTCGCGGATGACCAGTTCGGTGGGGAGGATGAGCGGGGTGGGCTGCTCGCCGCGGATCAGCGCGAGCAGCATGCGGACCATCTCGCGGCCGAGGGCCTGGATGGGCTGGCGCACGGTGGTCAGGGTGGGATGGGTGTGCCGGGCGGTCACCACGTCGTCGAACCCCACGACCGCGATCTCGCCGGGCACGGCCCTGCCGTGCTCTTTCAGCACGCCGAGCGCGCCCACGGCCATCTCGTCGGAGGCGACCAGCACGGCGTCGAGGTCCGGATGCTGGGCCAGCAGGCGAGTCATCGCGGCGGCGCCGCTCGCCTCGGTGAAGTCGCCGTGCGCGACCCGCTCGTCCCCGAGCCCGGCCAGCGCCAGCGCCTCGCGAAAGCCCATGTAGCGGGACACGCCGACGTGCATGTCGAGCGGTCCGGTGATGGTCGCGATCCGGGTGCGGCCGGTGGAGATCAGGTATTCGGCCGCCTGGCGTGCGCCGTCGCGGTTGTCGGCGTCCACGTACCAGTGGTGGGAGCCGCCCAGGGAGCGTCCGCCGTACACCACGGGGACGCCGCCCTCGGCGGCCACCTTCGCCAGCGGGTCGTTTTCCCGCAGGGCCAGCAGCATGACACCGTCGGCCCTGCGGGACTGCAGGACCCGGGCCAGCCGGCCCCTGCCGCGCTCGGAGGCGGCCAGGATCAGCAGCAGCTCAAGGTCGGTTTCCTCCAGGACGGCGTTCACCCCGACGATGACCTCGGCGAAGAAGGGGTTGCTGAACAGGGCCTGGTCGTCGCTGGAGACCGCCAGCACCACCGCGCCGCTGCGCTGGGTGGCCAGGGAGCGGGCGGCGACGTTGGGCACGTAGCCCAGGTCCTTGATGGCCCGCTCCACGGACTGCCGCGCGGCCCGGCTCACATGCGGGGCGTTGTTGATCACCCGGGACACCGTGCCCCTGGACACTCCCGCCCGTCGGGCCACCTCGTCCAGCGTCGGCTGCCGATCCGTCATTTTTAGGAGCGCTCCCAAGTATGTATCCGCTGGTCATGCGGAGCGTATCAGGCTTCGTGCCTGTAAGCGCTCCCAGTCGCGATCAGGGCCTGGTGAGCGGGCTGAACGGCCCGTCGGCCACCCGTTCCACCACGTCGTCAAGGATCTCATCGATCGCGCCGAGCACGTCATCTCCAAGGGTCACCCCCGATGCCGCCGCGCTGTCGCGCACCTGCTCGGGCCGCGAGCCGCCGACGATCGCTGCCGAGATCCCTGGGCCGCGCAGCACCCAGGCGATCGCCAGCTGCGCCATGGTCAGTCCGAGGTCCGCCGCGATCGGGCGGAGCCGCTCCACGCGCGTCAGGACGTCGTCGGTGAGCAGGCGGCCCACGAACTCCCTGCGCGCCTCGGCGGGCGGCGTCTGGCCGGGGGAGTAGCGCCCGGCCAGCACGCCCTGGGCCATCGGCTGGTAGACGAGCTGGCCGACACCTTCCTTGGCGCACAGCGGGAGGATCTCCGGCTCGATGACCCTGCGCAGCAGGTTGTACTGCGGCTGGTTGGACACGATCCGGTCCAGGCCCAGGTCGTCGGCGATCCGCAGGGCGTCGGCGATCTGCTCCGCGGTCCAGTCGGAGACGCCGACGTACAGGACCTTGCCGCTTCGCACCAGGTCGTCGAAGGCCCGCAGGGTCTCCTCGAGAGGGGTGGCGTAGTCGTAGCGGTGCGCCTGGTAGAGATCCACGTAGTCGGTGCCGAGACGGCGCAGGGAGCCGTCGATCGAGCGCATGATGTGCTTGCGGGACAGTCCGCGGTCGTTGGGGCCGGGGCCGGTGGGCCAGTAGATCTTGGTGAGGATCTCCACCGAATCGCGGCGGACGCCCCGCAGCGCCTGGCCGAGCGCCTCCTCGGCGCGCGTCTCGGCATAGGCGTCGGCGGTGTCGAACGTGGTGATCCCGGCGTCGAGGGCGGCGTGCACGCAGGGCTCGACGGTGTCCTCGGTCAGCCAGTTGCCGAAGGCGATCTCGCTGACCAGGAGCCCGCTGCGCCCAAGATGACGAAATTTCATGAAGTCTCCCGTGTGACGAGGTGTGGGGTGAGGACGAGGACGAATCGGCTCGGTGTCCCGCCGCCGATCACCATGAGCAGCAGGCGGACCATCTCCCGGCCCATGTCCTCGACCGGCTGATGGACCGAGGTGAGCCCGGCCTGCTCGGCGAGTGGCGAGTCGTCGAAGCCCACGACGGCCACGTCGGCGCGGCCTGCCTCGCGCAGCACCCGCAGCGCGCCCAGGGCCATCAGGTCGGAGGCGGCGAAGACCGCGTCAAGGTCGGGCCTGCGGGCCAGCAGCGCCCGCATGGCCTCGGCGCCGCTCCGCTCGCTGAAGTCCCCGCCCGCCACGAGATCGGCGCTCTCCTCGATCCCGGCGCCGGTCAGGCCGTCACGGTAGCCCCCCAGCCGGTGGACGCTGACGAGCATGTCCATCGGCCCCGTGATGGTCGCGATCCGGCGCCGTCCCCGCTCGATCAGGTGCCGCACCGCCAGGTACGCTCCCGCCTGGTTGTCCACGTCCACGACATGAGCGGTGAGAGCGGGATCGAGCGGCCTGCCGCCCAGCACCGCCGGGACGCCGAGCTCCACCAGGTGGGACGGGAGCGGATCGTCGTGGTGCAGCGAGAGCAGCAGGACCCCGTCCACGTGGCCGCCCCCGAGATAGGCCTCCAACGCTGACCGCTCGCTGGTCGAGCGGGCCATGGTCATCAGCAACTGCTTGCCGGACGACGTCAGCTGCGCCGCGATGCCGCGTACGACGCCCGCGAAGAACGGGTCGCTGAACACGCGCTCGGGCGACTCGGAGATGACCAGCGCGACCGTGTCCGTGCGCCGGGTGACCAGCGAACGCGCGGCCCGGTTGGGGGTGTAGCGCAACTCCTCGATGGCCTTCTGCACGGTGAGCCTGGTCTTCTGGCGCACCTTGGGGGAGCCGTTGAGCACGCGGGAGACCGTGCTGCGGCCGACCCCCGCGTGCGCGGCCACCTGCTCGATCGTGGGTCTCACAGCCCACCGCGCCTGATCGTCTCGGCGTACCAGCGCGCGCTGTCCTTGGGGGTACGGCGCAGTGTGGCGAAGTCGACGTGAACCAGGCCGAACCGCTGGGAGTACCCGTGCGCCCACTCGAAGTTGTCCAGCAGGGACCAGGCGAAATAGCCGCGCAGCGGCACTCCCCGCGCCACGGCGTCGTGGCAGGCGCGCAGGTGGCCGTCGAGGTAGGCGATCCGGTCGGCGTCGTGCACCTCGTCGTCGTAGGCCGCGCCGTTCTCGGTGACGTAGAGGGCGCTCACCGGGTAGTCACGGGCGAGCCGCACGAGCAGGTCGGACAGCCCGCCCTCGTCGACCTCCCAGCCCATGGCGGTCCGCGGCCGGCCGCCGTCCACGAACCGCACCGTCTCCGCGCCGACGTACGGAGTCGGCCTGTCCGGCGGGCCGGCGGGACCGTCGCCGGAGACGATGGCCGGGGTGTAGTAGTTGACGCCGAGGAAGTCGAGCGGCGCGGCGATCACCTTCAGGTCGCCGTCACGGACGTGCTCGAAGCCGGTCACCTCGGTCAGGTCCTCCACCACGTCCGCCGGGTACGCGGCCCGGAACAGCGGGTCCAGGAAGATCCGGTTGGCCACGCCGTCGATGCGGCGCGCGGCGTCCAGGTCCTCCGCCGAGCCGGTGGCCGGGCTCGCGTGGGTGGGGTTCAGCGTGATGCCGACCCGCGAGCCGCTCATGGCGCTCGCGGCCAGGCCGTGACCGAGCAGCAGGTGGTGCACGGCGTGGATGGCGGCGGCAGGCTCACGCCGGCCGGGGGCGTGCTCTCCGGTGGCGTACCCGAGGAAGGCCGAGCACCACGGCTCGTTGAGCGTGGTCCAGTTCGTCACCCTGTCGGACAGCGCGTCGTGCACGGCGGCGGCGTAGTCGGCGAAGCGCAGGGCGGTGTCCCGCGCGGGCCAGCCACCGGCGTCCTCCAGCGGCTGGGGCAGGTCCCAGTGGTACAGCGTCGGCCACGGCTGGATCCCGCGACTCAGCAGCTCGTCCACGAGGCGCCGGTAGAAGTCCAGGCCACGCTGGTTGACGGCGCCCGATCCGAGCGGCTGCACCCGCGGCCAGGCCACGGAGAAGCGGTAGGCGCGCAGGCCGAGCTCGGCCATGAGGGCGACGTCGTCGCGGTAGCGGTGGTAGTGGTCACAGGCGACGTCGCCGGTGTCGCCGTCGCGCACGTTGCCGGGCTGCGCGGCGAAGACATCCCAGATCGAAGGCTCGCGTCCGTCCTCGGCGGCCGCGCCCTCGATCTGGTAGCTCGAGGTGGCGGCCCCCCAGAGAAAGCCAGGATCGAACGTGTTCACGCCTTGACGGCTCCTTCCATGATCCCGCCGATGATCTGGCGGCCGAACGCGATGAAGACGACGAGCAGCGGGAGCGTGGCGATCAGCGTCCCGGAGAACATGAGCGTGTAGTCGGTGTAGTAGGCGCTGGACAACTGGCTGAGCGAGAACTGGACGGTCGGGTTGTCGGCCTCCAGAACGGCCAGCGGCCACAGGAACTCGTTCCAGGTGCCCATGAAGGTGAACAGCCCCAGCACGGCGGCGCCCGGCCGCAGTGCGGGCAGCACGACCTTCCAGAAGATGCCGAAGGTCGAGCAGCCGTCCACCCGCGCCGCCTCGACCAGCTCGTCGGGGACGGCCCGCTCGGCGTACTGCCGCATCAGGAAGACACCGAACGCAGAGACCAGGAACGGCACGATGACGGCCTGCAGGCGGTTCTGCCAGCCGAGCTCCACCATGATCATGTAGAGCGGGATGATGCCCATCTGGACCGGGATCATCATCGTGGCCAGGATGACGAGCAACAGCGCGTTCCTGCCGCGGAAGCGCAGCTTGGCGAACGCGAAGCCGGCCAGCGAGCAGAAGAACACCACCGACACGGTCACGGTGACGGAGGCGATCGCGGAGTTGACCATCCCCAGCAGGAAGTTGGCGTCCTCGGCAGCGAAGAGCCGCGTGACGTTCTCGCCCAGGTTGCCGCCCGGGGTGAGCGGCGGCGGCCAGTCGCCGACGACGTCGTTGGACCGGGTGGCCACGACGAACAGCCAGTAGAGCGGGAAGACCGACAGCGCGATCGCCGCCAGGAGGGTGAGGTAGACAAGGGGTCCGGAGTTTCGCATGGCTATCTCGCTCTCCGCGTGACCAGGAAGTTGACCAGAGCGAAGATCACGATGAGCAGGAAGATCATCCAGGCGACGGCGGAGCCGTAGCCGTAGTCGAAGTCCCTGAAGGCCTTTTCGAACATGTACATGGCCACGGTCTGGAACTGCCGCAGACTGCCGCCGGAGATGGCGTAGCCGCCCTGGCCGAAGATGAGCGGCTCGGTGAACAGCTGCATGCCGCCGATCGTCGAGATGATCACAGCGAACAGGATCGCCGGCCGGATCAGCGGCACCGTGATGCCCCAGAACTGCCTGGTCTTGGAGGCGCCGTCGATGGCCGCCGCCTCGTACACGTCGCGCGGCACCGACTGCATCGCGGCCAGGAAGATCAGCGCGTTGTAGCCGGTCCACCGCCAGTCGACCATGACGGAGATCGCCAGCCAGGACGACCACTTGTCCGCCCGCCAGTCCACCGGGTCCACGCCCAGCAGGGCGAGCAGGCCGTTGGCCATGCCGGCGTCGCGGTCGAAGATCTGGCTGAACACGATGCCCACCGCCGCCACCGAGGTGACGATCGGCGCGAGCACCCCCATCCGGAAGAACGTCAGCGCCCGCAGCCGCTGGTTGAGCAGGCTCGCCACGACCAGCGCCAGGAGCAGCTGCGGCACCGTGGCCAGCACGAACATGCCGAGCGTGTTGACGACCGCGTTCCAGAAGTCGGGGTCGGCGAACAGATCCGCGTAGTTCGCCAGCCCGACGAAGCCCGCGTCCCCCGCCAGGTCCCAGTCGTGCAGCGAGACCCACGCGGTGTACAGCAACGGGAAGAGCCCGAAGACCGCGAAGATCACGAAGAACGGCGCCACGAAGAGGTAGGGCGAGCCCACCAGGTCGAGGCGGGACCGGGACAGCAGCCCCGCCCGCGACCTCGCGTGCGCGGAGGATCGCGCCTTGTTACCTAGCAGCACGCTTGGCGTCCTCGACGGCCTTGGCCCACGCCTCGTCCGGCTGGAGCTTGCCCTGCTCGACGGCCGTCAGCGCGTTGCCGACGCGGTCACCGACCGGGTTGTTGTCCGGCCCCAGGTAGACCGGCTTGAGCGCCTTCGCGCTCACTCCGAAGATCTTCCCGACGGGAGCGTTGCTGAAGTAGTCGTTGACGAAGCCCTGCACCGCCGGGTCGTCGATGGCCTGCGGCGATGAGGGGAAGTTGCTCTCGGCCTTGAACGCCGCGATCTGCCCCTTCGGGCTGGTGAGGAATTTCACCAGCTCGGCCGCTTCCTTCTGGTGCTTGCTCTGCGTCGGCACCGCCAGGAACGAGCCGCCGCGAACGGCTCCGTCGCCCGGCACGCGCGCCACGTCCCATTTGCCGGCGTTCTCCGGACCCGCCTGCTCCTTGATGACGCCGAGCATCCAGGACGGGCACGGGATCGTGGCGAAGGTGCCCTTCTTGAATCCGGCGTTCCACTGCGGACTCCACTGCGCGAGGTTCGCCGACAGCCCGGCCTGGACCATCTTGACCGCCTGATCCCAGGCCGCCTTCACCCCGGGATTGGTGTCGATCACCAGCTTGTTGGAGGTGTCGTAGTAGGTGTGGTCGCCCTGCTGCATCAGGATGTTCTGATGGATGCCGCCGGCCGAGTCGAAGAAGTGCGCTCCCGTCTTGGCCTGAGTGAACTTCTGCCCGGTGGCGAGGTAGGCGTCCCAGGTCGGCCAGAGCTCGCCGACCTTCTCACGATCGGTGGGCAGCCCGGCCTCGGCGAACAGGTCTGTCCGGTAGCACATGCCTTGCGCGCCGACGTCGGTGCCGAGCCCGACGAGTTTGGAACCGTCGTTCGTGAGCGCCTGCTTCCACTTCCATTCCAGGAAGTTGCCCTTCAGTGACCCGGCTCCGTGGTCGAGCAGGTTCACGAACTGCTCGGGCTTGGCCATGAACTGGATGAGGATGCCCTCCTCCAGCGCGACCACGTCTCCGGCTCCGCTGCCCGAGGCCATCCACTGCTGCAGCTTGGGCAGGTAGTCGCCGAGCTGGGCGATGCTCTCCTGTTTGATCGTTATTCCGGGATGAGCGGCCTCGTACTGCTTGTAGAGCTCCTCGTAGCCGAACTCGCTGAAGGTCTTGACCACCAGAGTGATCTTTCCCGGCGTCGCGGTGTCCGGCGTCTGCGCGCCGGCGCCGCAGGCCGCGAGCAGGCCGGTGAGAGTGGCGGCGAGCAGAGGCCGCGTCAGCCTTGTCGTCATGTCATGTCTCCGTACTTTCGGGAGCGGTTCCAGGGGGGACGGAGCCGCTTGATACACCCGACCACCTGCGTTGACGCCGCGGATTGTGCCAGTGTTCAAGAGCTTTTTCCGTGCATTATTGGGAGCGCTCCCAGCCGATGGTAGGGGATTGTCGCACTGCTGAGAAGAGGGCGAGGAGAGCAAGGTTCAATCTCCACGAAACGGTTGACAGCTCGCGGAGCTCTGGCGGAAAATCCGGCACGACGCCGCGGTGTGCCGGGGACGATCTGTCCAGCGACCTGAAAGGTCCCGGTATGTCCGCCATACTCAGGCTGTCCGCGGCCTGTGTCCTCCTCCTTGCCGGCCTCGCGCTCCCCGCGCACGCCGACTCCTACGAACGGCTGCTGAACGGCAGCTTCGACAGCGGCAAAGACCCTTGGTGGAGCAGCCAGAACACTCCGTCACGCGTCGAATCGGGCCGGTTGTGCGCCGACGTCCCCGCCGGGACCACGAACCCGTGGGACTCGATGATCGGCCAGAACGACGTCCCGTTGGAGGACGGCCAGCCGTACACGCTCCGCTTCACCGCCTCCGCCAGCCGGGACGTCACCATCCGCACCACCGTCCAGCTCGCAGGGCCGCCGTACACCACCCCTCTGGACCAGCGGCCCGAGCTGACGGCCGCGCCGCGCACGTTCGAGTACACCGCGACGTCGAACGTCTCGGACTCGCACGGACAGGTGACCTTCCAGATGGGCGGCGCCACGGAGCCGTACACGCTGTGCCTGGACGAGATCTCCCTGGTCGGAGGGGTGGTCCCGCCCGGCGGCGGCCGGGACCTGGGCTCGCCGGTGCGGGTCAACCAGCACGGCTACGCGATCTCGGGTCCCAAGCGCGCCACGATCGTCAACCCCGGGACGGAGCCGCTGGAATGGCGGCTGCTCGACACGCGCGGCGCGGCCGTGGCACAGGGCCGCACCCGGGTGCACGGTGCCGACGCGATGTCCGGCGACCAGGTCCACGTGGCCGACTTCTCGTCCGTCCGCAAGGCGGGCACCGGCTACACGCTCGCGGTCGGCGACCAGGTCAGCCTGCCGTTCGACATCGGCGACGACCTGTACGACGGGCTGCGCAGGGACGCGCTGGCGTACTTCTACCACAACCGCAGCGGCATCCCGATCGAGGCCGCATACGTCGGCGACGCCTACGCCAGGCCGGCCGGGCACCTCGGCGTCGCGCCCAACCAGGGGGACACCCGCGTCCCATGTCTGCCGGGCACCTGCGACCACACGCTGGACGTGCGCGGAGGCTGGTACGACGCGGGCGACCACGGCAAGTACGTGGTGAACGGCGCCCTCGCCGCCTGGCAGCTCATGGACCTCTACGAGCGCTCGCGCAGGCAGGGCGATCTGGAGGGGACGCGCGACGGCCTGCTGCGCATCCCCGAGGCCGGCAACGGCGTCCCGGACGTGCTCGACGAGGCCCGCTGGGAGCTGGAGTTCCTGCTTCGCATGCAGGTTCCCGGCAGCGGCCTGGTCCACCACAAGATGCACGACGCCGCGTGGACCGGGCATCCGACGATCCCGCACCTGGACGCCCAGCCGCGCTACCTCCACCCGCCCTCCACCGCCGCGACCCTCAACCTCGCCGCGGCCGGCGCCCAGTGTGCCCGCATCTGGAAGACCTGGGACCGCGCGTTCGCCCGGCGTTGCCTCGAGGCCGCCGAGACCGCCTGGCAGGCGGCCCGTGCGCATCCCGACCTCTACGCACCGCCCGGAGGCGAGGGCGGGGGCGCCTACGACGACACCGACGTCTCCGACGAATTCTCCTGGGCCGCCGCCGAACTGTACGCGACCACAGGCAAGCGCTCCTACCTGCCCTTCGTCACCACGAAACTGACCGCGGACGGGTTCTCCTGGCAGTCGACCGGCGCGCTGGCCGACCTGACCGCCGCCCGGCTGCCCGGCCGCTTCCCGGCCGCCATGTTCGCCGCCGCGCGCAAGCGGGTGCTGTCCGTCGCCGACGGCTACGTACGCGACATGAACGCCCAGGGCTACGCCAACCCCTACCTGCCGGCCGACGGGAAGTACGTCTGGGGCTCGACCAGCGCCACCACCAACAGCGCAATGATCATGGCGACGGCCTACGACCTCACCCGCGACCGCCGCTACCGCGAAGCGGTCCTGGAGTCGATGGACTACCTGCTCGGGCGCAACGCGCTCAACCAGTCCTACGTCACCGGGTACGGCGAGCGGGCCAGCCACAACCAGCACCACCGCTTCTGGGCACACCAGATCGACCCGAGCCTTCCCACCCCCGCCCCCGGCTCCCTGGCCGGAGGCCCCAACTCCGGTCTGCAGGACCCGGTCGCCCAGCGCAACCTCACCGGCTGCACACCGGCCAAGTGCTACATCGACGACATCGGCTCCTGGTCCACCAACGAGGTGGCGATCAACTGGAACTCATCCCTTGCCTGGATCGCCGCCTTCACTGACTCCCTGTGACAGGGGATCCCCAAAGAAAGGAAAGCAGTACATGCGAGGATTAACCAGGTTGGCGGCGATCACCGCCGCAACAGTGACCGCCCTGTCGGTGACCACCGCCCTGCCCGCCGCCGCCGCGACCGAGCTGGTGGTCAACGGCACCTTCAGCGCCGGCACCGCGCCATGGTGGAACTCGTCCAACACCTCCATGGCAGTGGACACCGGGCGGCTGCGTGTCAACGTGGCCGGTGGCACGGCCAACCCGTGGGACGCCATGGTGGCCCAGAACAACATCACCCTGACCAGCGGCAAGACCTACACGCTGTCGTTCGACGCCGCCGCCTCCGCCTCGGTCAGCGCGGTCACCACCGTGCAACTGGCCGACAGCCCGTACACCAACACCCTGACGAAGCCGATCGCGCTCACCACGACGAGCAAGCGCTTCAGCTTTCCCTTCAGCTCCAGCCTGAGCACGACGGCGGGACAGGTCTCGTTCCAACTCGGCAAGAACGCCGCCCACACGGTCTACCTCGACAACGTCTCCCTCACCGAGACGACGTCGGGGTCCGGGCCGATCAGCATGACGAGCGGGTTCTACGTCGACCCCAACTCCAACCCCGCGGTCTGGGTGAGGAACAACTCCGGCGATTCCCGGGCGGCCCGGATTCAGTCCTCCATCGCCTCCAAGCCGATGGCCCGGTGGTTCGGCAACTGGAGCGGCGACATCACCGCCGCCGTCTCCAGCTTCGTGGGCGCCGCGGACAGCGCCGACAAACTGCCGATCCTGGTCGCGTACAACATCCCCGGTCGCGACGCGTGCGGCGGTCACTCGGGCGGCGGCGCCGGCAGCGAGGCGGCGTACAAGACGTGGATCTCCGCGTTCGCCTCCGGCATCGGCAACCGGCCCGCGGTCGTCGTCATCGAGCCCGACTCCCTCGGCGACTTCGACTGCATGAGCGAGACGGCCCGCCAGGAACGTATCCGCATGCTGACCTACGCCACGGAACAGTTCCGCGCCAAGGCCGCCAACACCTGGGCCTACCTCGACGCGGGCAACGCCGGCTGGACGGCGCCGGCCACCATGGCCTCCCGGCTGAGCAGCGTGGGCGTCGCCAACGTCCGCGGCTTCTCGGTGAACGTCTCCAACTACTACACCACCAGCCAGTCGGCCACGTACGGCAACGCGATCAACTCTGCGCTCGGCGGCACCGCCAAGTTCGTGATCGACACCAGCCGCAACGGCAACGGCTCCAACGGCGAATGGTGCAACCCCGCGGGCCGCAAACTCGGCACCACCGCACAGGTCGGCGGCGGCGCAGAGATGCTGCTGTGGGTCAAGGTCCCCGGCGACTCGGACGGCAACTGCGGCATCGCGCCGAACGTGCCCGCCGGCACGTTCAGCCCGGACCTCGCCATCCGGCTGATCGACGGCACGTGATCTAGTCTCGAGCTCTGAGAGAGGCGTGCCCGGCGTCACGCGTGGCGCCGGGCACGCCAGGCGACGGGGCGGGGAAGGCTCCGCGTCAGCCCCGACCGAGGACGCAGAACTCGTTGCCTTCCGGGTCGGCGAGGACGATCCACGAGACGTCGCCCTGGCCCACATCGGCCGGCGTCGCACCGAGGGCCTGCAGCCGGGCCACCTCCGCCGCTTGATCGTCACCGCGGTACGGCAGCACGTCGAGATGGACGCGGTTCCACACGGTCTTCACGCCGGGCGTTGTGCGGAGGAACTCGAGATACGGCCCGACACCCTTGTCGGAGCGCAGCCGCGCATGATCGTCGCTCACCCCGTGCAGGGTCCAGCCGATCGCCTCGCCCCAGAACCGGGCCATGGCCCGCGGGTCCGCGCAGTCGACGACCACCGCGGCGATCGGCCCGGTGTCCCGGTAGATCTCCCGAGGCTCCAGCACGCAGAACACGTTGCCCTCCGGGTCGGCCAGAACCGTCCACGGGACGTCGCCCTGGCCCACGTCGGCGGGCGTCGCGCCGAGCTCCTTCAGGCGCGCGACAAACTCCGCCTGATGGGCCGCAGAGGTGGTGGCGAGGTCGAGGTGCACGCGGTACTTCACCGTTTCGGGGTCCGGGACGGTGACGACATCGACGCAGACGGCGGTGGGGTCCGGCCACTCGAAGCCCAAAGGTTCAACGTTGGTCACACCGGGTCCCTCGCTGGACACACCCCAGCCGAGCGCCTCCGCCCAGAACCGGCCCAGCGCCGAGTCATCCCGAGCTTTGAAATTCACCTGAACAAGTTGCAGCGCCATTCCGCCCACCTTATGACCGACGGGTGAACCGGGATGAACCACGCCACTCAACTGGCGGTGACGGGCAGGCCGGGGATTTCGCCGAGCGGCCGAAGGTTTTGGGCGGGTGCGGAGGCGGTGATGGCGTGGCGGCCCAGGAAGTTGATGTGGCGTGGCCGAGGGGGCTGAAGCGGGCGACGTCCTCGTCCTTGACCGGGACGCCCTGGCCGCCTCCGCCGTGGCAGATCTTCCGGGGGACCGGGTGGCGGGACTCCTGCACGGTGAGCTGCTTGTTCAGGCGCCGATAGTAGGTGTCCACGGCGAGTAGGCCGTGACGCACAACCGGCTTGCTTGGCCAGGAACCCCTTAGGATCAATCGCTTGACCGGCCGCATTGAGCGCTATTGCCGTGCAATCCACCCTCATCTTTCAACGTTGCAGAGAAGGCGGTCATGGCGATGACTCGACATATCCGCAGGGCCTTAGCGGTGGCCTCCGCGCTCGTCCTCAGCCTGAGCCTGGTTTCGCCGGCGGGCGCGGGGACGGTCGCGGCCGCCAAGCCCCAGCAGCCGAACATCATCATCATCATCATCATCTTCCTCGTCGACGACATGTCCGCCGACCTGCTCGCGTACATGGACACCGTGCGCGGCCTGGCCGACGACGGCACGATGTTCAGCAACTACTACGTGTCCAACTCGCTGTGCTGCCCGTCGCGGGCCTCGATGTTCACCGGCCAGTTCCCGCACAACACCGGGGTGGCCACGAACAAGAACTCCGACCGCGGCGGTTACAAGGCGTTCGCACCGCACGAGTCCAGGACGTACGCGGTCGCGCTGGAACAGGCCGGATACCGCACCGGCTACCTCGGCAAGTACATCAACGAGTAACCGGTGCCTGGCGCCGCTACCACGCTCCTTCAGGCCGTTCTGCGAGATGCTCAGTGGGCCGGCAAGCTCACGGAGGAAGATCAGCGCGCGCTCAGCCCGCGGTTCTGGGCTCATGTGAACCCCTACGGCCGGTTCCGGCCGGACATGGAAACCCGGCTCGACCTCACCGCGGCGTGAGCGGATCTCCGGCGAGCCGCTTCGGCCGTGACGACCGAAACTTCCATCCCGGCGGCGATCTCCGCCGCCGTCACCCGGCCGCGCGACTGCATCAGCAGCAGGACGGCCACCGCACGATCCGCTCTCACGCTTCGACAATGCCAGAAAAGTGCTCATTTGATGAGCACTTTGCCTGGAAGCATCGATCTCACAAGCCACCGAACGGAAGGCAGAAGGACATGCTCCGCGGACTCACCACCATCAGTTTCTACGCCCATGACGTCGTCGCCGCCCGTGACTGGTACGCCGAGTTCCTCGGCGTGCGGGCCTACTTCCAGCGGCCCGAGCAGGGCGACCCGGCCTACGTGGAGTTCCGCGTCGGCGACTACCAGCACGAGCTCGGCATCATCGACGCGCGGTTCGCTCCGGACGGATGGAGCACCGAGGATGGCGGAGCGATCGTCTACTGGGCCGTCGACGACCTGGAGGCGACCTGGGAGCGGCTGCTGGAGATGGGGGCCACCCCGTTCGAGAAGCCGACCGAGCGCGGCTCCGGGTTCGTCACCGCCTCGGTGCGCGACCCGTTCGGCAACATCCTCGGCGTCATGGTCAACCACCACTACATGGCCGTCCTCGCGGGCCGGAAGGGCTGACCACGATGACCGACCACGCCCTGCTCCTGGACGACGCCGCCGCCTGGAGGGCATGGCTCAACGAGCACCACGAGACCGCCCGCGACGTCTGGCTGATGATCGCCAAGAAGAACGGCAACGCGACGACCGTCACCCTCGACGAGGCCTTGGACGAGGCGCTGTGCTACGGCTGGATCGACAGCCACCGCAGGGCGTTCGACGGCGACTACTACCTGCAGCGCTACTCGCCCCGAACCCGCCGAAGCCCTTGGTCCAGCATCAACGTCGCGAAGGCTAAGGCGCTGACGGCCGCCGGCCGGATGCGCCCGGCAGGCCGCGCCGCGATCGAGGCCGCCAAAACCGCCGGCCGCTGGTCCGCCTAGCACCCGCTTTTGGACCGGCGGATGCGAATCTACGAGCCCGGTTGTGACCAGGGGCGGGCCGGCGGCCGGCGCCCCCGCAAGGCCGCCGAACAGGCCTACGACTCCGCACCAGTCGTCCCGCTCGAAAGGCGCGATTTTCTGGGGCTGGGCTGGTCGGGTAGCAGGCCGGTCAACGCGGTCCGCGGTCCGCCGGTGACTGACCCTTCGCAAAGGGCTGAGCGTTGTGTAACACCCGGCCGCCCGCCCGGCCAAGTGTTACATTTCAGGCGTCTGCAAGAACGCGCCCCGAAGAGTGGCGCGAACGTCGGTGAGCCGGGAAGCCTGGTCGGCCCGCGATCAACAGATCGCGGAGCTAGGAGGCATGCTCCCGATGCGCCCGACCACGACCCTTCTCGCATGCGGCATGGCCGCCGGTGTACTCGTCCCAGCCCTGCTCTTGCTCGACGGTGCCACCCGGCCCGGCTACAGCCTCTGGCATCACGGCGCCAGCCAACTCGGCACCGGCGAGCGCGGCTGGCTGCAAACGGCCAACTTCGTGATCGGCGGGCTCCTGCTACTCGCCTTCGCGGTCGGGATGCGCCGTGCGCTTCGTGCCGGCCGGGCCGCGGTCTGGGCGCCATTCCTTCTGGGGGCCGCCGGTCTGGCGATGGTCGTGGCGGGGATCGTGCCCACTGATCCCGCCCTCGGCTACCCGCCCGGCCAGCCCGAAGTGGTCACCACCGCGGGCCGTATTCACGGGCTGACCGGCCTGATGCTGTTCGCCGCGCTGGCGGCCACGCCGTTCACGCTGGCGCGAAGACTGGGCACTGGTAGCCGGGGATGGGCGCTCTACTCGCGCTGGTCTGGGGCGCTGGTCATCGCCTTAGCCATCGCCGCAGGGGTTGCCTTCCGCCTGGACGTCCAGGGCGTGCTTCAGCCCGCCCCCGCCGGGCTGCTCGAACACGCCGCCCTGCTGGTCGGATTCGCCTGGATCATCGCCGCCGCTGGTCGCCTGCGCTACGCGAACACCGCTACGGAGGCGTGAGGGATGCAGATCGTGCTGAAGATCCTGCTCGGCCTGTACATCCTGCAGGCTCTGACCAAGTTCGTCACCCTGTTCGCCGTGCCGTACCCGACGCGCATCAAGCGCATCGCCGCCGTGCACGAGGGCGGTGCCTTCCTGTGATGGTTCGACGACATCCTGCTGCTACTCATGGTCGTCTTGGTCGTCCTGCTGGCCGCCGTCGGCCTGGAATACCTCAGCTTCACCACCGGACTGCTGGTCGGCCTATGCCATCCAGGCCCATCCCCGGCTGGCCGGGCGCGACATCCTCCTGCAGAGCGCGCGTCTCATCTGGGCGCTGCTCATGCTCATCACCCAGCCGTGAAGGAGGACCTGATGGGCAGCGCGGGGGCTCCAGCCGTCGAGGTGACCGGCCTGACCAAGCGCCACACCGACGTCGTCGCCGTCGACGACGTCGGCCTGAGCGTGCAGGAGAGCCAGATCTACGCCCTGCTCGGACTCAACGGCGCCGGCAAGACCACGCTGATCCGCATGCTGCTCGGCATGATCGCCCCCACCGCAGGGGCGGCGCGGGTGCTGGGCACGCCAGTCCCGGCCGGACCTTGGCCAGCAGCTCGCTGCGCGCCGTCCGTGGCTGCGCGGCCTTGAGCAAGGCCATCCCTGTTCAGCGGTCAACACCTGTCCGCCATCGATGGGCCTCCAACATCGGTTGTCCTCCTCCCGACATCGTCGGGTTCGGCGGGGCGTCGGCCTCCATCATGGAGCACTGTCAACAAATGTGACAGTAAGCCCGGTTCGCCGTACCGCTCCTACTCGGGGGCCACCTGGAGAAACCCGTCTGGGGAACGCGGCCGGAGAGATGCGTGCACCAGGGTGTGGCCCGATCGGGAGCCGCACCCGCTCCGATATGCCGCCTGGCCGGTCAGTGGGGAGATCGGGACCGGGAGTGGGGGAGGACTTGCCTGATAGCAGGTTCGTCGTCGAGGCCGGGGAGGGTGACGCGCCCTTCGTCGTTGCCCGCGCCGACGCCGACGCCGACATCTCCGCGCAGCCGGCTACCGCCCAAGATCATCGAACGTTCGGCAGAATGTAATCTACAATGTAAAGGCGGGCGGTTAATGACACTCGCCGCATCAAGAGACAAGAACCCCAGCAGCCAGACGGAACTCAGTTGAACCGCAACTTCGGGCCACTGCCGGGATCGGACGCAAAGCTGGATGACCCGCTGGAGCGCCGGCCATCTCGATTCGTGAGGGCGAGTCACGCTGCGGCGCCTTCCGCGAATGCTCCTCCAGCGCGGGGCGCTGCCGACCGCCGTGGTGGTGGGCAACGACCACAGCGCCGTCGGCCTGCTCCAGATCCTGGTACGGAACGGAGTGCGCGTCCCGGAGGACGTGTCCGTCACCGGGTTCGACGACGCACCGATCGCGCGCCTTTCCTCGGTGGCCCTGACCACCGTCCGGCAGGACCCTGAGCTCATGGGAGTGGCGGCGGTGGATGCGGTCATCCGCCGGATCGAAGACCAGGACCTGAAGCCTCGGGAAACCGTGGTGAAGACGTCCCTCGTCGTACGAGGCAGCACCGCCATGCCCCGCATCCTGCCCGCGTCGCACGCGAACAGCTGAACCACCGCCTGCGTCCGGGCCGGCCGCTCACGTGCGGATCAAGGTCGCGGCGGCACCGACCACCTCAGGAGAGCATGACCGCCGCTATATCATCTGGCGGAACAACCTCCGGCCGCGCACCATCGTCGTCCGGGCCGACGGCGCCTGACATCACATGAAGGCAGAGAAGATGACCACACAGATCAGCCACGTCGACCATGAACTGATCCAGGCGGCGGCGCATGTCGCGGCCACCCGCTGCCGGGGCGACAACCACACCATGGCGGCCGCGGGCCGCACCCGCGACGGCCGGATCGTCACGGCGGTGAACGCCTACCACTTCACCGGCGGCCCCTGCGCGGAGCTGGTCCTCATCGGCACAGCTGCCGCGCAGGGCGCCTACGACCTGGACACCATCGTTGCCGTGGGCGACCGCGACCGAGGCGTGGTGCCCCCATGCGGCCGCTGCCGCCAGGTCCTTCTCGACTACTTCCCAGCCCTCAAGGTCATCGTCGGCGCAAGTGACAGACTCCGCACCGTCTCCATCACCGACCTGCTTCCCGAAAGCTACGTCTGGGCCGACCACCAGCTCGACGCCGAGGAAAACGCACCACTGGGCACGAGCTGACACTCCAGAGGACTCGCCGGAGTAGACGGTCCGATCCGGCAGCCCGTACGACGGTGCCGTCAGTTCGTCGCCGCGGCCGGTGGTCCAGTGTGCGAGGAGCAGGAACACGCAGCCCATCCGTCCGGCATCGTGCCGAGGTCGTCGTTGCGCCCGGCCTGGATCCGCGGCCACTGGGCGGTCGGGCGGCCGTCCAGCCGGAACTGGCCACCTTTGGCGCCCCAGCGCTGCGGCCAGCTCTCCGGCGAGTCCTCCCAGAACTCCTGCCGGCCGTAGACGGTCCGATCCAGCAGCCCGTACGACGGTGCCATCGCTTCGTTGCCGCGGCCGGTGGTCCAGTAGGTCTCGTAGACCTGGTCACCGTCTCGGAGATAGCAAACCAGGATGCCGAAGTACCGGTCTGCGATCAACCGGTCCGCGGAGTCCTGCGGCACCGAGTAACAGGGAACGGTATAGCCCATGAAGTCGCGATACCGCGAGGTCTCCTCGTACGGCCCCTCATAGAAGATCGCGTAGCTGACGTCGCGTGAGTGCAGGTAGGACAGCTCGTTGATGTGGGAGGTGTTGAAGGTGCAGCCCTCGCACTGCTCCGCGGCGGGCCTGCCGGTGTGCCACATGTGGAAGTAGGCGATCAACTGGGACCGGCCGTCGAAGATGTCGATCAACGGCACCGGCCCGTCCGCTCCGGTCAGCGGAGTCTGGGGATCGACTTCGACCATCGGGAGGCGGCGCCGGGCGGCGGCGATCGCATCGCCCTCCCGGGTGTGGGCCTTTTCCCGGATCCGAAGCCGGTCCAGTTCGGCCTGGAACGCGGCCCGGTCGGCGACCGGGGGCCTGGCCGCGTCGCCGATCGCCGAAACGTCGGGTTCGGTGGGCTGGTTGGCCATGGTGACGTCCTTTCTCGTAAATGCCCGTACAGAAACGGCCGCGTCCCTTGGCCCGAGGCCGGGCAGGATCCGGTCGGGGTCGTGGACCGCCTTTACCCGCTCCAATCTCGGGAGGTTGCCGCCCCAGTAGGAGCGTTCGGGATCGGTGAGGGTGGGGTCGGGGAAGTTCGGGTACACGCCGCCGCTCGACCAGGGGCGGACCGTCTGCCAAGAACGGCTCAGCCATTCGCTGTGCGGGGAGACGTCGCCGGGCAGAGCCGTCCGGACCGTGGCGGCGTGTTTGAGCAGGAATCGCTCGCCCCGATGTGGGAACGCCGCGGCATGCGACGAGACGCGGTTGTAGGCGCCACCCCACGGTGTGAAGTCGAGCTCGCGGGATTCGCCGGCCCGCCGGTCGACAACCAGCTGATTGACCAGAGCGTCGAGCGCGCCCGGCGGTATGTCCTGCCGGAAGAAGCCGGACTTGCTGAACAGGTGCCCGGCATCGTCGCCGGCCACGCGCGTGGCGAGAGCGGCCTGGGCGCCCATCCAGGACAGCTGCCGGCGCCACCGGCTTTGCGGTCGGGCCCCGACCCTGGCGATGAGATCGTCAAGGAGATCATCGGTGTCTGCGGGCGACAGCCCGACGGCCGCGCCGAACAGGCTCACCCGCGCTCGAGCGTGCGGCTCAGCCGGGACGGTGAGCAGCAGGCTTGCGGCGAGCCCGTCCGGCGCGTCCGGACTCCACCTCTGCCAGGCGTCAACGACCTGGGCCGCAAGCTGGTAGTCCCACCTGAGCTCCAGGGCGGTGCACCGTGGAGACGGAACCAGCGCGAAGGACAACTCCGTGACGACGCTGACACCCGCGGCGCCGCCACCCCTGAGGGCCCAGAACAGGTCGGCATGCTCGCGCTCGTCGCAGTGCACGAGGCTGCCGTCCACGCGGACGACACGCGCGCCGACGAGCCGGTCACAGGTCAACCCCCAGGTGCGTCCGAGGAAGCCCATGCCGCCGCCGAGGGTCAACCCGGCGATGCCGACAGAAGGGCCGCTCCCGGCGGGCAGCGTGTGGGCGTGCCGGTCGAGGCACCGGTACACGTCGGCGAGCCGCGTACCTGCGCCGACGCGTGCGTACCCGTCCTTCAGGGAAACCCCGGTGAGCTCGCCGAGATCGACGAGCAGTCCCGTGGTCGTGGACCGCCCAGCGAAATCGTGTCCGCCGCTGCGCACCGCCACGGGCAGGCGGTTGTGCGTGGCGAAACCCAGTGCGGCTGCGACATCGGAGGCGGTTCGGCAACGCACCACCGCCTGCGGGCGAACTTGACCGAAGCGCTGCCCGGCCGGTCTGAGGGCCGCGTCGTAGCCGGCGGAATCGCTGGTCAGTACGGCGCCGGTGACCCGCTGTGCCAAAGCTCGCCAGGAGCGGGCCGGCAGCGCATCGACGACGCCACTGCCGGACTGATGTCCGTTCCCGATCACGGGATTGACACTAGGCGGCTATGACCCGGCTGGACATGGCCGTCGAGGCGCACATAGGCACCTAATGGATGCGATCGTAAAGTAAACACCGTGAGCTCTTCACGATCGGCAAATGACCTCGATGACCTCGACTGGAAGCTCCTCGACGAACTGCAGGCCGACGCCCGGCTGTCCTACAACGAGCTGGCCCGACGGGTACATCTCTCCGCGCCCGCCGTCGCCGACCGGATCCGCCGCCTGGAACGACGCGGCGTGATCGTCGGCTACCAGGCCCAGATCGACCCCGCCGCGGCCGGGTTTCCCGTCCAGGCGTACATCCAGCTGCGCTGCGCTCTCGGCTATTGCCTGCTCAAGAGTTCAGCCGCCGAGGACTACCCGGAGGTGGTCGAAGTCAGCAAACTGAGCGGCCGGCACTGCTCGATGCTCAAGGTCAGAGCCTCGTCACTGGCGCATCTCGAAGGCGTGCTGGAACAGCTCGGAAAGCACGGCGAGATGGACACCCACATCGTCTTGTCCACGCAGTACCACGACCCGCGAGTGCGCCGAAACCACCCCGACCGGCCAGTAACCGCCTCCGCGGGTTGGCCGCGTCAGCGTGCTGGAGCTGCGGATTCAGCGGACGACTGATCCTCGATCCCGGCACCGGCACGTGCACCCGGGGGACGGCGTCCCGCGCTCTTGGGTGGAGTGACGCGTGTCACGTCGCGTCATGTCACGTCTCAGCGATCCGCGGTGTCCTGAGGGCATGAGCGAACACAACACACTCCACAAGGTCGTGGTCATCGGCGGCGGTTACGCCGGAACGCTCGCGGCCAACCGTCTGCGGATGCGCGCCGACGTCGACGTCACTTTGGTCAATCCCCGCCCGAAGTTCGTCGAACGCATCCGGCTGCACCAGTTCGTGGCCCGTACCGGCGACGCCACGATTGACTACGGCACGCTGCTCGGCGAGGGCATCCAACTCGTCGTCGACAGCGCGACACGCATCGACACCGCCGCCCGCATCGATCGCCGCCCCGGCGGCGGCGGCCGGGCGGCGTCCAGGCCGTTCTTGGTCGTGCGGACGATGTCGCGGCGCCTGTCCTCCGAGTACGGCCAGTACACGGAGGTGCCGTCGCGGGCAGAGCGGGAGGTGTTCTTCCTCGATGACGAGGACCGGAGGCTGATGCGAGCGCCGCCGCGGCGCGCACACCGTGGCCGCCCTGGGCGACTCCATGCCGCTGGAGCCGCCGCTGGACGAGGCGTATTTCGCACGGATGCTTGAGGGCATCGCGCGCCGCGGCTACATCCCCGTTAGTCCCCGGCCATCACGGTGAAGGTGAACCCGGCGCTCGTCGGACGGCGCAGCGGAATGTCGCACTTGATCCGGCGCAGCACCTCGTTCCTGCTGAGGCCGAGCCCCCGCGCGATGAGCCGCTCCGGGCGCACCGGCACCGGATCCTCGAAGACGACCTCCACCTGGACCGGCCACATCTCGTCGAGCCATGCCGACGGGGTGTCCAGCCGCCAGGCCCCCTTCCAGTCCAGGGTGAAGCGGTTGCGCTGGGCGAGCAGCGGATCCAACAGCCTGGACGCCACCAGCTCCGGATCGTTGGCGTGGTAGCCGTCGAGCTCGGCCGGATCGAAGCATCTGACCGGCGCTCGCTCGTGCACGGTGAGCTTGCTCGTCCGATCGCAGGACACGCAGCGGACCAGCAGCCACACGTCCAGCAGCTTGCCGTTGGCGTTGACGCGGAACCTGCCCTCGCCGGTGGTGGCCGACTCCGACCGACAGTCCACGCACCGCAACGACAGCAGAGGCAGCCTGGTCCGGCGGACGACCCAGGGCAGCACAGTATGAGGTTGTGAAGACATGATCTCTCTAGACCTGACACGAGGCCGATTGCGCGCGGCCTCAAACGCTGTATGACCGGGCGCACACGGGCAGCCCGGCAGAGCCGACGAGAGGGTCGGCTTGAAGGTGAGCGGAAGAAGGTGTCAGGTCTAAAGAGCAGGCGGGGTCACGCGGTCTTGTCCTCTGTCCTCACTGCGACGGGCAGCAGGCAACCTACAAGAACGTGGAAGGAGGGCTCAAACGGTTTTCCGGCCTGGCGCCTGACCGTGCTGTCCAATAGCTGCGCTCCCAGGGCCGGGAGGCGCCCGATGAGCTGCTGTCGCACAAGCTCGACACCAGCGGATGGCGGCCGCTGCGGCTCGCGCAGCTGCGCGAGCTGGGGCTGACACCCTGAGTGACCGGCGCCGCGCTGCGTGAAGTAGGCGGTGCCCGCTCCTGATGACGCCGGGCATCAGGCCAGCCAGGTCCGCCGCGCGCGGATGATGGAGGTCGACCTCGACCTGGGCCGGCCCGCACTGATCGCCCAGCAGCCTACCGCTGCATGGCGGACAAGCTTTCCAGGAGCTTGAGGCCGTCCCCGGAGGCGCTGCCGGGGTCGGCGCTGTAGGTGCACACGGTCAGACCGTCGTTGCCGGACAGTTCCATCACCTCGTGCGCCAGCTCCAGCTCGCCGACGAGGTTGGACAACTCGCGGTCGTGCAGGTTTCTGGCCGTCTCGACACGCAGCGCACCGATGCTGTGCCTGGCGAGACGGCGAGCGGCGCGTTCCCAGTCGGCGTAGAACCGTGTCGCGCGGGGGTCGAGGAAGAGGAACCGCATGGCGTTCGCCTGTCCCACCGCGCCGGCGAACATCTCCGAGAACAGCGCGCGCTGGCGCTGCTGCCGCCGGCCCTCCGGATCCCGGCGCTGGCCTCGCTCACCACGCTCACCGTCGTACTGATCGCGCTGAACGTGCTGGAGGCCCGGACCGTCTCGCGTACAAAGCTGTGGGCGGACACCCAGAACGACGCCCGTCCCGCGGCCCACCCACGCCCGACCGACCCGGCCCCTTGACCGGACCTTCCGACGGGCCCGTGTCCCGCGGCCCTGTAGCTGGCGCGCTACAACGGCAGCCTGCTGGTCTTCGACACAGGACACGGCCGCTCCACGCACCACCAGGCCAACCTGGGCTTTCGCGACGGCATCGCCACCGTGGGACCACGCGAGCCGGCGCGGCGGCAACTCGCCCGGTACGACGACATCCGCTTCGTACACCACCGCGTCACCCCTATCAACGGTGACGCCGAGCGGGGGTTCGTCGCCACCGCCAGGGCGGCCACGTATGGCACGGTCCCCGGCCTCGCCGGGTGTGGCGTGGCCGGGGACCGTGCGCGAGGTCTGTGGGTCAGGAGGCGTAGGTGGTGACCTTCCACAGATAGCCGTCCGGGTCGCTGAAGTAGCCGAAGTACCCGCCCCACTGGGCGGGGGCCGCCTCCTTGACCACGCTGCCGCCGGCAGCCACCGCGTTGCGCATCATCTCGTCCACGACTTCCCTGGAGTCGGGGTTGAAGTGGAATGAGGCGCCGCGGAATCCGGAGCCCTCAGCGGAGACGCCGGCGTCCTGTGCCGCCGCCTCCCATTCATAAAGAGCCAGCCGCGGGGATCCCTCGCCCAGGCTGAACGAGACGAAATGACGGGTGTCCTTGTCGATCTCACAGCCCAGGCCTTCATAGAACTTCTTGGCGCGGGCCAGGTCCTGGACGCCGAGCATGATGGCGCTCACCTGCAGTGACACGGTTCTCTCCTGGGGATTTCGGTGTATGTGCTGCCTGAAACCGGCAGGCCGGACATCCGGGCCGGGCCCAGATGTCACATCGGCGTGGTTTCGCCGGTCAATAGATATGACCGGCGGAACGGAGGAATGTGACAGATGGTCGAGCAGGACTGGCTGAGCGAGCGGTTCGCCGAGCACCAGGACCGCCTGCACGCGGTGGCCTACCGGATGCTCGGCTCACCTGGCGAGGCCGAGGACGCGGTTCAGGAGGCGTGGGTACGGGTCAGCCGCGCCGACACCGGCCAGGTGGAGAATCCGGGAGGGTGGCTGACCACGGTCGTCGCCCGGGTCTGCCTGAACATGCTCGAGGCACGCCGGAACCGGCGTGAGGAGTCAGCCGGTGCGCTGCCGCCCGAGCCGGCCGGGCCGCAGGTGAGCCTCCACCCACCTGGCCAGGCCGGCCCCGAGGACGAGGCGCTGCTGGCCGATTCGGTCGGTGTCGCGCTGATGGTGGTGCTGGACACGCTGACTCCCGCCGAGCGGCTCGCGTTCGTCCTGCACGACGTCTTCGCCATGTCGTTCGGCGAGATCGGCGCCATCATCGACCGCTCCCCGGCGGCGGCCCGGCAGCTCGCCAGCCGGGCCCGGCGCCGGGTGCAAGGAGCTGCCGGCGCATCCGATGCCGCACGATCGGCGAAGCGGGACATCGTCGAGGCATTCCTTGCCGCCTCCCGGAGCGGGGATTTCGCCGCCCTGCTCGAGCTGCTCGATCCAGACGCCGTGGTCGGCGAGCTCCGCGGCGGCCACGCGGTGGCGACCTTCTTCGCCGGACGAGCTCAGGCCGCCCGGCTCGCCCTGGTCGACGGCGTACCGGCGGCCGTCTGGTCGCACCTCGGCCGGCCGAAGGCCGTCTTCACGTTCACCGTCAACAACGAGAAGATCATGGGCATCGATATTGACACCAACCCCGACCGGCTCCGCGACCTCGACATCGTCATTCTTCCCGCCGGCGACAAGGAGCGGCGTTGACCCGCATGGATCTCAAGTTCTCCTCTTGCACTCTCGCTGTCCACGACCTCGGCGAGGCGCTCGGCTTCTACCGTGACGTGCTCGGCTTTGAGACACGCGACGACGACGGATCTGAGGGGACGCGACGGGTGAGCATCGGCCCGCCATCGCAGCCGGACGTGCAGATCGTCCTCGAATCCCCCGGCGCGGACCCGGGTGTCTCGCCAGCCGATCGGCAGGCCATCGCGGACCTGATGGACAAGGGCCTGCTGGGCCGTCTCGTCTTCGTGACCGACAGTTGCGACGCCACCTTCGAGCACATCGAGGCCGCGGGCGCCGAGGTGATGCAAGAACCGATCAACCAGCCCGACGGCGTCCGAGACTGTGCCTTCCTCGATCCCTCCGGCAACATGCTGCGATTCATCCAGCCGCGGCGGGTGGTCCTGGCCAGTGGGAGCAGATCATGAAGTTTCGAGCCTACGTCGAGCCTACGTCGAGCCTGCGGAGCCCATGAGAGGGCTGGAAGTTCCCGAAGCCGTTGTGGAGGCGCTCGGTGCGGGCAGGCGGCCGAGGGTGACCATCACGATCAACGGGCATTCATGGAAGAGCAGGGTCGCTGTCATGCGCGGCCGCTACCTGCTCGGCCTGAGCAACGCCAACCGGCAAGCCGCTGGTGTCGTGATAGGCGACGAGGTCGAGGTCGAAGTGGAACTCGATGCCGAGCCTCCTGTCGTGGTCGAGCCCGCAGACTTCGCCCGCGCCCTGGACGCCGATCCGGTCGCCCGCGCTGCCTACGACCGCCTGGCCTACAGCCACAAGCGCGAGCACGTGCTCGCCGTCGAAAGCGCGAAGAAGCCCGAGACACGCGTACGGCGGATCGAAAAGGCCTTGGCAGTGCTACGGGAGCGGGAGCGTCCGTAGCACTGGAACCGTCGGGATGCCCGGCGCCCCGGTAGGGGTAGCGGTTGTGGCGCAGGGGCGAGTCCTCGGTCAAGGGGAGTGCGACAGTTCGCGGCCGGAGCGCAGGCCGGTGTAGGCCTCGTAGACGTCCTGGCTGGACAGCACCACAGTGAGCACCCCCGGCAGGGCGGGGAGCACGGCGTCGACGGCGGCTGCGGTGAACGCACAGGTGTCGATCATCGCGTCGGGGGTGAACTCCTTGATCCGCGCCGCGTGCCGTACCAGGTCGCGACGCTCGCCGTACAGGTGCTCGCCCTGCGCGGCGGGGGAAGATCGGGGCGAGCCGCGGTGGGCCAGCAGGATCTCGTCACCGCGCTGCACAAGCCGTTCGGCCACGCGCCGGCCGGGGAACCAGGTGCCGCCGAGCAGGAGAACACGCATGCTTCCAGCATGCCCGGCCCAGCGAGGTCTGCGCGTGGGCGTGCACGGCTGGGCAAGCAGCATGCCCGTCGCGCTGATGACCCCCGCGATGACAGCGCGGCCGACGATGCGCAGATGCGAAAGAGCTTGCGCAGCTGCTGCGCCTGATCACTGGTACGTGGGCCGCGCAGGCGGTCCGTGCGGCTGACCATCATGATCGGTCGCGGTGGCGTGGTGGCGCGGTGGTGCCTCGGACGACGAGGCGGGCGTCGAGGATGAGCTCGCGGGAGGGGAGCCGGTGGTCATCCAGGCGCTCCACCGCCGAGCGCACCGCGAGCGTGGCCATCTGTTCCGCGTCCTGGCGCACGGTGGCCGCGGCCGATTGCAGATGGTCGAGCCCCTCGTGCACGAGAGCATCACCGGCGAGATATTCACCTCGGTGCCCGTCGAGAAAGTCCAGGTCGGGGCCTTCGACGGGGTGTGCAGCCGTATCACCGGCCGGGCCTACGTCACCGGCACCGCCGAGTGGACCGTCGATCCGCGAGACCCGCTTGGAGCAGGCTTCCTGGTCCCGTGATCACACTGCTCGGCCGGCCCCGGCACGCGTCCAGATCGCGGCATGCCGCTCCCACGGTACGAACATCAATGGCTTCACGCAGCAAGTGCTTCACCCCGAGGGCTTTTCTCGCATAGGTGCTTACGGCATGCGGCCCGCGGCCGATCGACGCGTTCGGCCACAGCCGCTTCGTCTCGAGGCGCACGTCCGTGACATCGACACCGGCCTCGCGGCCAGGGGGCGTGGACCGGCCGCTGCTGGCCGGCTGGTCCTGAGGCGCGCCGGTCGCGGTGCACTGGGCCAGCCGGAATCGAATCCGGACCGCGTCCTGGGGGTGGTGTCCGTGGACGGCGCGTACCCGCACGCCCCACCGGAACGGATCCGGCGCCTGTGGCGCCGGCTGCTGCCGATGCTCTCCATACATTGGCATGGCCGCGAAGATGTCCGCCGAGCAGCATGCCCGGAGCAACATCGAGCTCATCGAGATCTCCGCCGCCCTCGGCGCGATCCTGGACGGTGCGACCTTCCCGGTCCGGCACGTGGCCGCCACGGGCGCCAACCTCGGCGGCGGCCACGATGAAATGGAAGCGCGCGCCATCCTCGCCCCCCGGTGCTCGCCCGCAACCCCGACATCAAGATGAGTGCGAAGGTCGCTGGCAACGACAGCAAGATCCTGCGCAAGGACTTCCGCAAGCACGGGCTGATCGACGAACCCCGCGGGGAGCCCCGGCACGAACGTCCCATCGGGGCCGATGGGGGATGGGGCGGGGCGGTAGGGATGAATTGGTGCTCGGCCCCGGGCACGATGAGCAGCTCGAGATCCTTGTCGGCGGTGATGAAGCGGGCCCGGAGAGGACCCCGGTGACAAGCTGGAGCTGCGCGGGTCGCCATCCCATCAAGCGGCGTCGAGGGCTCCGGTGATCTTGCGGGCCATCTCGGCCAGAGTGGGGCTGGGCTCGCCCTGCTGGGGCCGGGCGGCTGCCTCGATGGCGACCATGACGGTGCGTCGGAAGTTGTCCGCCTCCGCCGGAGCCTGCTGCCTGAGCAGGCTCACGGCTGCCGTCAGGGCCGGCAGCACCTGGTCGGCGAGTTCGGCGACGCTCTTGCCGTACTTCACGCCCTTGGGCGCCTTGGTGAGCACGTGCCCGACCAGACCGGTCGCGGAGGTCAGGGCGATGGAGCCGTGCGTGGCGACCTTGTGGGCCGAGCCGGCGGCGCCAGCGGCGGACATCAGCGAGACGGCGCCCCACGCGGCGATCCGCAGGGTGTGCTTGTCCTGGTCGGAAAGGGTGATGGACATGATGGTGCGCTCCTTCGAATGTGTTACGGAAGTCCAGCTGAACGGACGGATGGGCCTTGGGGCCGCAAGCGCTGAACCGTTCATGGCATCCACCATCGCCGACCGCTCTGATACCGGGCCGTCGCCGCCCTGACATGGCCGCTGACATGACACCGCAGCAGACCTGATCCGGGTCCTGGTCCTATTCGGCCAAGGAATCCCGCTAAAGAGGCCGTTCTCTCTTTTGTCACGGCTTGTCGCCCGTGACGCGATCGATGGCGTTGGACTTCCCGGGGTCGAGGAACGAGCGGACAGCCGTTGGCTCCGAGAACGATCATGCTTCTGCGCTGGATCGGGCACAGGCTGGGTGGCCGGGACTCCGCGGTGAAGAGCACAGGCAAGCGGGCCGCCGCGGCCATCCCGGCGATGGCCGTCCATCCCACCGCCTGGGCCATCGGGCCGCTGCTGGCCGCGGTGCTCTTCCTGTCCCGGCGGCCAACGCGATCTTGTATACGTACCAGATGACCATCACGTCCGACCATTTGCAGGGCCGGGTGATCAGCGGCCTCGCCCTCATCGGCAGCGCGGTGACCCCGGTCGGGCCGCTCGCCTCGGGACTGATCCTGGACCGCTGGGGTGTGAGGGCCGCCCTGCTGTCGATCGCATCCGTCATGGCGGTCGTGGCCTTGGGCGCCACGTTGAGCGATGCCCTACGCCCCACCCTGGATCACGGGGCGGTGCTCGATGGGGAGGCGGCTTCGGCAGCAGGGCCCTTCGGCCGGCGAAGCGTCGCAGTGGTTGTCTCAAGGTGGCCGTACACCGTGGATCTCGGCACCCCGAACGGGGCGGCGATCTGCTGAACGGGTTTCTCCCGGGCGTCGTACAACTGCGGGCGAGCGCGGCCTGATCAGCACTCAGGCCAGGTCGGCGGCCGCGGGCGGCGGCCAGCTCGAACATGTGGCTTTAAGACCGGCACATCGCCAACCTCCAGGCCCGAATCCTCGACCCGCCAGGGTGGCCCACAGGCTGGCGGCGTTACGGCGTCCGCTGATCGGTCGTCCAGGAGAAACGGTCAACTGCGACTGTCTGGCCCCGGCGGTCCGGCAGGAAATGAACCGGCGCTACTGTTGGATGCTCATCGAACATTATTGGGGAGTTGAACGTGCGAGCTCTGCAGATCGACCACTTTGGAGATCTTGATGCGCTGGCCCTGGTCGACGTCCCGGAACCGCGGCCGGCCGACGGCGAGGTGCTGGTGCGGGTCATCGCCTCGGCCATCAACCCGGTCGATGACAAGACCCGGGAAGGAGCCATCGGCGAGGGCACGCCACCGTTGCCGATGACGCTGGGCTGGGAACTGGCGGGCATCGTCGTCAACGCGGGAACAAGCGGGCTGCGCATCGGGGAGCGGGTGTTCGGCATGTCCCACCAGCTGGCGACCGGGCGTGGCTCATGGGCCGACCTCGTCGCCATCCCGGCTGCCTCCATCGCGATGGCACCCTCGTCGGTCAGCTTGGCCGAGGCGGCGACCCTGCCCCTTCCAGGTCTGACCGCGTTGCAGACCCTGAACTGGCTCCAGGTCGGCCAAGGAGACAAACTGCTGGTGGCAGGCGCGGCAGGAGCCGTCGGCGGACTCGCCGTGCAGCTCGCGCGTGCGCGCGGAGCAAGGGTGGACGCGCTGGTGTCCAGGCAGTCGCAGATCGAGACAGTGCAAGAACTGGGAGCCGACCACGCCACGACCGATCCGACCACCCTGCGGGCGACCGACTACGACGCCGTCTTTGACACCTTCGGCGCTTTCGTCGTCGACGCCGTGGCCGATGGCGGCAGGTACGCCTCGATCGCCACACAAGCCGGGCCCGTACCCGACCTGTCGCATCGTCGCGTGCACACCACGGTCAACCAGGTACGCGAAGACGGCCGTGGACTCGCCGAACTCGCCGCAGCCGTAGACAGCGGGCGGCTGAAGGTCCGGCTCGACGCGCAGTACCCCGTGCACAACGTGAAAGCCGCACACGAGCACTTTCAGCGGGGAAGGTTGACTGGCAAGATCGCGCTTATCTTCTGAACGAGCATTCCCCCGGGAAACGATCACGCTAGCTCTTGCTGGACCAGCGACCACAGCGGCTCGTCTTGGACGGCGCGGTCACGGTACTCGGCCGAGCGGCCCGTGTAGCCCGACACATACTGGGCGAACAAGGTGGCCGCCGCCGATTTCAGTGTCCGCTCGATATGCGGCTTGTAGGTGCCGGTCCGCGGGTGCGCGGGCTGCAGGTTGAGGCCCGGCATCCGGCAGGCCGAGCGGAACAACGGCCTGGCTGCTGCGCGGTGAAGGCGTTCGGTTCGGGGCTCGTCGAGGGACAAACAGCCGCCCGAATGGCAGCATCGGGACAGCTTCGCAGTGAAGCATCTGGTTGAAGGTGTTGTGCTGCCTGCCATTTCCGGCAGGCAGCATCCGTGACTGCGAGCGGATTGCCGCTGCCCTGGATCAAAGTCGCGTGTACGGCTTGGATGAGGTTTCACGGTGACGCGCGGATGCCGGGGTCATTACCCCTTCGCTTTGAAGTAGTGCGCGACCATGTAAGCGGTGACCTTCTTGCCGATCTTCGCGCCTTCGACGTCGGCCGTTCGGGTATGGATTCCGCCCCAGATGCGGGCTTCGATGACCTCGGCGAGCGCCTGCGAGAAACTGCGGAAATGCCTGGTGGTACCCGAGGCGGCGCTGTACCCGCTGAAGGGGATGTCGTCGCGGCCGAAGAAATACGTCAACGCCGACATGCTCGCCGCTGTGAAGCAGGTATGTCCGGACGTGTAGTCGGGGTGCGGCGGTGTAACGAGCAATGGCGTCCAGTTCGGATCGGCCGCCGTTCCCGGATTGCCGTCGGTGTCGGCCAGGCGGATCGCGGTGACCGGCCGCCAGAAGTTCCACGCTGCCTTCTCGTTGTAGCAGGCGATCGTGGCATCGGCTTCGGCCAGATCGACCATCGCGAACATCCGCGCCGTCTGCAACGTGTTCAGTCGCTGCTTCGTCGCCAGCTGGCGCTTGATCTCCCATTCGGCCAGATGCCGGTCGTGCCACCAGATCGCGGCTTGGGTCTGGTCGGATGTCCTGACCGTGCTGGCCGCCGAGCCGATGGTCTTGACCTCGTTGAAGTCCCGGGCGTACCGGTGGCTGGTGAGCGAGGGCGGGCCGGACGTGCGGAACATGGAGGCGCTGCGGATGAGGAACGGTTCGACGTCACCGACCCAGGCTCCGTCGGAGGCGAACGTGGGTGGCGCCGGCCGCCACTGACCGGGCTGGGTGCCCACGGTCCAGGTCTGATTGCCGAACGCTCCGTCGTTCTGCCGTGCGGCGTTCATCGCAGCGGCCGCCTGAGTGCCCACGGTGATTCCGCGCTGCTTGGCGGTACTGTCGGGAATCGCGGCCAGCGCCTCGTCGTACTGCGTCTTCAGCCTCGCTTGCTGTTGTGGGAACAGAGCGTTCAGCACCACGAAGCCCGCGGTCGCGACGGCCGCGTCCGTCGACTCGGTCCCATCGGCAGGCGGCGCGATCAGGTACGGCTGATAGGGGGTGCCGGCGATCGCGTTCACGGCGTCGTAAACGGCACCGTGCACCATCGCGAAGCTGCGTGCCTGGACCTGCGGTTGCTGGCCGGCGATGTCCCATATCGCCGTCTGGGCGTTTCTGTCCCAGATGATGACGGCATTGGGAGGCGTGTTCGAAGTCGACGCGTTCGCGAACGACGAGCCTAGCCCGATCGGAGACCCGACAGCGATGACTCCGGCGACGGATAAGCGAACGGCCTTGCGCGGGAGGACGCCTGCCCATCCGGCGTAACGTAATTTGACCATGGTGGGAAATTACTCCGACCGCCACCGATCGAGCCAGCGCGCGAACAACTGCCACGTCGGCAACCAGGCCGACGACACTGAGGCCCGTTCGGTGAAATTGACAGCGTGGTGCGAACCTGCCCGACACGGCGGGGGAGGGCCACCCCAATGCGCTGTCAGCCCTTCGCGCCCGCTGGGGATGGCCTCGGCGAGCCGGTCGGCCACGCAGCGACGCTCGGCCTCGGTGGGCCAGGTCGAGCGCCTCGCGGTTGGAGCCGGCGGCCTCGGTGCGGCGGTCGGGGCCGCCTGGATTGCGGCGGCTACGCGAGATCAGCACGACAGCACTGTCCGCTGGCGCCACCTGACCGAGCTTCGACCAGATCCCAGTGCTCTGAGTGGGCATCTGACGCAAGCGTTTTCATGCGCGCAAGGGGTTCCATGGTCGCGGCCACATATTCCGAGTGCGACTTTCCGTAGTTCGCAATTTCTCTGCACTTTGCAAGTCGGCTGCCGTGGGATCATTCGTTCGAGAGCGAAGGCGCGGATGATGTGCAACCGTTGCCTGACCGGCTGGCGGCAGCGGTCCTGGCCGCCTCCATCCGCATGACGCTGTGATTCCTCACAGTTTCTCAACTGATCATGTCCCGTGCTGGTCAAGAAATCCGTCCCATACGATGATCGCTGCATGTCGTCCCGTTCGTCTGCCGCGCTGGCGGGCTTAGCCCTGGCCGTCCTGACCGCCGGATGCGCCGATCCGGTTGCCGACCGGGTGTCGCTCGTCAGCGCGACTCAGCCCCCGGCGTCCCCGCCACTGCCGTCGCTCACGGTGGTCCCGCCGCGGTCCTCGCCCATGGTGTCCTCGGGGCCGGAACTGCACCCGTTCCCGCCGGCGACCTCCTTGGCCGAGCCCATGGCGACCGGAACACCCCTGGCTGCGACCGGTTCGCCGCGGTTCTTCCTCTCCGCTCGCACTCCGCTCGCCCACTTCCCCGGCAAGTCCAAGACCGCTGTCTTCACCCCGGTGCCGCCCGCCGTGCACAACGCCGAGACCGGGTGGTTCATCGCGAACATCCCGCTGCCGCCCGGTGTCGAAAGTTCCTGGCACCTCGTGGCCGCCGCCCGGGACAACCGCACGTTCGCCATCGCCGGCTGGACCGAGCCGAAGAATCCAGCCATTCGCTTCTTCCTGGTACGCCTCGGCGAGGACGGGCGGCCCGGGAAGCCGGTGGCCGTCACGCAGACCGACCCCGACGACCTGACGCTCGTCTACGACCTCGCCCTCAGCGCCGACGGCACCCGGCTGGCCTACTCCACGCCGCTCATCGGAGGTGGTGCCAAGATCTCCGTGCTCGACGTCGCCACCGGCCGGCGCCGGGACTGGAAGACGTTGACGCACTCGATGGTGCGCGGCCTGTCCTGGGCCCCGGACGGCCGCTCGCTCGCCTATGTGCTGGGCCGGGCCATCGCCTTGCTCGACCTCGCCCGGCTGGGCACCGATCCGGAAGGTGCCGCGTCCCGGATCATCGAGAACGCCACGGGCGCCATGCCGTTCGAGTCGTTGGCCCACACCCCTGACGGCAGCGCGCTGATCTACGCGTCTGGGCACACCGTCGAACGTGTCCCCCTGGTGGGCGGGCCGGCGCAGGTCCTGGCCCGGCCGGAGCTGCCGCCCGACGCTTCGCTGAGCCTTCGCTTCAGCGTCGACGGGACCGGCGAACACCTCTTGTACGTGCATAAGTGGCGCGCCTACCGGGTCGCTCTCGACGACGGCGCGGTCACCTCGGTGCCGATCACGGTCGACGAGCGTCCGGGTGAGGGCGACTCGCCGCGCGCAGCCTGGTGATCGGGGGCTAAAGCGGCCGCCGGCTCCGCGAGCTCAGCGCGGTGCCGCATCGATCACAAATCACGTCTCCGTTCCGGATGTGCGCATGCCTGGCATTCCGCGGTCGGTCGGGGCGACTCTCGCGAGTCGTCAGGCCTGACCCGTTTCTGGCGCAGGAAGGTGAGGCTGAGGTCGATGCCTTCGATCTCGCCGAGCCGGCCCTCGGCCTCGGCTCGGTGTGGGGTGAAGCCAGCGGTCTGGAAGTCTGGGTGGTGCTCGGCCAGTTCGGCGGAGAATGACCAGGACGGTGGTGGGCGAGATGACGCGGCGGACGGTGCCGAGCTGGCGTTGGAACAAGAATGGCGTCGGTTCGCTCATGCGTCGTTCGTGCTGGTCGTAGCGTTGGATGAGCGGTATGGCTTGGCCGCCTTCGGTGTGTCTGCGGATGACGGCGGCGATGACGGAGAACAGTCCCATCTCGTGCAGGACTGGCCAGGCCAGGCGTTCACCGGCCGGAGTTCCAGGCCTCGCCGTCCACCACGAGGAACGGCAGCTGCACGGCCTCTCTGGCAACGACCGCCCCGCTGAGGGCACCGTTGCCCGGCCCTCCTCCAACGCGTGCCGCATGTGTTCGATCACGCCTCACCCTCTCAATTCTTCTTCGGTGGGTTCGCGGTACTCGGCCACGGGGCGGACGGCTCGGCGGCATAGTCGAGGACCTGCGGCGGGACCCGGCATGGTCGGCACCCCGCATCCCGCCTTGATCGGTGCTGCCAGGACGACTAGCCTGATCGCCGTGCTGCCGGAAGGCGGGGGACCGAGGCGATGGCGTCACGCGGGAAGAGCCCCGGCCACGACGAGTTGCTCGACCACGCCGCCATGGAGTTTGGGACTGACTGACGATGAGCGCGGAAGAGGATTTCAAGCAGGTCGGCGCCGAGCTGGCCGACCTGGGTGTACGGATCTCCAGGATGATGGGGAGTCCCGCGCTCAAAGATCAGGCGGGGAAGGTGTTCGCGAGCCTGCAGCGCGACGGCGCGATGGTGTTCCGGTTGGTCAGGGACACCCCCGAACATGCAGCCGCGCTCCAGCTGGCCGGGGCGTCCCTGTTCGACCCGTCGGGGCAGGGCAGGGCGATAAAGGACTGGGTGGTCGTGCCACACTCTTGGGCCGAGAAATGGACGGATCTGGCCGAGGTCGCCCTCAGCCGCCCGCGCTAGGCCACTTCGACGGTGTGGCGGTGAGTGCCCGAGTCGGATAGGACGCGGAGCACGGCGTAAGCCCAGTCGCCGAGGGTGTAGTTCCAGATGGGTCCGCTGGAGGGGAAGCCTTTGCGGATCAGACACGCGTCCTCGAGGTCACGGCGGAAGAGATCGCGCTAAGGCTCGACGTGGACGCGCGGAATGGCTTCGAGCGGGTGTCGCCCGGCGGTCCGGTGACGGTGTGGCGGTCGACGGTCACGCCGGGCGGCAGAATCGCCCCGGCGCCGGCGCGGGGGCTGGATCCCAGGTGATGGGGATGTCGTCGGTGGGTGGCTTGCCGTTGATCTCGAACAGCTCCAGATCCCCGGGTCGAGGGTGCAGGAGGCCACGAACTCGGCGTCCGGGTCGTCGCCGTCCAGATGGAGGGCATCGCCGCCGGTGATTGCGGTGGCGAGCCGTGTCCTGGCGTCCCGGTCGTTGGTCGCGGCGATGTGGAGGGACGCGCGGATCGTGGCGAAGTAGCCGTACTCGGCGGTGGGAGCGGACGCCGCAGGGGTCGCGGGGGAGGGTTCGGTGGGCATGCGCTCCCCAAGAGGCGACGGGGCGAGAACCGGCCCTCCTTCGGGTGGAAGGGGGCGGGCCGGGACGGGGCCGCTGCCGCGAGGCTCCCCGGGCCCTGCCCGACCTCGTCAGGGCCGCGTGACGCCACTCGCGGCGGAAGGGGCGGCGTTTTCCGCGTCCGATGTGCGCTATGTCTCATCCGCGGGCCGTTACGCCGGATGCGCGGCTGGTGTCTCAATGCCGAGTCCAAAACACGAGGGAGACATGATGAACGGGAACGTCGAGGTGGTCGTGGTCGGCGGCGGGTACGGGGGCGTGATGGCGGCCAATCGCCTGGCTCGGCACGATGGCGTGTCGGTGACCCTGGTCAATCGACGTCCCAACTTCGTCGAGCGGATCCGCCTGCACCAGCTCGTGACGGGTTCCGATGACGCGGTCGAGGGCTTCGGCGAGGTTCTGGGCGGGAACGTCCGGCTGGTGGTCGACGCCGCGACCCGGATCGACGCTGCCGAGCGCCGGGTGTCGCTGGCGGGCGGTGGCACGCTCTCCTACGACTACCTCATCTACGCGGTGGGCAGCGGCGCCGCCGATCCCGGCGTGCCTGGAGCAGCAGAGTTCGCTTACTCGGTGTCGGACCTCGAGAGGGCGGAACGACTGCGGTCGGCGCTGGCCGCGACGCCCGTGACGGCTCCGGTGACCGTGGTCGGAGCCGGCCCGACCGGCATAGAGACCGCCGCCGAGCTCGCGGAACAGGGCCGCAACGTCACCCTGGTCTGCGGCAACGTGCTCGGCCCCTACCTGCATGCCCGGGGCCGCCGCCCGGTCGCCCGCCGGCTCGCCGAGCTGGGTGTGACCGTCCTCGAAGGACCCCGCGCGCGGGTGACGGAAGTGACACGCGACGCCGTACAGCTCGACGACGGCCGCCGGCTGCCTAGCGCGGTGACGATCTGGACCGCGGGATTCCGTGTCCCGGACCTGGCCGCCCGCAGCGGGCTGCGTACCGACGCCGAAGGCCGCCTGCTCACCGACGCGACGCTGACCAGCGTGGACGACGTGCGCATCGTCGCTGCCGGGGACGCGGCGGCGATGACGGACCGGCCGTTCCGGATGAGCTGCCAGGCCGCCGTGCAACTGGGCGCGGGGGCCGCCGCCACGATCCTGCGCCGGATCGCGGGGAAAGCACCCGCTCCCGTCCGGTTGATGTTCGCCGGGCAGTGCATCAGCCTCGGCCGAAACGAGGGCGTCACGCAGTTCTCCTACCTGGACGACAGGGTGAACGCGCTCCACATCAGCGGGCGGGTCGGTGCCAGGGTCAAGGAGTTCGCCTGCCGGTTTCCCCTCAATATGTTGGTGTCCGGGGCACGCAAGGCCAGTTCCCGCGCGTCCCGCGGCGACAGCAGCGACCGCCTCGAAACGCCTCAGCCGGAACACCGCACCACGCCGTCCAACACCCGAGGCGCGGCCTGACCGCCAAGTCCCCTCCTTCGGCCGGACCGACCGGTCCGGCCCAAGAAGGACCGAGCCGGAGTGACGAGCACACAACGCCTCGGCCTCGTACGCCGTGGCCGTGCGCCGGGGAGCCAGTCCCACCAGCCCGCCCGCTGCTGCCGACATCCCCGTCTTCGGACCGGGTACATTTCCACGACCTGCTTCCGGCATGTGGGGCCGACCGCGAAAGAGTGAAGCGCACGACATGAACGACCACGCCACCGACCCCGCGACCGAGGCCTTCGTCGCCCACCGCGACCTGCTGTTCACCGTCGCCTACGAGATGCTCGGATCGGCGGCGGACGCCGAGGACGTCCTCCAGGAGGCCTGGCTGCGGTGGGTCAAGGTCGACCTGGCGCAGGTGCAGGACCAGCGCGCCTACCTGGTACGGATCACGACCCGGCAAGCACTCAACCGGCTACGCACCCTGAAACGGCGCAAGGAAGACTACGTCGGCCCCTGGCTGCCCGAGCCCCTGCTCACCGCGCCGGACGTGGCCGAGGACGTCGAACTGGCCGAGAACCTGTCGCTGGCACTCATGTTCATCCTCGAGACGCTCTCACCGACCGAACGCGCCGTCTTCGTGCTGCACGAGGTCTTCGACATCGGTTACGACGACATCGCGGCCGCGATCGGCAGGAGCCCCGCCGCCGCACGCCAGCTCGCCTACCGCGCCCGCCAGCACGTCGACGCCCGCCGGCCACGCACACCGGCTTCCCCGGAAGAAGCCCGGGCAGCGTTGAATTCGTTCCAGACCGCGCTCGTGACCGGGGACCTGCAGGGGCTGCTCAACCTACTCGCCCCGGACGTCGTCTTCGTCAGCGACGGCGGCGGCCTCAAGCTGGCGGCCCTGCGGCCGGTCGTCGGCGCCGACAAGGTGCTCAGTTACATGGCCGGCAGTGTCGCCAAGGCCGGCGGCACCTTCACCAGTGAGCCCACGACGGTCAACGGCAATCCCGGACTCATCCTGCGCCTGGACGGCGTGATCGACGGCGTGCTGGCCCTCCGGGTGGAGAACGCCCGCGTCACTGGGCTCTACTACGTCCGCAACCCCGAAAAGCTCACCCGCGTTGAGTCCGAAACGCCCCTCACCTCCCGCTGACCGTCCCCCCCGCGACACGGCCGACCGAGGCGCACGGTAGCGCAGGCGACACGGAACAAGCCGCTGACCGCCGCTGAGAAACAACCGAACCGGCTGGTCAGCTGGGAACGCGCGGCGAACGAGCACGGCTTCGCCGACCTGAAGTTTGCTGGCGACCCTGAAGCGCGTCCGCGGCAGCCCTCCCGGAGGCGGCGAGGTCGCATCACGCGACGGCGGTCCCCTCAAGCTCGACCATCAGGTCGGGGATCGCCAGCCGTGTCACCCCGAGCATCGTGGTGGACGGCGCCACCCCGGCGGCGCCCAACCGCGACGCCAGCACGCCGTAGTGCTCGAAGAGCCGATCGACGTCGGTGGTGTAGACGTTGAGCCGGACGAGGTTCGCCAGGGACATGCCGGCCTCGCCGAGCACGGCCTCCAGGTTGTCGAGGCTCAGCGCCAGCTGCGCCGCCATGTCGCCGGCATGCTGGGGCTTGCCTTCGCCGCTCATCGCGGTCTGCCCGGCGCAGTACAGGGTCCGGGTGTGCCCGGAGACGATCTCACCCTGGTTGTAGCCCAGCTCCACCGACCACGCCCACGGGTTGACCGCCGTTCGCTCCATTGCCACATCAGCTCCATTCGATTGTCGACATTACGGACGCCATCGGCTCGGCAGCCGCCAGCTGCGACGTCGCGGTGATGAGCCTCCCAAACAAATCACGACATCCTGTGTCGTGTATTTCGGTAAGGTTCTCGCGTGCGCGCCGACCGGTTGGTCTCGCTGGTGCTGCTGCTGCGGCAGCACGGCCAGCTGTCCGCGACCGCGCTGGCCCGCGAGCTGGAGGTATCCACCCGCACCGTCCTGCGCGACATCGAGGCGCTGTCCGCAGCCGGCGTCCCGGTCTACGCCGAACGCGGCCGGCACGGCGGTTTCGCGTTGTTGCCCGGTTTCCGGACCGAGCTCACCGGACTGAATCCCGACGAGGCCCTTGCCCTGCTGGTCGCCGGATCGCGGCGCGGCGCGCAGGCATTCGGCCTAGGCTCGGCGCTTGCTTCGGCCATGCTGAAGGTGGTTGACGCGCTACCCGAAAGCTATCGGGACACGGCGGCCGGCGCGGCCGAGCGATTGCTCATCGACCCGGAGACCGACCTCCTCTCGCGTCGGCTGGTCGATGAGGAGGTGCCTGACGCCATAGCGGCCGAGGTCCTGCGCGCGGTGTTCGCCGGACACAAGCTGCGCATCCACTACGCGGCTGTGGAGCAGGCCCCGGAGTGGCGTACGGTGGACCCGATCGGCCTGGTCACCGTACGCGACCGGGGCTACTTGCTGGCCACGAGGTCTGGCGCGGACCGCACCTACCGGCTGTCCCGGATCTTGGCCGCCGAGGAACTCGCCGAACCCGCACAGCGACCGGACCGGGTCGACCTGGACCGGGCCTGGCAGGAACGCAGCACGCAGTTTCGGACCGGCGGCGACCAAGTCACCGTGCTGGTACGGGTGCACCCGGCGCGGCGGGAGGACCTGGTGGGCACCGCGCTGGCCGTCCTCGCCGAGGAATCCGACGCAGACGGCTGGCTGCGGCTGGAGGTGACCTTCCAAGATCCGAGACACGCCGAATGGGCGCTGTGGCAGCTCAGCACGAACGCGGAAGCCCTGACCCCGCAGTGGTTGCGCAACTCCCTGCGCGACCGCGCCGCCGCGATCGCCACCCGTTACGGAGCGTCATCCTGAAAGTTGTCGCCTTCTGGCGGGCCGCCGACGACGCGATTCAGACCACGTGAGCCGGATCGGGAGAAGTGCCGAGCCGGCCCCTTCCCTGGCAGGCTTCAATGACGATCTCCTCCTGGTGCGGGCGGTGTCAGCGCTCAGCGCCCACCCGCTCACCAGGTCACCCGCAACGTGCGCAAGCCGTACACGATGCTGGAGACCCGGAAGTCCACCTGCTCGTACGGGTCGGCCAGGGCGAGGTCGGGGAAGCGCCGTAGCAGGGCGGGGATGGCGATGCGCATCTCCATCCGTGCCAGCGGCGCTCCGAGGCAGTGGTGCACACCGTGGCCGAAGGCGACATGGCCGGCGGCTCCCCGGGTGATGTCGAGTGTCTCGGGACTGTCGACGAAGGCAGGGTCGCGGTTGGCGGCAGAAAACGAGCAGAGCACGAGCGAGCCCGCGGGGATGGCATGCCTGGCGATCTCCACATCCGTCGTGGTCGTGCGCGGCGGCAGCGACTGCACGATGGACAGCCAGCGCAGCAGTTCCTCGATGGCGGGCTCGACCTGGGCCGGGTCGTCGCGGATCATGGCCAGTTGGTCGGGGTGTCGCAGCAGGGCCAGGGTGCCCAGGGCGAGCATGTTCGAGGTGGTCTCGTGCCCGGCCAGCAGCAGCAGTTGCGCGATGCCGATGAGCTCGTCGGAGTTGAGGTCGTCGCCGTGCTCGCGTATCAGCATGCCGAGCATGTCCTCGCCCGGGTCGGTCTGGGCGCGGGCGACCAGGCCGGCCATGTAGGCACGGTCCTCGCGTTGCGCCGCGACGCGCTGCTCCATCGGCAAGGAGGTGTCCAGCAGGCGAGTGGCACGGTCCTGGAAGGCGGCGCGGTCGGCGTACGGCACGCCCAGCAGCTCGCAGATCACCAGCGACGGCACCGGCAACGCGAAGTGCGCCACCAGATCAGCCGGCTTGCCGGCCTCCTCCAGATCGTCCAGCGCCGCCTGCACGATCTCGGTGATCCGCGGCTCGAGCCTGCGCATCCGGCGCACCGTGAACTCCGGGGTGAGCATCCGGCGCAACCGTGTGTGCTCCGGCGGGTCGAACCCGATCAGCTGCCCGGCCTGCATCTTGGCCAGCTCGTCGGCGTCCATCTGCCCGGATCCCGGGAACGGCGTCAGGGCACTGCTGAACCGGGCCGGATCCGACAGCACCCGCCGAACGTCCGCATAGCGGCAGACCAGGTACGCGGGCGGGCCGAACGGCGTCTCGACCCGCACCACACCCTCGCCGTCGCGGGCCCGGGCCAGCTCCTCGACCGGGTCGAACCCGTTCCGCCGCATGTGCAGTGGCAATTCCGGCATTTGCGTCATCATCTGTCCATCCATCCTGTGATCGTGTGAGGTCGTCAGGCGCGGGTCTTGGCCAGGAGGTCGATGATCTCGGCGGTGGTAGCGCTCTCGCCGAGGAGCGGGAAGATCCGTTCAATGCTGTTGCGATGCGCCTCCGCGTCCAGATCGGCCATGGCGTCCGTCACCAGCGTGACGTTGTAGCCGTGTTCGTAGGCGGCGCGAGCGGTGGACTCCACGCCGATGCTGGTGGCGATCCCGGCCAGCACGACCTGTGTGACGCCGCGGCGGCGCAGCTGCAGGTCGAGATCGGTGCCGTAGAAGGCGCCCCAGGTGCGCTTGGTCACGGTGATGTCGCCGTGGTGGCCGGCCAGGTCATCGACGATGACGTCCCAGCCCGCGGGCAGGGGGCCAGGCGGGCGCGGAATCTCGGTGCGTCCCGGAGCGGCATCCGATCCGTCCGCGCGGGCCGTGACCCGAACCAGGACAACCGGAGCACTGTGGTCGCGAAAGGCGTCAGCCAGTTCGACCGCACGGGCCACCACCTCAGCACCGGTGATGGGGGTTGCGGGGCGGCCGACGACGGCGTTCTGCAGGTCGATGAGGACGAGTGCGGTTGTTGTGTCGATCGTGGTGACGGGCAAGAGTGAGCCCCTTTCCGGGATGCGGTGATGAGTCCAGGTCCCCGAACGCCGCTGGCGAGCGAGGTTCGGAGGAAGCCTTGTTCTCGGAGCTCAGCGCCGTGGAGCTCCGAGAACAAGGTCAGGCCGTGCCACACGGCCGGCTCAGGATTGGGTGTCGAGCCACTCCTGGAAGGTCGGGCCGGCGAGCTTGGCGTGCGGGCTGGGCAGGAACGCGCCCTCGGCGGCAAGCTCGGCATCGGGCATGCCCGAGCCGTCAACGCCGACGACCTTGATGCCGCGGCGGGCGCCGAGGAGTGCGGCTGCCTCCGCCAAGGTCTCCTTGCGGGGTCCGGCGATCTCGGGGATCGGCGTTCCTGGAGTGGGCTCGCCAGGATCGAGGGCCAGGCCGACCAGTTCCTCGGCCACGGTGCGGCAGGCTACGAGCTGGGCGGGCAGGGCCGGGATATAGGCGACGTCGCCCTGCTGCCAGTCCAGAAGCTGACCGACGAACTCGTGGAACTGCGCGGCCCGCAGAATGCGGACAGGGAGCGGGCCGGACAGGAGGAGTTCCTCGTGCACCTTCTTGGCCGCGAGGAAACCGGCGGTGGCCTTGTCGACGCCGACGATGGAGGCCACGGCGATCTGCACGACTTTGGCCTGCTGACCGTACTCGTGCAGATTGCGGGCCGACGTGCGGAAGAACTCCGTCGCCGCCTCCTGCTCGGAGGCGTGCCACGAGGCGACGTCGATGATGACGTCCACCTCGGTGAGCGCCTCGGCCAGGCCCTCACCGGTGATGATGTCCACGCCGGTGGCTCGCGACATCGGCACGACCTGGTGCCCCCGTTCGGTGAGGACGTCGACGACATGGCGTCCCAGCCGCCCGGTCGCTCCTGCCACCGCGAACTTGGTGATGCTCATGCTTTGTGCCTTTCTTACTCGCTGTAGTTCTGGCCGGGGGGCATGCCGGGGATCGGCTTGGCGATGAGCGCGGCGGGGGTGAAGAAGCCGATGTGGGCGATCGCCATGATGAGCGTCCAGAGCGCCTTGTCGTCGTAGTGCGCGGACGCCTTGGCGTACAGCTCGTCGGGGACTCGTTCACCGGACGGGTTGGGGGACAGGACTGCCTCCACGAGCTCCAGCGCGACCCGTTCGGCGTCGGTGAAGTAGGTGGCGTCCCGCCAGGTCGCCACGGCGGTGATGCGCTCCTCTGATTCCCCTGCCCGGCGGAGGTTGCCGGTTTCCCTGATGGTGAAGTACGTGCTGCCGAGCAGCTGCCCGGCGCGCAGCTGCAGCAGGTGGACGGTGACCTGCGGAATCGAGCCGTTCTTGATGACCTTGTGCAGGCCTTCGGCGACTGCCGCCATCTCGGGGACGAACGGCAGGGGGTTGGGCATACGCGACCGGAGTCCGGTCGTCGTGGGCGTGGACATGGCGAAGGCTTCCCTTCTCAAACTCAACTCGGGGTGCCGTACGGATCGTTCGTGCGGCGTCCTGACGAACACGAGACGCCGGCCACCCGCCCCCCGTAACAGCACTGTCATGTGACGTGGACCACGGATCGCGGGTGTTACAAAACGGTCGGGAGCGGCGTCTTGTGCGTGTGGTAGAGCTAAGTGCGGACAGGCAGGGGCCAGGCATGAGTGAGCGCAGCGAACGAACGACGGACACACCGGGGCCGCTCGACGGTGCCGAGCGCGGGGACTGCGCTACCGAGGCGTTCGTTGCCCATCGCAACCTGCTGTTCACCGTCGCCTATGAGATGCTCGGCTCGGCCGCCGACGCCGAGGACGTCCTGCAGGAGGCCTGGCTGAGATGGGTGGACGTCGACCGTGACACCGTGCGGGAGGAGCGCGCCTACCTGGTGCAGATCGTCACGCGGCAGGCGCTGGACCGGCTGCGCGCTCTCGGCCGGCGTAAGGAGTCCTACGTCGGACCGTGGTTGCCCGAGCCGTTGCTGACCGCGCCTGATGTGGCCGAGGACGTGGAGTTGGCCGACAGCGTCTCGATGGCGATGCTGCTGGTGCTGGAGACGCTTCAGCCGATTGAGCGGGCGGTGTTCGTGCTGCGCGAGGTGTTCGATCTGGATTACGACGAGATCGCCGAGGCCGTCGACAAGAGCCCGGGCGCGGTCCGTCAGATCGCCTATCGGGCACGGGCACACGTCGCCGCGCGCCGGCCACGCGGCACCGGCTCCCCGGCCGAGCACCGAGCCGCCCTCCAGGCTTTCCAACGAGCGGTCGAAACCGGCGAGCTGCAGAGCCTGCTCGACATCCTCGCGCCGAACGTCGTCGCCCTGAGCGACGGCGGCGGTGTCAAGCATGCCCTGCTGCGGCCCATCGTGGGGGCTGACAACGTTGCCCGCCTGCTGGCCGTCGGCTGGTGGAAGCGCGACGCGGAGAGGTCGGTCGAGCTGGTGCAGATCAACGGCGGCCCGGGGCTGCTCGTCCGGGTCAACGGCGAGATCGACGGCGTGGTGGCGGTGCGAGTGGAGAACGGCTACGTCACCGGGGCCTACCACGTGCGCAATCCCGAGAAGCTGTCGCGCATTGAACAGCAGACCACCGTGAGCCGCTGAGCGGGCGCTACCAGTTCCGCACCTCGTGGGCCCACGCGGTCAGGCCCGCCACGAAGCCCTGCCTGTCCTGGGGTGAGAGGTTGTCCAGGACGCGCAGCAGAGGCGCGGCCCGGAGGGCGACGAACCCCTCGACCATGGCCCGATGGTGAGTGGCCAGTGACACCAGGGTGCGGCGGCGATTGGCCGGATCCTCCCGGCGCTCGACCAGGCCGGCCCGGCTGAGGTCGCCGACGAGCTCGCTTGCGGTCGTCAGCGAGATGCCCATCCTGTCGGCCAGTTCGCTCACGCTGAGTGACGGATCGACCGTCAGCTGGGGAATGACGGCGCCGTGCCTGGCGGTGAGCCGGTGGCTGCGGAAGATCTCGCGCAACTCGTCCGGCATCTCGGCCTGGGCTCGCCGGAAGTAGGCCTCCACCAGGGGCACGAAACCAAGGGCTTCTTTGACCTCCTCCGGTCGTGGCAGTCGAGGGGGTGGGGTGTCATCCATCACGGTCACAGGATACAGTCCCCATATCCAAACAGTTCGGATATCCGTAGTGAGGTGGACATGATCCTGGTGACCGGAGCGACGGGCAACGTCGGCCGTCATGTGGTGAACCTGCTGCTCCAGGCGGGCGAGCAGGTCCGGGCGATCAGCCGCAACCCCGAGCGGGCCGGCCTGCCCGACGGCGTGGAGGTGATCAGAGCCGACATGTCCCAGGCAGAGGACCTGCGTGCCGCGCTCCAGGGAGCGGACCGCGCGTTCCTGCTCCCCGCCGCCGGTCAGGTGCACGGGTTCCTCGACGCTGCCGTGAAAGCCGGCCTCGGGCACGTGGTGTTGCTGTCCGCGCTGGCGGTGACCATGAAGCAGGCGGGGGTGCTCGGCAGCGTCCACGCCGACTACGAGCAGGCCGTAGCCAGGTCAGGGCTGTCGTGGACCTTCCTGCGCCCTGGCGCGTTCATGGCGAACGACCTGCGGTGGGCGCCCGGCGTCAAGAACGGCGGCGTGGTGCGCGCCCCCTTCGCCGAAGCCGCGACCGCGCCGATCGACGAGCGCGACATCGCCGCGGTGGCCGCGCGAACGCTGCTCGACGACGGGCACGCGGGCAAGGCGTACGAGCTGACCGGGCCCGCCTCGCTGACGACGGCCGAGCGGGTACGGATCCTCGGCCAGGTCCTCGGCCGTGACCTGCGCCTCGAGGAGCTGTCCCCCGAGCAGGTCCGTGAGCAGATGATCACGGATACCCCCGCGGTGGTCGTGGACTCGATGCTCACGCTGTTCGCCTCCTTCGTCGGCAGGGCCGCGGAGGTGTCGCCGGTGGTGCGGGAGCTGACTGGCAGCGCTCCGCACAGCTATGCCGACTGGGCGGCCGTGAACGCTGCAGCGTTCCGCTGAGCACGGCGCGGTCGGGATCAACACCCTGCCGGTGGGCTCGTACGGCGAGCCTGTTGCGCTGGCCGGTTCGACGCGCGGCATCTGGCGTGGGTGGGCAACGCTGATGCGCCCGCTCTCGGTCATCGCGTTCACCGTCGTCGACGGCCGGATCGCCGGCACTCGATGCCGCATTCCCCCTGTCCCTCGGTCGGGACACACAATCGGCCCTCTGCTAGGCTGAGTTTAGACCTAAACTCCGAGGAGGGATGAAGTATGACGCGCACGACAGTGGTCACCGGCGGTGGCACCGGCATCGGCAAGGCGGTGGCGGCGCGCTTCGCGGCCGACGGAGACCGAGTCGTGATCATCGGCCGCCGCGCCGACACGCTGGTGACGGCGGCCAAGGAGATCGGCGGCACCGCTCTACCGGGCGACCTGAGTGAGCCGGCGGAGGTCGAGCGCGTGCGCGCCGACCTGGCCGAGCGCTTCGGCACGATCGACGTGCTGGTCAACAACGCGGGCGGCAACGTCGAGATGCACGGCGGTCACGACGGCCTCGCGGAGCGGTGGACGGCCAACTTCCGGGCCAACGTGCTGACGTCGGTGCTGCCGACCGAGGCGTTCCGCGAGCTGCTGAACCCGGCCGGGCGGATCGTGTTCATCAGCTCGATCGCGGCCTTGCGGGGCTCGGGCGGCAGCTCGTACGGCCCGATGAAGGCGGCCCTGCACCCGTACGCGTTCGACCTGGCCGCCGCCCTCGGCCCGCGCGGCATCACGGTGAACGTGGTCGCCCCGGGGTTCATCGAGGACACCGAGTTCTTCGGCGGCACCCTGGACGACGAACGGCGCGCGACGCTCGTCGCGCAGACCCACACCGGCCGCGCCGGCACGCCGCAGGACATCGCCGGCACCGTGCACTGGCTCGCCTCGCCCGACGCCGGGCACGTCACCGCGCAGATCATCCAGGTGAACGGCGGCGCCGAACGTGGCCGCTGAGCCGCCGCGCGATCGCGCCGACGCCATCCAGGACGCCTGGCGGCGCGAGCTGCCGGGCGTCCCGGTGGAGTCGATCGGGGTCATCACCCGGATCTGGTGGGCCGCCAAGGTCTTCGGCGACGAGCGCCGCCGCCTCCTGACGAAGCTGGGCGTGGACGTCGCGACGCTGGATCTGCTGTCCACGCTGCGGCGTTCCGGCCCCCCGTACCGGATGAGCCCGGGGGAGCTGGCCGAGGCGTGCATGGTGACGCGCGGCGCGATCACCCAGCGCGTGGAGCGGGCGGCCAGGGCCGGGCTGGTCGACCGGACCACCGCCGGGTCGGGCTACCACGCGCGCGCGGTCACCCTCACCGACGCGGGCAACGCCCTGCTCGACCGCGTCGTCGCCGACCTGCTCGCGACCGAGGACCGCCTCATCGGCCACCTCACACCCGAACGCCGCGACCAGCTCGCCGACCTGCTGCGCGAACTGCTCGCCGGACTGGACGGCACAAACCTGAAAGGCCAGGTCGGGGAGTGAACCTCACGTTCCACACATGACCTCAGCCCGTCGAATCAGCCGTCAGCAGATTCACCGGCAACGGCACGGGGGCTGAGGGTGAGGAGGTCCCCTCAGCTGCGTGTGGCCCAGAAGCGGCAGTGATGTTGTGCTGCGACGTCTCCGTCGCTTCCGTTCGGGGTCAGGGTGTGGACGTCATTCGCGCTCTTGCTGGTCAGCGGCTTCCAGCGAGGCAGGCTCTGACCGTTCGGGTTGCCCGTGGCGGCGAAGTTGGTCCAGTAGCCGATCATCTGGTCGGCCAGCCGGCGCTGGCCGGATGAGGGGCGGGTGCCGATGGCGGCTCCCGGTCCGTCGAAGAGATAGGACAGTTCCGCGCCGTGGTAGGCGCCCAGGGGGAAGGTGCGGGGGACGGGGAAGCCGGCCGGTCTGGGGGCGTCGCCGTCGGCGAACTCGTACTGATAGACGGGGGTCTTGCGGGCGAGCAGGCGGTTGCCCGCGAGGGTCGGGCAGGTCCAGCCGCGGTCGGTGGCGATGGCCGCCCAGGCCAGGGAAGGCGAGCCGTAGGCGCCGGCCGGATACCTCGCTGATATCCGCTTCGCGTCCCGGCCGAAGGCGGTGCGCAGGAACTGCTGGTAGGTCTCCTGGTCCAGTGGCTGACCTGGACCGTCGAAATACATGGCGACGAAATATCTGGCCTCGTGCGCGGTGGTGCCGACCATGAGCGGCATACGGCGGAAGCGTCCCTCGGCCACCGCCCGGCCCGGTTCCCGCGGCAGTGCGTCCGTTCCGTAGGAGGGCGCCCAGATGGCGGGAACCTTCTGCTGCGCGGCGAGCAGGCGTGAGGTGGGCACCCGGCGCAGGCAGGGCATCGTCTGCGCTGCGTCTGTGCACCCGACTCGCTCGGCGACAGCTGCGGCGATCCGCTCACCGGCCTCCCGGGAAGGCCAGATCGTGTCTCCTCCGGCGGGGTCGATGCCCATCTGACGCATCGAGCAACTGCCGCTCTGGATGATCGCCTTGTCGAACAAGCCCGTTGCTGCGGGGGAGGTCAGCTGCGCGCAGGTGCTGAAAGCACCGGCGGACTCGCCGAACAGAGTGACGTTGCGCGGGTCACCGCCGAAGGCCGCGGCGTTGTGCCGTACCCAGCGCAACGCGGCCTGCTGGTCGAGCAGGCCGAACGCGCCCGAGCCGGCCAGCCCGGGGTGGCCGAGGAAGCCGAAGACGCCCAGCCGGTAGTTCACGCTCACGACGACCGCGCCCGCGCGGGCCAGCCGCCGGGCGTCGTAGTCGCCGCCGGACCCCTGGGTGAAGCCGCCGCCGTGCAGCCAGACCATGACCGGCAGCCGTCTGGTGGACGCGGTCCGGGGAGCGGTGACGTTCAGGTAGAGGCAGTCCTCAGCGGTGCTGGCCGGGTTGGCGTCGGCGGGGTTGGCGTTCTGAGGGCAGCGCGGGGCCGTGCGAGTGCCGTCCTTGACGTCTTTCCACGCTCGGGCGGGCTGCGGCGGCTGCCAGCGCAGGGCCCCGGTTGGTGGTGCCGCATAGGGAATGGCCTCGAACCGCTGAAGGTCCCCGTCGACGTAGTCGCCGGCCACCGCCCCGGACGACGTGTACGCGACGGGCCGGCGCGGGCTCGAGGCCGGGACGGCGGGAACCCCGCAAGCCGCGACGACGGACAGGCCGGCCACCGCTCCCATGACAAGCCGCACGCGCGCCACGTCCCTGAGCCTCATCGGCGCACCGTCCGGTACAGGGCCAAGAGCAGGAACACGGCCCCGACGGCCCCGATGGCCAGATCGGCCCAGCTCGGGAAGCCGGCCGCGCGCAGGATGCCGGCGATCCCGAAACTGGTGCCCCATTGCGATTCGGTGATCGCCGATCCGAATCCCTGGATCGTGAAGAGGGCGCCGAGCAGCCACATCGCCTTCTCGGCTGTGCTGGTCGGTGTCTTGAGGCGGCTCATGCCAGTCCTTCCATCGTTCCGATGCGTGCGCATCAAATAAACCGGAAACGCTGATATGATGCAACTGCATCGGATCCTGGTAAGGAGGGAGCTCCATGCCCAAGCAGGTCGACTACGAGGCGCGGCGCCGTCACATCGCCGAAGCGGTCTGCGACCTGATCGACCGGCACGGCCCCGAAAGCGCGACCCTGCGCGACGTGGCACGGCAGGCCGGAGTTTCCATGGGAGCCGTGCAGCGCTGCTTCGCCACCAAGGACGAGATGCTCGTGTTCGCCCTGCGCCACATCACCGAGCGCGTCACCGAGAAGGGCAGGGCGGAGATCGAGGCCTCCGCCGCACCGGAGTCAGCGGTGACCCTGCTCACCGCCACCCTGCGCACGCTCACCCTGGTCGAGGCGGACCAGCAACGCGACGCCAGAATCTTGGCGGCGTTCACCGCCCACGCAACGACCAACCCGCCACTGGCGGAGATCCTGCGCGAGGCCCACGCCAAGACGCGCGACCTGCTGGCCTGGCTGGTCCGCTACGGTCAGCAGACCGAGGAGTTCCGCGGCGATCTCGACGCCGACCTGGCGGCCGAAACGCTTTTGCCACTGGTCGAGGGGCTGACCACGCTCGCCCTGGTCGGACATCGGCCCACCGTGCCCGTCCACGACACGCTGACTCGGTTTGTCGCCGCCTTGCTCACGTGAACCGTCCAGGTCGAGCCTGGATGACACCGTCGACCAGCACCTGCCCGGCCTGGTCCACGGCAACGGCCACGTGCCCGCCCGGACCATGGGCAGGCTCGGCGCATTCCGCCTCGTGGTGGGCGAGAAGGGCGCGGCAGCGGTGCAGTACGGCATCCGCCCCCGGATGGCGAGCGGCCGTCGCCCAGGACTCGAAACGGGCGAGCGGTTGCGCGGCGCGGTCGGGCAGGCCCAGCCGTACGGCGGACTGGCAACGCGCTTGTGCCTTTGGAGGTTCCCGCACGGGACGATCGGAGATCGTTAAGGGGTCGGGAACCCTTCGTCTCGCTGAGGTGTCTCGGTTGAGACGCAGCCGTCAGAACCAGATACCGCAGTGATGGGCGACCTTGATGTCGATCGGTCGCACCGCTTCCGGCGCGAGGTTGAGTGCGCTGTCGGCGGCGTCGAGACGGGGCCAGGCCGTGTTGCCCGGCCCGTTGGGGTCGCCGGTGCGGATGAACCGCGTCCAGTAGCCGACGAGCCGGTCGGCCAGGCGTCGCTGGCCGGCGGTGAGCCTTGGGGCGTCGGGGAAGTCGAACAGGTAGAAGGTCTCGGCTCCGTGCGCGGTGGCGGGGCGGACGTGGGCGGGTAGGGGCTGTCCGCTGGGAGTGGGCGCGGACGGGTCGGTGAAGACGTAGGCGTAGGTGGGTGCCTTCCTGGCGTGCTCGCGGCCGGACTTCCACGAGGGGCAGATCCAGCCGCTGTCGCTGAACACGCGGCTGGCTGCCGCGGCGGGGGAGGGGAACCGTCGTGCCGGGTAGTGTCGTTCGACACGTGGTGCGGCCGCTCCGAAGGCGGTTTTGAGCATGGCAGGATACTGGCGGGCGGTGATGCCGTGCGGGTGAACGGTCAGGACGAACTCGACGTGCTCGTCGCGGGTGTTGCCTTGCAGCAGCGGTATGGCGGCCTGCCTGCCTGCGGCGAAGACCTTGGCCGGCTCTTGCGGGACGAGGCTGGTGCCGTAGGCGAGCATCGGGAACCGGGCGGTGTACGGCAGCAGCTCACCGGCGCTCTTGCGGCGTAGACAGGCGACGTCGGCGCAGGCCAACTGCTCGGCCAGGGCCTGCCCGGCGCCCTGGATCGTCTCGATCGGATGCCAGGAGGAGATCGCCGGCATGCCCGTGCCCAACGCTCCGGCCGGGTGGCTGGTGCGGCACGATCCGCTCTGGACGATCGCCCGGTGGAACAGGCCCCGGGCGGCCGGTGAGGTCATGAGGGTGCAGGTGCTCATCGCGCCGGCGGAGGCTCCGGCGAGGGTGACCTTGCCGGGATCGCCGCCGAACGCGGAGATGTTGGCACGAACCCAGCGCAGCGCCGCCACCTGGTCCTGCAGGCCGAAGTTGCCGGCCTCGCCGAGCTCGGGGTGGGCGAAGAAGCCGAACACGCCGAGCCGGTAGTTGACCGTCACCACCACGATGTCTCCGGCTGCGACCAGCCGGGCCGGGTCGTAGATCGACCCGGCGCCGGTGATGAAACCGCCGCCGGGCATCCAGACCATGACCGGCCGTCCCGCGCCGGGCCGGGCGGGCGTGCTCACCTCCACGGTCAGGCAGTCTTCGCTCTGCGGGGTGCCCTTGGGCATGTCAGGCGCCTGCTGCTGCATGCACGCCGGTCCCGCCTTCGTCGCGTCACGGATGCCGGACCAGGAACTCGGCGGCTGGGGTGGCTGCCAGCGCCGCTCCCCGGTCGGCGGGGCGGCGTACGGGATGCCGCGGAAACGACGCACCTCGTGCTGAGCCGTTCCCCGGACCTTGCCCGACGCCGTCATGACCACCGGGCCGGAGACTTCGCCGGCGCGGGCCGGGGTGCCGCCCGCCACGAGCATCGATGCGCTTGCCAGCAGGGCGAGGGCCGCGGCCGTCGCCGGTGTGCGGCCGGTCATTGCCCGCGCCCGCTCTGCTTGACCTTCTTGCCGGCCCAGCCGGCCAGCACAGCTCCGACGATCGTGGCCGCCGCGTAACACGGCAGCCACACCGCGAATCCGCCGGGCAACCAGGCGAGCAGCCCGGCGTTGCCGTGGTCGGCCAGTAGCCGGATGGCGCCTTGTGCTCCCAGAACCAGTAGCAGCATGCCAATGATCTGCACGGTGACGTGCTTCATGTGTGCTTTGTCTCCCATCGCCCGAAGGGCGTGACGGCAGGCGCGAACGCGCCCTCCACGGTTTGTGGTGCGATCGAACCATAACACTGGTCTTGGTACGATCGCACCACAAACGTCGCGAGGATGGATGGCATGCCGAGACAGGTGGACCACGACCAGCGCCGCCGTCAGATCGCAGAAGCGGTTTGGCGCCTGGCCATCCGAGGCGGCCTGGAAGATGTGACCCTGAGACAGGTCGCTGCCGAGGCCGGGGTCTCCGCCCGGCTGCTGCAGTACTACTTCGGCACCCGCGACCAGTTGCTGCTGGGCGCGCTGGAGATCCTCAACGACGACGCCGAGCAACGAGCCCGCGAACGCCTCGCGACGCTCGGCGAAGCGCCCGGCATGCACGCGCTCGTGCGGGGAGTGCTGCTCGAGCTGCTCCCGCTGGATGAGGAACGACGCAACCGGCACCTGGTGTACGCCGCCTACTTCGTCCCCTTCCTGACCGATCCCGTCCTGGTCAAGGTCGCCCGGGACGCGCCGCATGCGATGGAGAACCTCGTCGCCGGTCTGATCGCGCAAGGTCAGGAGCTCGGCGAGGTGCCTCACGACCTCGACGCCGCGGCCGAGGCGGCATTCCTGGTGGCAGGCGCCGACGGGATCCAGACCACTGTCCTGCTCGGAAAGCGGACCCCCGAAGAAGCCGTGGCCTTGATCGATCATCAGCTTGTCCGCATCTTCGCAGTGACAACCCGTGGCTGACACATGCCCTCAGCTCAAGCGCTGTCCGCTGCCACGTGCGTGCGGCTTCCGAAGCCGAGCCGTTCGTAGAGTGCGATCGCGGCGGTTTTCGTCTCGGCCACGTGCGGGAAGGGACGTTCTTCAGCCGGTTGATCGCCCGTTCGACGACGTTGCGTGCTTTTGTAGCGTTCGGCGTCGAAGCCGGTGGGCTGCCCCCGCTTGAGCCTCCTTGGTGGCGGCTCGTGTTTCGAGTTCGGTTGCCGACTGCTGGTCACGTCACGCGTCCACCGAACCCCGCAGTCCCACGCAGATCCTGTCATGACGCGATGCGCTGCGTGGCGCCACGCAGCCTGGTGGGAGGTCCGGCAGCGGTGCTCAGGATGGAGCGGTTGAGCGCTTTCTCCAGGGTTCGCACGGTGGCCGGATCGAGGTCGCCGACGTCGCCTCGCCGCGCGAGCTACGTCGCGTGCGCGTGGTCGCGGGTATGACGACGCCACGCAGCGCCGTCCCCGGGCGCGTCATCGGCCAACGGCTGCGCCGGTGCACGACATCATCGTCGGTCTGGGCAGCTCCGTGATCGGCACGCTGGCACCAGCCACCCTGGCTCGCGTCAGGGCGGTGTCAGGCCGACCTGGCGGTGGCACGGATGCTCCTTTGACTGACGTGGGTCGGACAGCACGTCAGGTGGGCCGCCCTGGCGGAACTGCAGGACGGGAAGCTGCAGCCTCAGCCGGTTTCCGGTCGCGGAGTCGAACATGACGGGCCCGCTCGCCCCGGACACCGCCGTGTTGGGCTGGGCGAACAGGGGGAGAAACCCGGCCACGTCGCCGGGGGTGACGGGGTCCTTCCCCGAGCCACCGGCTGCCCGCCGCACCGCCTGCGCGGCGGTGAGCACCGCGTCGTGCGCCATGATCCCCCAACCCGTGGCGAGATGCTCCTTGTCGAACCCCAGGTCTCGATACGCTTCCAGGAGCCGCTGGTACGACTGGTTGTCCGTACAGTCAAGTAGCAACGGCTCGACCAAGGGTGCGTATATCAGTGATATCGCGTCGAAGGTGCTCGCCGGGAACTGCTCGGCTTTCAGCCGCACCGCGTCTGAGCCGGTGACTATCTTGACCTGCCCCAGGCATTTACCGCTCTCACCCAGCGAACTGACGAAGGCACGCAGATCGCTCCCTCGTCCAGCATAGAAAATCATGTCGGGCGGGCGCGCACAGAGATTGCTCATGATGATTTGCCACTGATTACCCGGCGGGTCGCTGAACGGATAATCGACGTTGCCGCCGGCCTCCCACTGTTTCTTCAGGTGTTGCTTGAATGCGGCCGCGAGCGAGTCAGCATAGAAGTCGCCGGGTTTGGCGGAATGAATGAGGGCCGCGGTTCGCCACCTCTTCCCGCCGGCGGCGGACTCGGCCGAGTCGCCGACGTGCTCGGCCAGCAGCCTGACCTGTTCGCTCACCCGCGGGTTCACCCGGACGAAGCCGCGCACCTTGGTGCTGTCGATGGCGTCGGAGGTGACGGCGTCACCGACCATGGCCAGGTTCTTCGTGGCCAGCAGCTTCAGAGACTCGAGGGTCGAGCTGGTGCTGCGCCCCAGTCCGGCCACCGCGACCAGCCGGTCGCCTGAGTCGACCATGGCGAGCAGGTCTTCGGTCGTCTCTCGCCAGTTGCTCTCGCTGCTGTCCGTGTTCGCCAGCACCAGTTTGATCGGCGGAGTCTCTCCCACGACCTGGCCGTGGTTGGCCCGGCGCTGGGCCGCTACGGCGCCCTCGAGCTGGTGCGCCACCCGTGGGTCCGGCTGGGTCAGCGGGCCGAGGAAGGCGATGGTCACGTAGGTGCCGGGCCCGCCCTTTGTGGCGAACGCGTTCTCCCCGGCCATCGCCTGTACGATCTTGTTGAAGCGCTGCTCGAACGCGTACCCGGCGCTGACGCCGACGCATTCCTCCTGCGCCTGTTCGCCTTCGCCGACAGACACGCGCCGGACGTCATAGGGATCGCAGTAGAGCCTGTTCCGTACGGCCAGGCCAGCCGGGATCGCGACGGCCGCGAGCACCAGCAGGACGCCGATGACGGTGATCAGCCGCCTGGTCAACCGGCCGAGAGTCTGCCACCAATGGCGCAGCTTCATGATTCGCCTCCCGCAGGAATGGTCAGATCCGGGGCCTGGTGCCAGTCGCGCAGCCGTTCCGGCCAGGTCCGGCGCGCGTCGTCGAAGACGGTTTGCGCCCGGTCCCTCCGGCGCCCTGCCAGGAGGAGGAGCTGCAGCTCGATGCTGCGGATGCGCCCTTCGTCGGGCACCGACAGCGGCGCGGACTGCCGCCACAGCTCCCGTATGAGCACCTCGATGGCGTGATGCACATCCTCGCCGGTGCCCGGGCAGCCGGGGCACGGCTTGTCGGGTTCGGGCTGGCCGGTCACCCCCGCGGGCGGGTGCGGAGCGGCGCAGATGAGGTTCACGGCCTCGAGCCAGGAGCCGGCGTCCAGCTGGTCGAAGAGCTGGTGCAGACCCCGGATGACGGTCGCCGAATCGCCGAGGGCGAGCGTGTGGTGCAGACATTGGACCTTGCCGGCCGACTTGTCGAACCCCTCTCGGGCGTAGAAGCGGCGCAGCTCGTCATGCAGCGCGATCCAGGTCTCGTTATCGGTGCGGGCGCGCAGTTCGTGGACAAGCAGGGTGCGCAGGGCTCGGTGCCGGACGAAGGGTCCGTTCAGGCCGGGCCAGCACGGTTGTGACCAGAAGTTGTCGCGCAGGTGTTCCTTGGCCTCCTTCACGGGCAGTCCGTCGGCGTCTTCGTGCGAGATACGGCTGCTGAGATGCTCGGCGGCGGGCTCGTCCAGGGCGGCCGCGTAGAAGATCAGGCGCCGCAGGGCGCGGCTGTCCGGCAGCAGCTGTTCGAGCAGGCGCGCGCCCATGGTGGGCGAGCGGCCCTCTGAGAGTCGAACGTCGAGCAGTTCCTCCAGCTTGAGCCCGCCGTCCGTGGCCGAGGCGTGCGCCGCCGCACGGACGAGCGCGTCGGCGATCCGGGCATTTCCTCCGCTGACCCGTGCGATCAGCTTGGCCAAGGCGCCATCTCGTGGAAAGCCCCGCTCCATGTCCTGAACGTCGTTGAATGTCAGTGGGGCGAGATTGAGCTGGACGAGCCAGTTCTGAGGCGTCGGATTTGGCGGTTCCTGCCACGTCAAAGAAGGCAGTGTTGAGCCTATGTATGGATGGTCGCCGGCGTCTCGGAGCGAGGCGGCGAGCACGACGATCCGCGCTGGCCGGTCCTTCTTGGCGGCCGCGTTCTGGGCATGCAGCATCAGGTCGACAAAGGCACTGCCCAACGCGGTGTGCGCGTTGTCGAGCAGCATCAGGGGGTGGGGCGCCTGGTTCCGGTCGCGCCACCATCCGTAATAGGCGGCCGCGTCCTCCAGCAGCGCCGCCGCCAGATGCCCTTCGGCCTCGGTTCGGTGGTCGCCGCGGGCGCGGAAGTTCATCGCCAGCGAGCACAGCTGGTCCAGCCCGTCGCCGCCGGCCCTGACCTCCCGCTGCTCCCACCAGTTCAGGGCGTCCCGGCGGACGCCACGCGTGAACAACGCCTCCCCGACGATCTCGACGAGTGCTTTGACCACGTCGTCCAGCGGGGCTGGGATGCCCACGCCTCCGACGACGGAGGCGGCCACCTTCGTCAGCAGTTGCGCCGCGGAATCCGGCTCCCTTTTGGGGAGGCTGACAGTTTCCTGCAGCCGGGCCCTGGCCGCTGCGAGCTCCGCGGGGGAGGTCGTCTTCCAGGCGGTGACGGCCAGCAGTCCGTGCAGCAGCCGGGGGAATTCCATCGGCTTGCTGAAGCCTTTGATCTTCACTCCCAGTTCGTGCGCCAGGAGATAGAGCAGGTCCGTGACGGGGGAGGCGTTCGGAACGCGTTCCAGCGTGTAGGCGCCAAGCCCCGGTTTGCCGAAGTCGGTCTGGCCCAGATCGGCGTAGACCAGGGGCAGGCGCTGACTGTAACCGGCTTCCAGGTGCTTCAGGACCGCGGTCTTCCCGGCCCCTCGCTCACCGGCGATCTCGATGTACGGCGCGCGCCGAAGGTACATGAACGGAGTGCGCCTGCCGTCGAATTGGAGGCCGACCAGTCTGGGCACAAGCTCGTCGATAAGGCCATTCCGCCCATGGATTTTCTCCATGCGTCCCCATCCACCGATGCGAATCGCCACCACTCCTGGTGCAGACACAATAGTGCAAAAGGTTGGGTTCCGCGATGAAACATATAGCTCCAGGTCAATGAAGGTGCGGCCGTGGTGTCAAGCCGCACCCGGCCAAATAGCGGCCATAACGAAGCGCTCTTTCCGAAATGCCCGGCTTGCTGATCCGCCGCCGACCTCCTTGCCGAACCGTTCAGGCCGCCTCGTTCCTCCACGTAATGCAACACCCGGCAGACTTGAGGACCTCGTTGGCCCGGCGCTGGGAGGAGACGCGAGGAGGGGGATCGACCGGCCATGGGTGCCGGGTCGCCCGGCCAGTTGACCGACCACCGGTTGGTTGGGGACGGTCATGACCGTGGCTATGAGGAGGGCCAGGACAAGTGACGCGACGCCGATGACCGCGCGCAGGGCCGGACGTCGTTGACGCCGTCGCCGGTCATCGCGACGACCTCGCCGCCCTCGCGCAGCGCCCCCACCAGATCCAGGCCGGCACGCCCGCCTTCCGCAGCTGGGCCGTACGATCTTGGCCGTTCAGACAGCCGAGCCTGACGCGGCCGAGGACATGCGCAGCGTGGCCAGCCACTCACGCACGCCCTCCCCGCGGGAGACCAGCGACTTAGTGGGCCTGCTGAGCGCTCGCTTCATTGGGCGAGGCGCTGGAGTTGCCCTTCGTGCACGTCGCTCACCCACTCCCAGCCAGGCTTGGCCGATGGGCCGACCCGTGGGTCGGTGGGGACTTGGCCGTTCCGCAACGCGAGTACGTACGCCCGATCCTGGTCGATCCGTGCCTGTACCTGGTCGGATCCGCCGACGGAACCGTGGCCCGGGACGACGACATCGACGTCGCTCGCCACGCCCTCGAGCAGCCGCAGCGCGGTGAGGTAGTCCTCGATCGGGTCCGCGGTGTCGTTCAGGTCGAGCATCGGAATCAGGACATCAGAGAGCATGTCGCCGGCGACGAGAACCCCGCGTTCCTCGATCAACAGCGCCGCGTGGCCCGGGGCATGCGCTTGATGCTCGATGATCCGGACTCGAGGGCCATCCCAAGGAATCTGCGCAGTTCCGGCGGGCAGGCCGGTGATGAGGCCGAGTAGGTCCAGCGGTACCTGCCCGGCGATTTCCGTCTCGAGCAGGTGGGCGGCGATGCGGGCCTTCGCACCTGCGTCCGAGAGCTGATCTCGGACAGCGGCCGCGCAGCGCGCCGTGCCGTAACGGGGCGCCTCGCCGAGCCGGGCGTGCCAGAGCAGGTGATCCCAATCCGGATGCGTGGAAAACCCTGCCACAACGGGCTGACCCAACTCGCGAAGGTCGTTCGCGAGGCAGTCGATCTCGGAGCCGGTCACCCCGGGGTCGATGAGCAACACGCCGGCCCGGCCCTGCACCACAACGGCGTTGCTCTGCACGAACTCGCTCTCGTGGACCAGCACGCCCTCCGCGACCTGCCTCAGCACGAGCTCGCCTCCTTTGCGTCCCGGATGGCGTAGCGATGCATCGTGACGCCCTGCTTGAACGATCGCTGCTCGAGCAGGTCGAGCTCGATCGGCACGTCGTAGTCGTCGAACAGCGGCCTGCCGAAGCCGAGGATCGCGGGATGGGTGAAGAGCAGCAGCTCGTCGAGCAGCCCCGCCCGGAGCAGCTGTGTGGCGAGCGCCGCGCCGCCCACACTGATGCTGCCGTCGGTCCCGGCCCGCAGGGCGGCGAGTTGCTCGATCGCGTCGTCTCCGCCGATGATCCGGGTGTTGTGGTCGGCGCTGCGGCGGGTGCGGGAGACGAGCACCTTGGGCTTGGCGGTCCAGATCTCGCCGTACTCACGCATGTAGTCCGGCAGCGACGCGTCCTCGCGCGCCCGCGGCCAGTACTCCTCCATGACCTCGTAGTAGACCCGGCCCTGGACCATGAGCGCGAGCGCCTGCGTCAGCGCGTTGGCCTCGCGGTGCAGCTCCTCGTCGATGCGCAGCCACTCGCCGGCACCGTTGTCCCCAGGAACTTGCTCGATCCGCAGGTCGAGGGACACCTGCATCGCATAGACGAAGCGGCCCATCAGCTCCTCTTCCCAAGAGTGATTGCGATCTGCAACTACTATAGGCGGACGAAATACCTGTCAAGGAGGAATCGTGGAACCACGGTCCGGGTGTCCGATCAACGCCGCCGTCGAGGTGCTCGGAGATCGCTGGTCGTTGCTCGTGCTGCGCGACGTCATCTTCGGCGACCGCCGCTACTTTCGGGCGCTGCTCACCGGGTCGATCGAGGGCATCGCTTCGAACATCCTCGCCGACCGCCTCGTGCGGCTCGTCGAGGCAGGGATCCTCACCCGCGGCACCGCCGCGCGGGGGCAGCGCGCTCGCTACAGCCTCACGGAAGCCGGTATCCAGACTCTTCCGATCATCTACGCCCTCGGCAACTGGGGCCTCGACTGGCGCCCGGGCAGCGACGAACTCCGGAGCCGACAGCAGCTCATGCGCGATGAGGGTCCGGCGTTCATCGAGGAGCTCATGGACGAGCTTCGCGTCCGCCACCTCGGCGCCCCGCCGAAGCCGCACGACGGTCCAGGCCCGTTCGAGCGCCTCAAGGCCGCCTACGCCGCGGCCGCCGAGCAAGAACCCGTCGATCAACGGTGACGGAACGGCCCCGCCCTGACCTTTCTCGTGCTCGTCGCCGACCCCGGACCCTCCGCCGACAGCTCCACCAGCAGGTTGAGCGTTGCGAGCCCGACCAGGAAGCGGTCTCCCCGCGTCGTGCAGGCGCCGATCGCCGACCGCTTCCGCGCCGCGATCGCCCTGGCCAACGAGTTGGTGTCCGGTCCGGGCGGCGGGCTCGAGCAGCGGGTGCGGGCCTGCCAGGTGGTGGCCGGGCTGGCCGATCCGGTGGTGCTGTTCCGCGACGAACCGGCCGAACGGCTGCGCAGCCTGATCCTGGACGGCGCCAGTGCGCTGCTGGGCGAACCGCCCGCGCCCCGGCCGCGCGGGGCCGCAACGGCGGGCGGCGTGCCATCCTCACCGGGGAGCAGGTCGACCAGGCACGCTCCCTGTACGCCGAAGGCCACGCCGTCGAGGAGATAGCCGCGCGTTTCGACGTCTCTTGCCTTATCTGGGGTAGTTGAGCGAACGCGCTGGTCAGGGGCTCGGGGAGGTGTAAGGCACGTCAGCCACGTAAGAGTTCTCCGAGTTGTGCTTCTCGGTCCTCGCAGCGTTCGACGGGACTTCGAACGCCGCGAAGTGGCTGGGATTGCCCTACCGGTAGGGCCCGTACGCCGACAGGGGCCGCCAGTCGCCGTCGACCGTCACCACCTGGTAGGCGAGCGGGGGGTGCGCCGCGGCGAGCGGCTCTAACCGGGCCGGCGGCGGCATCAGGATTTGATCAGCTTGAGTGGTCCACCAGAGCATGCTCGGCGGGGCCTGGTGGCTGGGTGACTGGCCGGTCGCGCTCGGCGTGGCGGTGTGCCTGGTCTCGCTGTTCGGCGGCGTGCCATCGGTGCGCGGCTGGCTGGCCGGTCTGCTGTGGCGGGCGCGGGTGATCCGGCGCTGGGACACGGCGGCCCGGTTCGCGGGGCTGGCCACGCACAACGACCGGATTCCGCGCGTACCAACCTGTATCTGAAGAACAACCGCCGCATCAACGCACTGATCACGGTGATCTGCCAGGCGCTGCTCATCTTCTGCCTGATCGAACGCCAGGTCCGCCAGGCCCTGGCCGCCCAGGGCGCGACCAAGGTCAACGGCTTGTACGCCGGACGGCCCGCCGTTCCCACCGGCCGGCTCATCCTGGACGCGTTGGCCGGCATCCGGCTGATCCCGGGCACCGGTCAGTCACCCCCGACCATCCCACAACCCACTGGTCTCCAACTCCATCTCCTGGACCTCCTCGATGTTGATCCACGAGATCTCCGCTGAAGATCACTCACATGCGAAGAACGGGGCTAGCACGGTGAGCCAGTCGCTCGCCGATCAGGTAGTGGCGAGCCGGACCAGGTATCCCACGAATAACAGCTCGTCGTGGTCTTTCTGCGTCCACCTATCGGCGGACTCGACGGCGGTCAGCACTTGCGTTCCCTTGACGGGATAGCGCGTTCCGCTGTCCGCCCCGGGCGTGGGGGCGTAGCGGCAATGGACCGCGGTGATGGACTGCACCTGACCACGAGTGCCGAGTGTCTCCTTCGAGACGCCACCGTGGTGTTCCTCCCTCGCGTCGACCTCGGCGGCCGCCTCGCCGAGGACCGACGCAAGCCAGTCCTGGCCTGCGGGGCCCAGCGTCCACTCCACGGTGGACCCGACACGGAACTTCTCGCCGCAGCACTGCATCTGCCACGCGTCCATCCAGACGGTCATCTCCATGACGACCAGTTTCCCAGCGCTGCCCAGTGCCGGCGTCGAGCGTGGCAGGCCCAACCGGGCCGTAGGTCAAGAATCACAGTTCGCATGCTGGTCAACCTCCTCGTCCGGTTCGATCAGCGCGTGTTCGACGGTGCGGCCATTTCGCAGCCACAACAAGAAGGCCGTCACCGCTGGGACCCGGCCTCCCGCCACCCGGAGGTCTCGCCGCGCTGCTCCAGGAACGTCCACCACTGGGACAGCGAGGTCGCATAGCTGCGCACCGTGTTCGGCGACCACAGGTGCCGGTGCGCCTCCAGCCACTGCCCGACGGGCGTCACTGTCCGGTAGCCAGCATCGACTACCGTCCAGGTCCGGGCGCCATCTGGGGGCCGCACTGCCAAGCCGTATGCCATCCGCATCGTTCCTTCTCGTCGTTGCAGTCCTATGGATAGGAAGGCAACGGCGATGACAGAACGTCACCATGCTCGGTCGTGATTACATAGACGCGACTGGCTCAACTCCCATGGATAACGCCCGGGGCCGGCAAGACCATGAGGTCGTACGCGACTCGCCAGATGAGGTCGTAACCGGACAGGCGGCGAAGGTCTTTCACCTCCACTCGAAACACAGCACCTCACGGCGCACGCCGTTGTTCTTACAGTCCCCAGCCTCGGGAAAACCATCGCGGAGACCTCCGAGGCAGTGATGTGTGCCACGCGATAGCCTCCGGCCAGGCTCCCTAAGGGAAGGGGCACCGAACCCTCTTCCCCTACCGACTGCGTGCTGCCACCCGCACGGATGCGCGTTATCCCAGCCCAGCGCGCAAGGCTGCCGCGGCCCGCCAGCCCGCATCGCTAAGCGGAGGCGGTGCGGCTTCTGCACGGCGATCGTGTCCAGGCGACAGGTTGCCGCAATAATGGGCGCGGCGGGCCAACGGCACGTCGGCCAGAGGTGCCGTCAGGGTTTCCTCTTCTGGTGGAGTCGCTCACCGGTGGTCGTTCGGGGTGGTGTGAGCACACCACCCCGAACCGGTCACCTGCCGCAGTTGCCCCACTTGTCGCGACCGCCCTTCCCCTCCCAGCGGGAGGCCGGGCTCTGGATGGTGCCCGAGTACTTGACGCACAGGCCACGCGCGAACAGCTTCACCGGCTTGGTGTGCCTGCTGTAGACGCCCGAGGTCGTCTTGGAGGAGGTCAGCGGAGGAGTGGTGGTCTGGACGGTCAGCGTGGCGCCCATCAAGACCTTGGCGTGGTCAACGTCGAACAGGGTCCGGAATGTCACTGCGCAGTTGTAGCCGTTCCTCCTGTTGTAGAGCAGGAAGACCTTGCCGAGTTCGGCGCCCTGCCTGTCCTTGATCGCCCGGACGCCGTCCTTCACCACACGGAAACCGTTGCCGCAAACGCTCTGCGGCGTCTCGACGGCCGCCTGCGCGGGCGCGGCGGTGGTGAGCGTTCCAGCGGCAAGGAGGGATGCGGCGACGATCGTCTTGGCGGACATGAACACTTGGGTTCCTTTCATAGATCGAACACCGGATTAGAGACCGTGTCCGATCAAGAAGTTCTTTGGTTCCGTTCGGAATCTCCACGTGCGGCGTGGAGAGATGTTCGAGCAGGCCGGCGGGCGCCGGTCGCCGGACGCCCAGCGTGTCGAGGGGTAGGCGATGCCGGCGGCGAACGCGAAGACGATGATCAGAGCGCCGGACACGCGGGCGTACACGGCCCATCCCCGGCTTGCTTGTCCCAGATGCGGGGCCAGGACGAACGCGGCGGCGCTGAGCCCGGGGAACAGCGCGCAGTCGGCCGCCTGGTGAATGAGTCCGCTCGTGGTGATGCCGGTCGGCTGCCCTGGCTGGTAATCCAGCGCGGGGTCGGCGGGCACCACTCCGACCACGACCGGCCCGGCCGCGAGCAGGATCGGCCTCAGTTGGCGTCGCGGCCGCCGCGCCGGTTAGATTCCTTGCTTCCCACCGGGTCCCCTGGCAGCCCCTCGGGTGAGCGGATCTATCAGGGCACCATCGACATCGCCTCGATCAGGATCTGGCTCCGCGACCCAGTCGCATGACGACGGAGCATCACCTATTTACCAGCTTCAACCGTGCACGGCGTTTCTTCGGGCTCGTCCAACGACGACGGCTTCAACGGGCGGACGCTCAGGACCCATGGGCCTGCCACGCGCGGAAGGCATGCCTGGACGCGCGCATAGGCCTGTTCATCGAGCTCGTTCTGGTCGATCGACCAGTCCATGCGCGGGGAACTGTCACCCATGAAGATCGCTTCCAGGAAGTCGTTCCATCGCCCATATGAGCTGAGTACTACGAACTCATCGGGCACATCCAGATCAAGGACGACATAGCGGTCATACTCCTCTGGACTATCGGGATTGAGGAGGAGTTCCGCTGTCAACGCCACTCGATCATCGTGGGTATCCGGCCCGGGCCATGCCCACAACGGCGGTCGGCCCGCGCAGTCGATACCGCGCCGTGCCATCTCCGCCGCCATTTCCTCGTAAGCAGGACGGTATGAGTGGCTCAGCACCCTGGCCCAGTCGCCAACTAATTCACCACTGTCCTCCAGTAACTCGAGAACCATTCGATGCTGGACCGTCCATAAACGCACCGGACAAATCATGCCAGCACAGGACGGGCAGACGCTCCAAGCCTAGCGACGACTCGGATGGTGCGAGTGGCCCGGTCAGGCCCGCAGGGCAGCCCCGTACAGGTGACCGGCCTGCTCGTGGACCGCACTGACCACGGTCTGGGTCGCGGTTCGGGTCGCCGGTCAGCCGCGGGTGTCGAGCGGGACGTGCAGTGAGAGGTGTGGGGACAGGGCGCGCAGGAAGTCTGGGGCGTTGAAGATCGCGCCCGCGGAGGCGACGCCGGTGGTCTTGGTGCGGCCGGTGAGGATGCGGTTGACGGCCTCCACCGCGAGCGGCGCGCTGATGGCGTAGATGTCCTGACC